>NZ_JBXAHA010000019.1:0-194364 GCF_058794615.1 Cupriavidus sp. GW823-FHT07A04
TGTGAAAGTAGGTAATCGCCAGGCTCTCCCTTGAAACCCCCCAGTACGAAAGTACTGGGGGGTTTTGCTTTTGCGGCTGCGAAAAGTGATGGCAGCAAGCATAATTGCCGCTCCGGCCATCTTGCCTCCCCTTTTCTAGCTCATTTCGAATGCCAGCTGACGGCGAAGCCCCGTGGTTTCTTTACCTGCTCGAATGCGAGGGCAACACGATCTACACCGGTATCACCACGGATGTGGAGCGGCGCTTCGCCCAGCATCTGGCAGGAACGGGCGCTAAATATACGCGATCGCGCAAGCCAGTCAGGATCCTGGGCTGGCAGCGCTTCGACAATCGCTCGGAAGCCTCAAAAGCTGAAGCGGCGGCGAAGCGGCTGACTTCCGCGCAGAAGCGGAGTTTTTGCGCGCAATTGGCGACAGAGATGCCCGATGCTTCAGCCGTCGATCCTGGCTTGAGCAATATCCTCGCACCTTGAATACCCCGCATCGGTGGCACCCTTCTTGATCCCGACAGTGCCTTCTACGCTTCCTTAAGTCTGGTTTAAGGATCGGCCTTTAGGATGGTCCTGTCGCGTCCAGATAGCCCGGACGCCTGAGGTAACCAAGAAAGGAAAACGCCATGATTCGCCAGACGCTTGCACGCTCCGCCATTGGCATTGCTGCCCTGGCCGCTCTTGCCGGGGGGTATGCCTATCTGCAGAAGGAAGTGATCACGCCGGGATATGCCGCCCAGGCGCCCGTGACGGCCTCGGCCCAGCCGCTGGCCGTGGCCGCGCCCACCGATTTCTCGAGCATCGTCGACCAGTACGGTCCGGCGGTGGTCAATATCAGTGTTACGGCGCGTGCCCAGCACGCTTCGGCGCAAGTGCCGCAGGGCATGGACCCGGATGATCCCCTGTTCCAGTTCTTCAAGCGCTTCGGCCCGCAATTCCAGGGACCGCAGAATGGCCAGCAGCAACTTGTGCGTGGCCTTGGCTCGGGCTTTATCGTCAGCCCCGAGGGTCTGATCCTGACCAATGCGCACGTGGTGGACGGCGCTCAGGAGGTGACGGTCAAACTGACCGACCGCCGCGAATTCAAGGCCAAGGTGCTGGGCGCGGATGCGCAAACGGACGTCGCAGTGATCAAGATCGACGCCAAGGATCTGCCGACCGTGCGCCTGGGCGACCCCTCGCGCGTACGCGTGGGTGAGCCGGTGCTGGCCATCGGCTCGCCTTACGGTTTCGAGAATACGGTCACCGGCGGCATCGTCAGCGCGAAATCGCGCTCCTTGCCCGATGACACCTATGTGCCGTTTATCCAGACCGATGTCGCGGTCAATCCCGGCAACTCGGGCGGCCCTCTGTTCAACCAGCGGGGCGAAGTGATCGGCATCAATTCGCAGATCTACAGCCAGACCGGCGGTTACCAGGGGTTGTCGTTCTCGATTCCCATCGACGTGGCCACCAAGGTGCAGGCGCAGCTGGTGGCGCATGGCAAGGTCACGCGCGGCCGTCTCGGCATCGGCGTGCAGGAGATCAACCAGGCCCTGGCGCAATCGTTCGGCCTGCCCAAGCCTAGCGGGGCGCTGGTCAACTCGGTGGAGCCGGACAGCCCGGCCGCCAAGGCCGGCCTCAAACCGGGCGACGTGATCGTGCAGCTTGGCAACGACGTGATCGACCATTCGGGCGACTTGCCTGAGCATGTGGCCGACATTGCGCCGGGCACGCAGACTTCGCTGAAGGTGATCCGCAAGGGCGAGCCCCTGACCCTGACGGTGAAGGTCGGCACGGCCAAGGATGCGGCAATCGCTGGCAAGACCCCCGCCAATGACGCCGGCGGCAAGCTTGGCCTGGCGGTTCGCCCGCTGAGCCCGACCGAGAAGCGCGACAGCGGGATCGACGGCGGGCTGGTGGTCGAAGATGTCGCAGGCCCGGCGGCCAAGGTGGGCATCCAGCCGGGTGACGTCATCCTGTCCATCAACGGCACGCCGATCAGCTCGGCGGAGCAGTTGCGGGCCCTGGTAGCGAAGTCTGGCAAGCAGGTTGCACTGCTGGTGCAACGTGACGATGCCCGTATCTTTATCCCACTGGACCTGGGTTAACGGCAAAGCCGGCCACGGAGTTAGCCAGGGAGTTAACCGCGAAGTTAACCCCGAGTTAACCTCGGCATAAATGGCGGACGGGCCGGCGCGAAGGTATACGTGTCGGCCCGCCAAGCCTTAGTGGACGCCGAATTCCGGTGCAATAGGGCTGCCAGAACGCGCGGTAACAGGTATCATCTCGACTGCGAAGCAGGACACGCAGTAACGGCCTTGACCATCCTGGGCCATTAATGCGAAATTGTCCTGCAGACTCGATGACACAAGGAAGTCTATGCAGTTGGATTTCACCCGCGCGTCCGCGACCACGGGTACCGAGAGAGCGCGGCGCCTGCCGCAAGCCTCGCCCACCCCGCGCCGACGCAAGAAAGCCGAAGCCCCGCACTGGGAGCGTGGCTACCGTTCGCATTTCTACCGCAATGAGCGCGGCGAGAAACTGGGCGAAGTTCGCCTGTCCGATCGCGGCGACATGCCGGTGGTCTATCACTGGGCCGCAGGCAATTACTCCGGTGCGGAGGGCTCGCTCGCTCACGCCCGCATGCGCGTGGAAGAAACCATCGGCTTTGGCATGCGCCAGCTCGCTCTGTTCTGACTAGAACCGATTAACTAGCCGACCCGACGCTTTCCCGGAAAGCGACAGCCGCGCGCGCCCCGCGCCGCGACTCCCCGGAGCGATCCGCTCCGGCATGCCAGCCAGATTCAGCCAGATTTACCAGATCCAACACGCTGCTCCAGCCCCTCGGGCCGACACTGCGTAGCCTGTGCGGCAGACAGATCTGCCCGCGCCCCGGCATCCAACTCCCAGTCTTGCAGCAAGCGCGCTTCAATCGAGACGGCGTTGCGCCAGCATAAAGACAGCAGCCATCAGCGCAAGCGCCGCGATCAGCCGATACAGATCCTCGCAGGCAATCAGCCTGGCCTGCGTATCGACCAGGCCGGCAAGCTGCGCCAGCGCGGCCTGATAGGCATGGCCCGGATCCAGCCCACGCGCGCTCAAGGCTGCCTGGGCGGCCGCCATCCACTGCTGCGTCTCTGCCGTGTGCTGGCCAAGGGCGCCGGTCAGGCTCGTGTGTACCGCGAACTGCCGGTTCTGCAAAAGCACGGCGCCAAGCGCGGACGCGAAGGACGCGGCGATCTGGCGCAGCAGGTTCTTGCTGCGGTAGCCGTGGGCGAAATCGTCGCCTGCCAGCGAACGGAAGGTGAGTCCGGCAATCGGGATGATGACCATCACGCCAAACAGGCCCTTGCCCACCAGTCCCCACGCCAGCGCCGACGGGCCAGCGTTGGGCGGCATCGACGAAAACCACCACGCGGCCCCGGCCATCAGCAGCAGGCCGCTTGCCATCAGCGGCTTCTTGTGCGGCAGTTTTGGGGCCAGGCGCAGGTAGACGAAGATGCCGGCCAGGCTGACCGTGGCGGCGAAGGTGTTGAGCCAGCCGGTGGTCGCCAGCGGCAGCCCGAGCGCCTGCTCGGCGTAGATCGGGAACACGTAGCTGCTCAGGTTGCTGATCAGGTAGTAAACAAAATACATGGCCAGCCCGGTCAGGTAGACCGGATTGCGCAGCGCGCGCAGATGGAGCACCGGCGTGCTGTGATGCCATTGCTGCCAGAGAAACCCCATCAGCAGTCCGACACCCGCCGCGCAGATCAGCGCCAGCCGCAGTGGGTGCGAGAAGATATCGAAGCGCGCCTCCGTCATGGCGGCCTGCAGGGTCACCACCGCCGCGCCGAATAGCAGCAGCGGGCCCAGCGCGGGGCCGGGATCGTCCTCGCGCGGCTCGGCGTCTGGCAGCAGCAGCCACGCCCCCAGCGTTGCCAGCGCGGCGAAGGGCAGCACGCCGTAGAACACGTCCTGCCACACGCCACGGTCGATTAGCTCGGCTGCCATGGCGGGCGCCAGCGCGGAGGCGGCAAAGATCCCCAGCATGAAGATGCGCGAAGCGCGTGGCCGGTCGGCCGGCGCGAACATCACATTGACCAAGATGCGGCAGCTGGTAAACAGCGCCCCGCCGCCCACGCCCTGCACAAAGCGCGCGCCCACCAGCTGCGGCAGCGAATGGCTGGTGGCCGCCGCCAGCGTGCCCGCCATGAAGATCAGCAGCGCGCCGGTGAGGTAGTAGCGATAGCCAAAGCGCTGCGCCAGCCACTGCTGCTTGAGGATCATCAACATGCTGCCCACCGCGTACGCGGCCTGGACCAGGGCGAAGCTGCGCGGATCGGCATCGACGCCGCCAACGATATGGCTCGATGCGAACACGAACATGATGTTCTCAAGGAACTCCACCGAGGTGGCCAGCGCAAGCAGCAACATCACCAGGGTCTGGCGCTGCCGGTGGCTGAGCAGGCGCAGCCACCGCAGCCCGAGCCGCAGCGGCCGTAAGGCAGACACGGTTTTCATGGTTCCAGCGTCAGCAGGTTCTGGTGCATCCGGTTGAGCGCACGCGTGGCAGCGGCCAGGCCGCTTTCGCCTACCGGCCCCCAGGCTTCGGCGTAGGCCGCATGCACGGCCGGGGCGGCACGCTCCAGCATGCGGTGGCCGGCGGCTGTCAGTACCAGCTCGGTGCTGCGGCGGTCCTGCGCCGAGGTGTGCCGGCGCACCAGGCCGCGCGCTTCGAGGCCGTCCATCAGCCGGGTCATCTGCGTGCGCGTGGCGTCGAGCGTGATGCCGAGCTCGGATGGCAGGCTGGGCTGGTCGTCGTCGGTGGCGAGCAGGCTGATGGCGAGGTATTGCTGCAGGTCCAGCTCGAAGGCCGCTAGCGCGCGATCGATGTGGCTGCGCAGCAGGCGTGCGGTGCGCATGAGCAGCCGGGACGCCAGGATCAGGTCGCGCGGTGCTTCCGGATGGCCCGCGCAGAAGCGGTCAATGCGGTCTTCGAAGGACATGGCGGGGAGTCAGGTGATGCCGGAGCAACGGAGCCGGTCCGGCAATATAATTACAAACGCAATTATATCATCTGAAACAAGTCAGGGCGCTGATGCCTCCCGGCGCTCGCTATGCTCAGCGAGCAAGGTGACGGCAAAGCCGCCGCAGCGCTTGGCGCAGCCCGGCAAGCTCGGCCGAGTGCTGCGCCGGCGCCAGGCGGCCGTAGCGCAGCCTGGTGTAGCGATCGCTGAAGTCCCGCACTGCCAGCGCGGCAGCCGGGAGGGCGCGCGCGGCCCGCGCTGCAAAATCTTGCGGCCCTTCGGACGGCGCGCGCACGCAACCGCGGCGTGCCAGCTGGCGGCAGAAGCGTGCGTAGGCGGCTTGCACGGGATCGATCCGGCGGCGCTTGAGCACGAGCGGCAGGAGCGCCAGCAGGCTCAGCGCCGCCAGTCCACCCAGCAGGACTTGCGGCACGCTGTCGCCGATGCCGAGCTGCTGCATCAGGCGGGCCTGCTGGCCGCGATCGTATTGCAATACCCAGCGCTGCCAGGTGTAGACCATGCCGTCCATGCCCCAGCGCAGGTTCCGCAGCCAGCCCGAGGCTCGCATCGCGTGCAGCGCTTCGATCTCGCTGGCCTCCAGTGCGGCGTCGATGCCGCGCTCGACCCGGCTTGGCGCCACCGCGCTGGTGGGATCGACGCGCACCCAGCCGCGCCCTTCGAGCCAGATTTCCGCCCATGCGTGGGCATCGGCCTGCCGCACGATGTAGTTGCCGCCGATGGGGTTGTACTCGCCGCCGAGATATCCGGTGACCACGCGCGCGGGCACGCCGGCCGCGCGCATCAGGAACACGAAGCTGCTGGCGTAATGCTCGCAAAAGCCGCGTTGCGTGTCGAACAGGAAACTGTCGACCTGCTCGTGGCCAAGCGGCGAAGGCGAGAGCGTGTAGCTGAACGGCGCGGCGGCAAACAGCCGCAGCGCGGCCTGCGCCCGCTGGGCGGGATCCGGGTATTGCTCCGCCCACGCGGCGGCGAGTGCCCGCGTGCGCGGGTTGCCCGGCGGCAATGCCAGCGCCAGCTCTCGCGTCGCCAGATCGAGAGGCTGCGCTGCGGCGGGAGCCGAACGCGCGCGGTAGCGCAGGCGCCGGTCCACCGGGTCGCGCGTAAAAAACTCCCCGTCGGCATTGATCACCGCGCCGGCGCCGGGGGCAATCGCCTGGCCACGGTCGAGCAGGAACAGCCACGCGTGCTGGTTGGGCTCCAGCGTGATGCTGTAGTTGACGATCCCGTTGGCCGAGGCGTTGCCAACCGTTTCGCCAGGCCCGGCATCCGCAGCCGTGTCGTTGGCCGCCGGCAAGCCCGGCGCCGGCTGCGCGCGCCGCTGCCGCAGTGGCGATGGCCGCCAGGTCTGTCCATCGAATTGCCACAGCACCAGCGCGCGCCAGTACAGGGCGCTGGCCGGCAACGGACCGCCTTGCACGTCGGCGCGCAGTGCGACTTCGGTCGACTGGGTGAGCCGGCTCACGCTGCCCGGGCTCATGGTGTCGCTGATGCCGGTAGTGGCCACGGCCTCGGCTTGCGGCAGCCGCCACAGTGGACGATCCAGGCGCGGAAACAAGACAAAGAGCAGCAGCGCCCAGGGTAGCCCGATCAGCGTCAGGCGGCCGAGCAACGGCCACACGGCAAGATAGCCGCGCGCCTCGGGATGCCCCAGGAAAAGCCAGTTGCGCAGCAGCCAGGCGGCAATGGCAAGGCTGTACAAGGCCAGCCAGAACGGCTGGTCAAACAGGTACAGGCTCAGCAGTAGGTAAAAGCACAGCTGGGTAACCAGCGTGGCATCGGCCAGCACCCGGCACTCCAGCAATTTGAGCACGACGAAGGCGCCCAGCAGCGCCACCGACAGGTCGCGCCCCATGTTGCCGCCGGCCTGCCAGACCAGTGCGGCGGCCACCAGCATCACCAGTCCCGCGATGATCCCGAGCATTAGGCGCGAGGGCAGCGGCGCGCGCTGGTGCCACAACAGCCAGCGCCACGCCAGCAGCAAGACCAGCAAGACGCTGATGGTCACCGGCAGGCTGCGCGCCTGCGGCGCGAGCACCAGTGCCAGCTGGCTCAGCAGCAGGCCATGCTCTTCGTGCGCAAGGGGGCGCGGTGGCAGCTTCACGGTGTGCTTTCCGGCGGGGCTTGACCTGCGCGTCCCGGCCACAGGGCCAGGGCTTCGAGGCAGGCGCGGCGATGCGCGCCCCCGCGGCCGGGCGGGATATCGACCCCAGGCAGCCGCAGGCCGATTTCCATGGTGTCGCCCGCGGCCACCACCCAGGCGCACAGGCGCGATAGCCTCGCCTCGATGCCGAGTTGTTGTGGCAGGGCCTGCCAGTCCAGCCAGCAGGTCGGCAGGCTGCCGGCCTCGCCGGTGCGGCTCAGCCAGCGGCCGGTACGCGCGCTATGTTTCCAGGCGATGCGGTGCAGCGGATCGCCGCTGCGGTAGCGCCGCAACTGATCCGTGCCATCGTCCGAGGGCAAGGACGCCGCGCCATCGTCGTCGGGCTGCGCGGCAAAAGGCAGAGGCGGTGCGCCAGGTTCCGGCCTTGGGTAGACCAGCGCGGCCAGCGGCAGGTCGGCATAGCTCCACACCCGGAACAGGCCCAGCGGAAAACGGCTCGACAGCGTGACGCGCGGCAGCGCCAGCCAGCCGCGCTGGCTGGTAGGCATGTGCAAGATCAGCTGGCCGGAGGCATCCCGTGCCAGGCTCAGGCGGGCAGGCAGCGCGCCGGCCTGGGCCGGCAGGCTCGCCTCCACGCCGATGCGCACCGGCGCGTCGCTGCCTGAAATGCGCAGGCTGAATGCCGCCGGCTCGCCGGCAAAGGCTGGCGCCGCGCTGACACCGGCCACCGTCATGTCGAGCAGGTTGCGGTAGGCCTGCCACATGCAGGCCATGCCGATGCCGCCGAGCAGGAAGGTGAGGGCGAAGCCCAGGCTGATGTTGTAGTTCAGCGAAGTCAGCAGCATGGCCATCAGCAACACCGCGAAGCCCAGGCCGGCCCGGGTGGGCAAGATGTACAGGTGACGGCGGTCGAGCGTTACCACGCCTTGCCGGGGGGCGCGCCGGCGCTGCAGCCAGGGTGGCGACGCCCATGCCTGCCGCTTGGGGCCAGGCGCGGCCGGGGATGCCGTGCCCGGCGAGGAAAACGGCCGGCCGCGTGCCATCGGGCGTCAGGGAATGGCTACGTCAGCCAGCAGGCGGGTAAGCGCCTCCTGGCCACCGCCGGCTGCGCCGGACGGCAGCAGCCGGTGGCCCGCCACTGGCATGAAGACCGCCTGCACGTCTTCGGGCAGCACGCTGTCGCGCTGGTGCAGCAGCGCCCAGGCGCGCGCGCAGGCCAGCAGCGCCAGGCCTGCCCGCGGCGACAGCCCGGCGGCAAAGGCGGAGTGCGCGCGTGTGGCCTGCACCAGCGCCAGGGCGTAGTCCACCAGCGCCGGGCCGGCATAGACCTGGGCCGCGGCCTGCTGCAGCGCGGCCACCTGCTCGGCATCCATCACGGGCGTGCCGGCCGCGGGCGCTGCCCCGCCGAGGTAGAGCACGCGCTCGAAAGCCGGATCGGGATAACCCAGCGACAGGCGCATGGTGAAGCGGTCGAGCTGCGATTCGGGCAAGGCGTGCGTGCCGATCTGGTCCAGCGGATTCTGCGTGGCGATGACAAAGAACGGGGACGGCAAGGCATGGGTGACGCCGTCGTGGGTGACTTGTCCCTCCGCCATCGCCTCCAGCAGGGCGCTCTGCGTCTTGGGGGTGGCGCGGTTGATCTCGTCGGCAAGCACCACCTGCGCGAACACGGGGCCGCGATGGAAGCGGAATTCCGCACTGTCGCGCACGAAGACGGAGACGCCGATCAGGTCGGCGGGCAACAGGTCGCTGGTGAACTGCACGCGCTGGAACTGTAGCCCCAACGTGCGCGCCAGCGCGTGGGCGAGCGTGGTCTTGCCCACGCCCGGCAGGTCCTCCAGCAGCAGATGGCCACGTGCCAGCATGCAGGCCAGCGCCAGCCGGATCTGCCGGGGCTTGCCCAGGACGATGCGGCCAAGCTGGGCTTCCGCCTCGGAGAGCGATGCGACGATGCGTGGGCGAGCTGTCACGTGGAGCCTGCGGGTCGGGGGAGAACCCGGCCATTGTAGCGGCGCGCCTAGGCGCGGGAACAGTCTGTTTGCGCACGCAACGGGCACCCAACACACGCGGGGCGCGCCGATTCGCCCGGCTTCTGGCATTATCGAAGCTGTCGGCCCAGCCAACCCCCCATCCGCTGCAATGAACTCCCCGCTTGCTGTCCCGCCGGGTGCCGCTTCCAAAGTGGCTTCCACGGCTTCCAAGGTTTCCACCGCTTCCATCGCTTCGGCCATCGCCCCGACCGCTGCAGACTTGAACGAACTCAACCGCGCCTTTCACGCAGATGGCTATATCGTGCTGCGCGGCTTTGCCCCGCCCGCGGTCTGCGACCAGCTCGAGCAGGTTGCACGCGCGCAACTGGCCGCGGCGGCGGCGCCGGTCGAATATGAAGCCGAGCTAGGCTATCCCGGCGCGCCCGCAAGCCGCGACGCCGTCGGAGGGGCCACGGTGCGGCGCTTGCGCCAGGCCTATGGGCGCGACGATGCGTTCCGTGCATGGGCCGCCGATCCCGCGGTGGGGCAGGTGGTGGCGAGCTTGCTGGGCGAGCCGGTGCGCCTGACTCTCGCTCACCACAACTGCGTGATGACCAAGCATCCGCACTATGGCAGCCAGACCGGCTGGCACCGTGATACCCGCTACTGGTCATTTGCTCGCCCGGAGCTGGTGACGGTGTGGCTGGCGCTGGGCAGGGAGGATGAGAGCAACGGCGTGCTGCGCGTGATTCCCGGCTCGCACACCGTCGCGCTCGAACCCGGCCAGCTCGATGCGGCCGAATTCCTGATCGAGTCGCATCCGGCCAGCCAGGCCATGCTGCAAGGCGTGCGGCCGCTGGCCCTGGAACGCGGCGACGTGCTGCTGTTCGACAGCCGGCTGTTTCACAGCGCGGGCCAGAACGTTTCCGAAGCGGTCAAGTTGTCGGTCGCCTTCGCCTACCACGGTGCCAGCAACCATCCGCTGCCGGGCACCCGCTCGGCCGAGTTCGGCAGCGTCGAGCTGCCCACGCCGGCAACGCCCATGCGCTAACCGCGCTGGCGCATCAGCTCCGCAGGCTGATCAGGTTCGAGATTTTCTCGGAGGCGGCCAGCAGTGGCGGCAGGAAGCTGCTGGCCATGTCGTCGGCGCTGGTGCGGTTGGCCTGGCCGCTGATATTGATGGCGGCGATGACCTGGCCGGCACGGTTGCGGATCGGCGCGGCCAGCGAAACCAGCCCTTCTTCCAGCTCCTGGTCGTTCTGGGCCCAGCCGCGTGTGCGGATGCCGGCGATGATGGCCTTGAGCTCGGCGGGATCGGTGACGGTGCGGCTGGTACGGGCGCGCAGTTCGCTAGCGCCCAGCACCCGGTCGAGCTCCTCAAGCGGCAGGCCGGCCAGCAGCACGCGGCCCATCGACGAGCAATAGGCCGGAAGCCGGCTGCCGATGGACAGGTTGATCGTCATGATCTTGCGCGCTGGCACCCGCAGCACGTAGACAATCTCGGTGCCGTCCAGCACGGAGATCGAGCAGCTTTCACGCACCTCCTGCGACAACGCCTCCATGATCGGCTCGGCCAGGTTCCAGAACGGCATCGAGGTCAGGTAGGCGAAGCCCAGGTCGAGGATCTTGGGGGTCAGGCGGAACAGGCGGCCATCGGCGCGCACATAGCCCAGGCCGACCAGGGTCAGCAGAATGCGCCGCGCGCCGGCGCGGGTCAGGCCGCTGGCCTGCGCGATCTCGCTCAGCGTCTGGGCGGGGTGCTGCGCGTCAAAGGCACGGATGACCGAGAGCCCGCGTGCAAAGGACTGCACATAGCTATCGCTCGGTTTCTCCGGGCCCGGCGCGGCGGCGGGCGCCACGGAAGCATCCGTGGCCGGGTGGTCGGAATTGTCGGGAGCGGCAGGGCTGGCCATCGGTTGGTTCGGCTGATTGCCGAATACACACGGAAAGGCCGAAAGGGTAGAGGAAATGCGGGACGCGCGCCAGTGGCGCGCCCGCTGCGCGCATAATGTCGCGCGTTTGGGAAACATAGCTTGTAAAGGAAACATCGCCTGGTGAACGAGACAATCCAGTGGAACGATTGGGAAGCCTTCTGCTGCGTGGTGGAGCAAGGCACTTTCACGGCTGCGGCCGAGCAGCTCGACTGTCCCAAGTCCCGGGTCTCGGCGGCGGTTGCGCGGCTTGAGTCGGCCATCGGCTCCAAGCTGCTCCAGCGCACAACCCGGCGCATGCGCCTGACCGACGCCGGCAGCGCGGTGTACCGCGACGTGGCGCCCTTGTTCGCGCGGCTGCGTGAGATCCGCCAGGAAACACTGGCGCGCGAAGAGCGGGTGCAAGGCGTGCTGCGCATCGCCGCGCCGTACGAGTTTGGCGCCCAGCAACTGGGCGGCGTGATCTGCCGCACGCTGGCGGCCCACCCGGCACTGGACGTGAAGGTGGAGATCTCGCAAGGCATGGTCGATCCCATTCGTGACGGATTCGACGTCGCCTTTGTCGCGGTCGATGCCGACCTGCCCGATTCCGGGACCGTGGCGCGGCGCATCTATCATGTGGAGCGAGGCCTGTTCGCGGCGCCGGCGCTGGCCGCCGGCCTGCCGCTGCAACTGCAGCCCGAAGACCTGGCCAACCTGCCAACCCTGACCACGCCCGGTGACGGCATGTGGGAATTTACCCGCGATGGCGAGCGCGTGGCGGTACCGATCCGGCCGCGCATGCAGACCGCCAACGCCGAGCTGCGGCTGCAGGGCGCCCTGGCCGGCCTTGGCATTGCCCGGTTGTCGCTGATCTATTGCGAAGCAGAAGTCGCCCAGGGACGGCTGGTCAAGGTGCTGCCGGACTACCCGCCGCCGCCGCTGCGGGTCTTTGCCTTGCTGCCCGATCGCCGGCTGCAGCCGCGCAAGGTACGCGTCTTCATGGAGGCGGTGGAAGCCATGATGGCCTCCGAACTGCAGGACCGAAACGACGCAGCCGCGCCCGGCCCGTGAGGGCTGGCGCGGCTGTGGGGGTCATTGCGGTTGGGGGTGGGCGGCTGGCAGGCCTGCCCATGTCCGCGCTGACAATGTTGCTCACACCGTGAGCACTTGCTGACTATCTCTGACTATCTAACTGTCTCTTCCACACCTGGCGAATGCCAGGTTGCGTTCAGGCGCCGTCGCTGAAGCTGCTGCGGGGCTCGTTCACGCCGCGCGCGCCGTCGGTGTACGGGTCACGCGGGCCGCTGCGGGCGCCATCGGTGAACGGGTCGCGCGGGCCGTTGCGGGCACCGTCGGTGAACGCGTCGACCGTGCGGCCGATGCTGCCATCGAGGCGAGCCAGGTCGGAAACCGGCGTACTGGCGTGCGCGGAGGCGGCGGCCATCGACAGGCCGATGGCGCAGAGGAGGGAAACGGCGAGGGTGCGGGTTTGTGCGAGGGTCTTCATGATGCTTTTCTTCCTTCGGGCATATCGTGGTGTGTTCCACGTTGGCTGTAATGTATGCCTACATCTGCCCAGGAAAAAGCGTCAATCACCAAAACACTGTTCGTCACTATGGACAATGCCCCGGGCCTGGGCCCGGGGCACCCACAGACATCCCTTGCCGGCGGGGCCTTCAAAGACCTTCAGAGGTCTTTAGTGGTCTTTAGATGTCTTCAGAGGCCAAATCGCGCGCCGAACAATCCCGCGCCAAGGCGGGCAATGATCATCAGCAGGATCTGCGCGATCACGAAAAGCGCCAGCGGCGAGATATCGAAGCCGCCCAGGCGCGGAATCACGCGGCGGATCGGGCGCAGCAGCGGCTCGGTCAGGTGGTTGATGGCGGGCGTAACGGGTGAGTGCGGGTTGACCCACGACAGAATCGCCATCAGCAGCGTGACCCACATCACCATGCTGATGCCCCACTTCAGCACATTGAGCACGGCGATCAGCAGGATCAGCGGCAGGTAGGTCAGCGGGTCGGCGCCGGAGACCAGCAGCACCAGCAGCAGGAACGCCAGGGCGGTCAGCCAGGCGCCGATCAAGGTGGCCCAGTCGATGCCGCCAAGGCCGGGAATGAACCGGCGTAAGGGCCGCACCAGCCAGTCGGTGACCTGGAATACGCCTTGCGAGACGGGATTGCGCGTGGGCAGCCGTGTCCATTGCATCCACAGGCGCAGCAGCAGCGCCATGCCGAACAAGCTGAAGACGGTATCGAGCAGGAAAAGGGCGATTTCCGAGAACATCGGTTTCGATTCCGGTGGAAGTGTGATGTCGGCAGTCAGGAGTGTCTGCGAACGCACAGATTCTGCCATACCCGCATCGGCGCAGGTCGAAACCCTGGCCTGGCCCCGGAACCTGGCACTGCCGCACGTCCGCGGAACCGCTGGGGGCAGCCCCTATAATGAGCGTCGAGCCAAGTTCCCCAGCGCCCAGACGCTGCCCCTTATGACCCGCCAGCCTGCCGCATCCAAATCCCCGCTTGACAAGCAGGATTTCGAGGCACTTTCCGATTTTCGCTACCAACTGCGGCGTTTCCTGCGGTTTTCAGAAGATGCCGCCCAGAGCGAAGGGCTGACCGTGCAGCAATACCTGCTGATGCTGCATATCCGCGGCTGTGCCGGCAAGGACTGGGCATCGATCGGCGAGCTCGCCGAGCGCTTGCAGGCCAAGCAGCACGGCGTGGTCGCGCTGGTCAACCGCTGCGAGGCGGCCGGGCTGGTCAAGCGCAAGGCCAACCCGGATGACCGCCGCATTGTCGAGGTCCACCTGATGGCCAAGGGCGAGCGCTTCCTTAACCGGCTGGCCATGCTGCACCGGAGCGAGCTGGAATCGCTGCGCGGCACCTTCCGCGTGGCACGCCTCACGGCCTTCAACGACGATGGCGCGGAGCGCGTCTGAGCGCCCTTGAAGCACCCCTGAAGCATTCCTGAAGCGGGAAAAAGGGTTTTTTTAACCCGGCAGGCACTCCCCGTTACAGGCGGTTACCAATCACAAGCCTCGGTGACACCCGAGGCGCTCCTGCGGCCCTAGACTCGCGCGCATTCCCACTCGCGTTGCTACCGCAGGAGTTTCCCCGATGCCTTTCCCTTCTTTCCCCCTTCGTACCGCCGCGCTTGCCTTGCTTGCAGCGGGCGCCCTGGCCGGCTGCGTGAGCGCGCCATATGGCGGCGGGTATGGCGGCTACGGGGCCTATGGCAATTCGGGCACGTACGGCAGCAGCACGCAGGCGGGTGGCGCTTACCCCGTGGCCTATCCGCAGCAGGGCTACCAGCAACCCGCTTACCCTCAGGCCGACTACCCGCAATCGGGCTACCCGCAGGCGCCGGTACAGGAGAGCTATCCGCAACAGGGTTACCCGCAAGCCGGCTATCCGCAGGCGAGCCAGCCGCAAGCCGCCTACGGCAACGATGCCTACGGCGTGCGCTATGGCCAGGTTGAATCCATCGAGATGTTGCCGGGACAGCCGGCTAGCGGCGGCGTCGCCGGTACTTTGATCGGCGGCATGGTTGGCGGCCTGCTCGGCCACCAGGTGGGCGGCGGCCGCGGCAATACGGTCGCGACCATCGGCGGCGCGGTGGTTGGCGCGGTGGCCGGCAACGAGGTGGAGAAGCGTGCCAACACGGCACCGCCCGCGTACCGCATCCGCGTGCGCACCACCGACAACAGCTACCTCACGCTGACCCAGTCGACGCCGTACAACCTGCGCAACGGCGACCGGGTCAAGGTGCAGAACGGCGTGGCAATGCCTTACTGACGATGGGGTTGCCCGGATCTTCTATTGTCTGAGGTCTAAGGGTGTTAGGGTTCCCGGGTGGAGAGGCGGCCGCGCATAGCGCACCCGCTCCTTCGCCTGGCGCCGTTCATCCCACAGCAAGGAGCACAGCATGAAGATCCTGATGGTTCTGACCTCGCATGACCAGTTGGGCAATACTGGCAAGAAAACCGGCTTCTGGCTTGAAGAGTTTGCCTCGCCCTACTATGTGTTCCGCGATGCGGGGGCCGACATCACGCTGGCCTCGCCCCAGGGCGGCCAGCCGCCGCTGGACCCCAAGAGCGACGCGCCCGATGCGCAGACCGAAGCCACCGGACGCTTGCGCAAGGACGCCGCGGCCCAGGCTGCCCTGGCCAGCACGCTAAAGCTCGCGCAGGTCAAGGGTGGCGACTACGACGCCGTGTTCTATCCCGGTGGCCACGGCCCGTTATGGGACCTCGCCGAGGATCGCGCTTCCATCGCGCTGATCGAGAGCATGTATGCCGCTGGCAAGCCGGTTGCCGCCGTGTGCCACGCGCCCGGCGTGCTGCGCCATGTGCGTGGCCCGGACGGTGAGCCGCTGGTGCGGGGCAAGGCGGTGACCGGCTTTTCCAATGCCGAGGAGGCCGCCGTCCAGCTGACCGAGGTGGTGCCCTTCCTGGTCGAGGATGAACTCAAGCGGTTGGGCGGCCACTACAGCAAGGCGGCCGACTGGCAGAGCTACGCGCTGGTGGCGCAGCGGCTCGTGACCGGGCAGAATCCTGCTTCGTCGGCCGCAGCGGCCGAGGCCTTGCTGACGTTGCTGAAGTCCTGATCGCCTTCGCCTACGCGCCTGTCCCGAACAAGTTCGCGTAATCCTCGCGCAATTGCCGCTTGAGCAGTTTGCCGGCGGTGTTGCGCGGCAGGTCGGGCACGAACACGATGCGCTTGGGCACCTTGTACGGGGCGAGCGCGGCGCGGGCATGGGCAAGCAGCGCCTCCTCCTCAGCGCGCGTCTCGCGCTTGAGCACCACGCAAGCCGCCACGGCTTCCACCCACTTGGGGTGCGGCAGCGCGAAGACGGCGACTTCCGCCACGGCCTCATGCTGGTACAGGCACTCCTCGACTTCACGGCTGGATACCAGCACGCCGCCGGAATTGATCACGTCCTTGATGCGGTCCACCACATACAGATAGCCGCCCTCGTCCATATAGCCCAGGTCGCCCGAGTGGAACCAGCCGCCGCTGAAGGCCTCGGCGGTCTGCTCCGGCTTGTCCCAGTACTCGGTGAGCAATTGCGGCGAACGGTGCACGATCTCGCCGAGCTCGCCGGGTCTGGCGTCCTGCATCTTTTCGTCGACGATGCGGGTTTCCACATTCAGCACGGGCCGCCCGGCCGAAGCGGGCCGCTCGCGGTGCTCATCGGGGCCGAGCACCGTGGCCAGCGGGCCGATCTCGCTTTGTCCGTAGCAGTTGAAAAAGCCCAGCGCGGGCAGTCGCTCGCGTAGCTCCTGCAGCACCGGCAGCGGCATGATCGAGGCGCCGTAATAGGCCTTGGTCAGCGAGACCAGCTGGCGCGGATCGAAGTCCGCGTGGCGCAGCAGCGCAATCCATACGGTGGGTGGCGCAAAGAAGCTGGTGATGCCGGCCTCGCGCACCGTGCGCAGGCAGTAGCCCGGCTCGGGACTTTGCGCCAGCAGGATGCTGCCGCCCATCAGCAGCAGCGGCATCAGGAAGACATGCATCTGCGCGGAGTGGTAGAGCGGTAGCGCAGCCAGCGCGTCATCCTCCGGCTTGATGTCGCACGTGGCGATGGCGCTCATGTATTCGGCCAGCAAGGCGCGATGCGTCAGCACCGCCCCCTTGGGCGCGGACGTGGTGCCGGAGGTGTAGAGGATCTGCGCCGGCATGGCGTCGTCAAGGGTGGCGAGGATCTCCCCGGCGGGGCCCTTGGCCGCCGTCAGCACGTCGCGCTGGCCGCCGCCATGCAGGCTCCCCAGCAATGGGCAAGGCAGCCCTTCGACGTGCGCGGCCAGCGCCGGGTCGGCGAACAGCGCGCTGGCGCCGGACTGGGCGACGATGTATTCGACCTCGCCGCGCGTCATCGAGAAATTCACCGGCACATGGATCAGCCCGGCACGCAGGCAGCCCAGCCACAGCAGCACGTAGGCATCCGAATTCTTGCCGAACGCCGCCACGCGGTCGCCGGGGCGCAGGCCCCACCGTTGCAGCGCGGCGCCCACGCTGGCCGCCGCGGCCTCGAGTTCGCGATAGGTCCAGCTGCGTTCGCCAAAGCGCAGCGCCACCTTGTCGGGGCTGCGCCGTACCGCGCGGGCGAGGGCATCGGGGATGGTATTGCGCAGGACGCGCTGCTGCTCTGACTGCATGGTGGTCTCCGTTATGGTTTTAGGGTCCAGCAGGTCTTGAGAGCCGATGCCGCGGGGTTTGATCGCGTCATTGCATGCCTGGCGCAAGCACGATGCCATGGCCGCGGCGTTGGCCTTCGAGGGGCCAGCATAGGGGCGGGACGGCACAGGCGCAAGCCGCCCTGGCGTGGGGGAAGGCGAGAGACGCCGGGCAGGACGCCCGGCGCAAGGGGACGATAAAGCGAGGCAGCGCGCCACGGCAGGGCCATGGCGCGTGCGTGTATGCAGCCCGGTGGCGGCGGCTGCCGGCTGCCGCTACCGCTGGCTCAGGCGGACAGCGCGCCAGCCAGGAAAGTCAGGGCTCGGCCATGGGCCAGCGCGGCGGACGGCTGATGATACGAGCCGCGCGCCCAGCAGTTGAAGCCGTGATCGGCCTGCGCATAGACGTGGATTTCCGCCTGGCGATTGCCGGCCACGGCCGCGCGCACTTTCTCGACGGCGTCAGCCGGGATATGCGCATCGAGCGCGCCGTAGTGGAACTGGACCGGCACCTTGATACTGGCGGCTTCCTGCAGATTGTTCTGGATGCCGCCGCCATAGTAAGGAACCGCCGCATCGACCAGGCCGCGCGCGGCGCTCAGGTAGGCCATCAGGCCACCGAAGCAGTAGCCCACCGCCGCAATCTTTGCGCCCGGGCTGAGCTGGCCGCGCAGCGCCTTGGCGGTGGCGGCGATGTCTTTCACCGCCAGCTCCACATCCACCTTCTGGCGCAACTCCATCGCGCGCGCCATGTCCGCACCAGCATAGCCGAGCTCCACGCGCGGCGCCAGGCGCCAGAACACGTCCGGCGCCAGCACCACGTAGCCGTCGAGGGCGTACTGGTCCGCTACCGCGCGGATATGTTCATTGACGCCGAAGATTTCCTGCACCAGCACGATGCCCGGTGCATTGGCAGCCTTGCCAGTGGGCGGCAGGGCCAGGTAGGCATCGAAGGCGCCGCCTTCGGTTTCAACGCGGATCCATTGGCTGTTGCTGTGGTTAGGCATGCTTGCTTGCTCCATTGACACTCAGTGACGTTGATCGGCAGGACAGAAATCCGGAAAGCTGCAAGTGTGCCACTGTCCGGGCAGACGTGCCGGGCGTGCCGCAGCCCGGCACGTCTGGCGCATCAGCTTGCCGGCTGAACGCCAGGCAGGAACTCGATGCCGGTGCGCTTGACCAGTTCGCCGTAGGAGATCGGCTTGCCCGGCCGGGCGGCGTCGGAGTTTTCGATCCAGTGCGCCCAGGCGCGGTTGGTCGATGGATCGTAGACGAGCTTGTAGAGGTATGTGGGGACCCAGACCTTGCCGTTGCCGATGGTGCGAACGTTGCCATCGAAGACCGGGCCCGTGATGACATAGACATCGCCGGCCGCGCGCATGGCGTACTTGCGCGTGGCCTTTTCGATGGAGGCCCATGCCTTGCGGTTGTTCTGGCTGTATTGCGGCACCACGTTGGCAAGCGTGAACGATTGCGACATGGCTTGCGCGGTCGGCTGGTCAGCCGCAGGCGACATATGGCCACGGTCGATGCCTTCATTGCCCTTGTAATCGTCCAGTTCCGCCCGCTCGGCGCGGGGCAGGCGCGCATCGGAAAAGAAGCGATTCGTTCGTGCTTCGTCCCTGGCATCGATCAGTTGCGCGCGCGACAGGCGCTCGGCCACGTACAGCGGGGTCTTGCTGCGGCCCGAGTGCATGACCGCAAAGGCGTCATAGCAAAGCGGGCGCAGCTTAAGCTCGGCCGAGCTCGGTGCCTTGGGGGCCGCGCTTTGCGCGAAGAATTGAGGACATTGGGCAAAGCTACCGGAAGCGCTGGCCACGCCAGATGCCAGGCACAGCGCCACCGAGACAAAAAACGTCTTCATGCGAGAAAGGAATCCTTACAGCTTGCAGATTGAAGAGACGGCAAAAAGCCGGCGAGAGCCGTCAGAGGACATTGCACCGTCGCGCAGGATGGCGCAGGCCGTGCGCGGGAGCCGGGCATTCTGCCAGACAGAAGCGCGATGCGGAACGAGCGATGCGCAACCTACATTGACCAGGGTGGCAATGAGACAGTTCTCATTCAACGCCGTGGCGGCTCCTATAATCGCGCTTTTGCATCATCACCCACGCACCTGCGCTTTTCACGGCGCACACCACCATGCTCAACCGGCTGGAAATGCTGAGGATCTTCTGCGCGGCAGCGGAGTCGGCTTCGTTCAAGGCGGCCGCGACGCGGCTGGGCACGTCGCCGCAAACCGTCACCCGCGCGGTCAAGGACCTCGAGGAAGCCGTGGGCGAGCCGCTGTTCCACCGCAACACCCGCCAGATTCGCATCACCGCCGCCGGCGAGCGGCTGGCCGAGCGCGCCCGCGCGGCGCTCGTCGATGTCGATAGCCTGTTCGCGCATCCGGCCAGTCGCTCGGACACGGAGCTCAAGGGCGTCGTGCGCATTACCGCGCCGAGCACGCTGGGGCGGCAGCATCTGCTGGTGGCGCTGCGGAAGGTGGCGCTGGCGCATCCGGGCATCACGCTCGATATCCGGCTCTCGGACCAGGTCGCCGATGTGGTCGACGACGAGATCGACATCGGCCTGCGCCTCGGCATGTTCCGCGACCAGCGGCTGGTGGCGCGCATGACGACGCGGGTGGGCTTCCATATCGTGGGCACGCCGGAGCTGGTGGCGCGCGTCGGCAAGCCCGCCGACCTGGCCCAACTCGCCGCGCTGCCCACCACAGGCCTGATCGACCGCAGCAGCGGCCGCGCCTGGCCGTGGTATTTCGCGCAGGGCGAGCAGTTCAATCCGCGCGCGCCAGCGTTTCTCACCGACGACCCGGAGACCGAAATGGAGGCGATCCTCTCCGGGCTCGCCTACGGTCAGTTGCCTGACTATCTCGCGCAGCCCCATCTGCGCTCGGGCCGCCTCGTCAGCGTGCTGGAGCGCTTCGCGCCCGCGCCGTGGGGTTTGTACATCTACCGCTCGCGCCGTAGCCCGGTGCCGATGCGCATCCGGCTGGTGTTCGACGCGCTGGTGGCTTACTTCGGCGACAAGGATGCCGTGCCGGCGCGCTGAGCGCGCTTCCCGCTGGCTTGAACGAGTGGACGGTGGCATGCCGCCGCCGGGCAGGGTTAGCCGATAGCCGATAGCCGATAGCCGATAGCCGTTAGCCGTTAGCTGATGAGTTCCAGAAAATGGAATACTGAAATCAAAACGTTTCCATTTTGATTGATCGTCGCAGCCAAGATAATCACTCCCATCCGCAGGCAGCGCGCCTGCAGTTTTCCGGAGTGAACAATGAGCACGAACATCGCAAGCAAGGTTGTCGTCATCACCGGCGCCAGCAGCGGGCTGGGCGAAGCCACCGCGCGTCACCTGGGCGCGGCGGGCGCCTCGCTGGTGCTGGCCGCGCGTCGCGGCGACCGCCTGGAATCCCTGGCGGCCGAGATCCGCGCCAAGGGCGGCAAGGTGGAGGTGGTGGTAGCCGACGTGAGCCGGCGCGCCGATGTCGAGGCCTTGGTGCAAAAGGCCGTGGCCAGCTTCGGCCGCATCGATGTCATGATCAACAACGCGGGCCTCATGGCCATCGCCCCCATGAGCGAGGCCAAGGTCGAGGAATGGGAGCGCATGATCGACATCAACATCAAGGGCGTGCTGTATGGCATCGCCGCCGCGCTGCCAGTGTTCCAGAAGCAGGGCACGGGGCACTTCATCAATATTGCCTCGGTCGCGGGCGTAAAGGTGTTCAGCCCGGGCGGCACGGTGTACAGCGGTACCAAGTTCGCGGTGCGCGCCATTTCCGAAGGCCTGCGGCATGAAACCGGCGGCGCGATCCGCACCACGGTGATTTCGCCGGGCGCGGTCGACTCGGAGCTCAAGCTGGGCAGCTCCCACGCGGAAAGCGCCAAGGTGGTGGGCGAGTTCTATCAGCAAGCCATCCCGGCCGATTCGGTGGCGCGCGCTATCGCCTATGCGATCGAGCAGCCGGCCGACGTGGATATCAACGAGATTGTGCTGCGCCCGACCGTGCAGGAATTCTGAGCATTGCGGGCAACAAGGCCGCGCCCCTGTGGATCAGGCAGCGCGCGGTGTCTTTCGGCTGCGCATGGCCGAGGGGCGCACCTGCTGCAGGGTGCGCAGGCTCTGGATGGCATCTTCGATCGCCTCGATGCCTTGAGTGAGGCGATCGCGCGCCTGGCCCAGCGCGGTCTGGGTCTCGGCGTCGAAGATCGCCAGGTGATCAAGCGAATCGACCTCGGCCTGCAACTGGCCGACGAGCCGTCGCAACTGCGCGGTGCTGTGTGAGGCGGTGGAACGGATTGCCATTGCGGTCTCCGGAAAGGCAGGGCGCACACTCGTAAGGTAGAACGTATGCACCGGAAAGGACAAACACTTTCTCGGCGCATCCGATCGTTTTACGCGTCAGGCATCAGTCTGGAAACAGTTGGGCAAGACATCGCAAACCACAGCAAGTCGAGGGCACGAATCGCGCCATGCAATGGCATGATCCTTGCTGCCGCAAAAGCCTGTGCCGCGGCCCTTGGCGCGCACGCACGGCACATGCGCCACGCAGCTATGCAGCGAGTGCGTTCGCTAGTGGCTTGGCGTTGCGCACAATCGCCGCAATGGCCGCGCCCACGTCATCCGTGCGCGCTTCGCCGCCCAGGTCCGGCGTGCGCGGACCCTGCGCCAGCACGGCCTCGATAGCCTGCACGATGGCATCGTGCGCTTCGCGGTAGCGTGCGCTGTCGGCCGCCGCCAAGCCTTCGGTGCTGCTGAGGAAGTCCAGCATCAGCGCACCCGACCAGATCATCGCGATCGGGTTGGCGATGGCCTTGCCGTAGATGTCCGGCGCCGAACCATGGACCGGCTCGAACAGCGAGGGAAACGTGCGGTCCGGGTTGAGATTGGCCGAAGGCGCCAGCCCGATGGTGCCGGCGCAGGCGGGGCCCAGGTCGGAGAGGATGTCGCCGAACAGGTTGGAAGCCACCACCACATCGAAGCGGTCTGGTTGCAGCACGAAGCGCGCCGTGAGGATGTCGATGTGCTGCCGGTCAACCGTCACATCCGGGTAGTGCTTTGCCATGGCGTCGGCGCGTTCGTCCCAGTACGGCATGCTGACCGCGATGCCGTTGGACTTGGTCGCCACCGTGAGGTGGCGGCGCGGCCGCGATTGCGCCAGCGCGAAGGCGTAGCGCAGCACGCGGTCGGTGCCCACGCGGCTGAACACGGATTCCTGCAACACCACCTCGCGCTGCGTGCCCTCGAACATGCGGCCGCCCAGCGAGGTGTATTCCCCCTCGGTGTTCTCGCGCACCACGAAGAAATCGATGTCGCCCGGCTTGCGGTTGGCCAGCGGGCAAGGCACGCCCTCGAATAGCCGCACCGGGCGCAGGTTCACGTACTGGTCGAACTCGCGCCGGAACTTCAGCAGCGAGCCCCACAGCGAGACATGATCCGGCACTTTGGCCGGCCAGCCCACCGCGCCGAAATACAACGCGTCGAACCCTTCCAGTTGCTCACGCCAGTCCGCCGGCATCATCGCGCCGGTTTGCAGGTAGTAGTCGCAGTGCGCCCAGTCGAAGCGGACGAATTCAAGCGCCAGCGAGTAGCGCTCGGCGGCGGCTTCCAGCACGCGCAGGCCTTCGGGCATGACTTCATTGCCGATGCCGTCGCCAGGGATGACGGCAATGCGCAGGGGCGTGGGGGAGGTCGGGTTCACGTTGGAGTCCTCACTGATGGGATCGGGGAGGCCCATGGTAAGCAACTTCAGGCGGAATATAATCGGCCAAACTGTAATGCCATAAAACACACATCGTGAAGAATGACGTGCTCAACGAGGACCTGCGGGTCTTCATCGAAGTGGCGCGCAAGTCCAGCTTTGCCGCCGCTGCCGAGGCACTCGGCGTTTCGCCTGCCTATATCAGCAAGCGGATCCAGCTGCTCGAAGCCGCACTTGCGGTCAAGTTGTTTCACCGCACTACCCGCCGCGTGGTAGTGAGCGACGATGGCGAGCGGGTGTATGCGCTGGCGCAGCGTATCCTCGACGATGTGGACCGTCTCTACGAGGAAGTCTCCAGCGCGCGCCGCGAGCCGCGTGGCCTGCTGCGGGTTTGCTCCAGCTTCGGCTTCGGCCGCGTCGTCGTGGCGCCGGCGATCTCGGAGTTGTCTATGCGCTATCCCGCGCTCCAGGTGCGCTTCGAGGTGTTCGACCGGTTGGTGGATGTAGCCACGGAAGGCTTTGACCTCGATATCCGAGTGGGCGATGAGATCGCACCGCACCATATCGCGCGCCGGCTTGGCGACAACCACCGGATCCTGTGCGCGGCCCCCGCCTACCTCGCGCGCCGGGGCCGGCCGCGCACGCTGGCCGACCTCGCCAGCCATGATTGCCTGGTGATCAAGGAGCGCGACCATCCCTTCGGTGTCTGGAAGCTGCGTAACGGGATGAATGGCAACATCGAGCAGACCGTTAAGGTCACCGGGCCGCTCTCGTCCAACCACGGCGAGATCGTGGTGCGCTGGGCGGTCGACGGGCGCGGCATCGTGCTGCGCTCGCTATGGGACGTGGGCCCGCAGTTGGCCACGGGTGAACTTGAGCAGATCCTGCCCGAATGCCATCAAGAGGCGAACATCTGGGCGGTGTACCCGTCGCGCCTGACCACCTCGGCCAAGATCCGGGTTTGCGTGGAATTCTTCGAGGCGTTCTTTCGCGAGCGGGCGGCCTCGCATGGCAGCATGCGAGGCTGATATCGGTCAATTCGGTTGATGCTTGTTGATGCTGGCTGATGCCGCTTAATCCGCGTGGATATTGGCCGCTTGCGCGATCTTGCGCAGGCGCGCGATCTCGCTGGTGACGCGCGCGCGGTATTCGCCGGCGCTGCCGTACTCGGGCTCGAAGCCGTTGGCGGTCATGCTCTGCTGCAGCGCGGGATCCTTCATCATGCTGGCAATGGCGGCGTCCAGCGTCTGGCGCACCGGCGCGGGAATGCCCTTGGGCGCGACGATGGCAAACCAGGTGCTGAGCGACACGCCGGGATAGCCGCTTTCGATCGCCGTGGGCACCTGGGGCAACAGCATCGAACGCGCGGCGCTGGTGACGGCGATGGCCTTGACCTTGCCGCCCTTGATTTGCGGCGCGGCTGCCACCACGGTATCGACCGACAGCGGGATCTGATTGCCGATCAGGTCGGCCATGGCGGGCGCGCTGCCTTTGTACGGTACGTGCAGCAAGCCCATGCCGGTCGCCGCGTTGATCATCTCGCCCGCGAAGTGCGCGGTGGTGCCCGCGCCATAGGAGCCGTAGGACATGCCGCCCGGCGTGGCCTTGGCCTCGGCCACCAGTTGCTTGAGCGTGTCCGCCTTGACCGCCGGATTGGCCAGCAGCACTAGCGCGGTGGAGCCGACCATGCCGAGCGGCTCGAAGCTCTTGAGCGAGTCGTAGGGCAGGCGCGAGTATGTGACCGGATTCACGGTGAACGTGGTGGCGGCACTGAGCAGCAGGGTATAGCCGTCAGGCGTGGCTTTCGCCACATAGTCGGCACCGACGATCGTGCCCGCACCGGCCTTGTTCTCCACCACCACGGATTGCCGCAGCACTTCGCCCAGCTTGCGCGCCACCAGGCGGGCCAGCACATCCGTGGAGCCGCCCGGGGGAAACGGCACTACCAGCTTGACCGGCTTGTCCGGGTACGTCTGGGCCAGCGCCGGCCCGGCAGCCGCCAGTGCTGCGCAGGCGGCGGCACCGCCAATGATGCATCGGGCCACGCCGCTGGTCATGCCCAGCGTCCATCTTGTCATGTGCGTTGCAAACATCTGTGTTTCCCCTTGTGTTGCGATCAATGTGGTCGATGTTGTCGAAATGGTCAATGTGGCCCGGTGCGCCGGTCCTGGCCGGCGCCGCCGTGGTGGCTTACAGCGCCGGGCGGATGCGCCCGGCAGGATTGGCCTGCTCGAACAGTTGCGCAAACGCCAGCAGCGCGCGCTCGCCGCGATACTTGCCGACGATCTGCAAGCCCACCGGCAAGCCGTCGTCGGTAAAGCCGCAGGGCACCGAGATGGCGGGATGGCCCGTGATGGTGATGCGGTAGCACGAGCGCATCCAGCCGATATAGCTAGGCATCTGCACGCCTTCGATGCGCTGCGGATACTCGGTTTCGACGGCGAACGGCGTCACCTGCGACACCGGCGCGATCAGGAAATCGTAACGCGCCAGCAACGCCTGCATGCGTGCAAACATGCGGCTGTGGGCCCGCGCGGCTTCCGCCATCGCGGCGCCGTCCTGGGCCAGGCCCAGATCGATGTTCCAGCGCACCGTTTCCTTCATCCGTTCGCCATGCTCGGTGCGCGCCGCGCCGTAATTGGTGGCGAACGCCAGCGCGCGCAGCACCTCGAAGGCGTGGTCGGCCCCGCTGAAATCCGGCTCCGCCTCGTCCACCGTGCAGCCCAGCGCCTGGCACTGGCGAATCCCCTCCTGCAGCATGCGGCTCACCGCCGGCTCGAACGGCAGCCCGCCGAGCGTCGGGCTGACCGCCACGCGCAGGCCCTTGCCATCGATCCGGGGCAGGGTGGCGAAATCGCTGGCGTCGGCAGCGATTGCCAGCGGGTCGGCCGGATCGTCGCCGGCCAGCACGCTGAACATCAGCGCCACATCCGCCACCGAGCGGCCCATCGGCCCGCCCACCGTGAGCGTGTTGAAGGCATGGTTGGCCGGCGTCATCGGCACGCGGCCGATCGACGCTCGCAAGCCCACCACGTTGCAGAAGCTGGCCGGGTTGCGCAGCGAACCGCCCATGTCCGAGCCATCGGCCAACGCGACCATGCCCGCGGCCAGCGCCGCCGCGCTGCCACCACTGCTGCCACCCGCCGATACGTCCTGGCGATAGGGGTTGCGCGTGGCGCCGAACACGGCATTGAAGGTGTGCGAGCCCGCGCCGAACTCCGGCAGGTTGGTCTTGCCCAGCATGATGGCGCCCGCCGCCCGCTGGCGCGCCACCACGGCACTGTCCTGCGCCGGCACGAAATCCCGGTACACGGCGGAGCCAAAGGTCGTGCGCACGCCTGCGCTCAGGAAGGAATCCTTGTGCGCCACGGGCAGGCCAAACAGCGGCCCGGGCACGGCGCCGCGCGCCAGCGCCGTGTCGGCCGCATCGGCCGCTGTCTGTGCCTCGTCGAAGGTGGTGGTGACGATGGCGTTGATGGCCGGGTTGACGCGCTGGATGCGCGCGATATGCGCGTCAACCACTTCGCGCACGCCGAGTTCGCGGGTGCGGATGGCGCGGGCCATTTCCACGGCGCCCAGGTAGCAGATGTCTTCCATGAGGTTACGGTCTCCTTGCTTGGCTATTGCATTTTTGTCGGCGCCCCGCTGCCGCATGCCGCCTTGCATACGCTGCGCGGCGGGGCATGGCGTAACGATAAGGGCAGCCGGGCCGGTTCCCGCGAAGGGGCGTGTCGCAATGCCAACAGCATCTGCGGTCCTTGCATGCCAGTTCACGCCCGCCCGTGGCGTGGCGCGGCGCACTACCCGCACCGCCACGGTGCCGTTTGCGCGAGAACCTGCCGCGCAGGCCGCGCTGCACGGCATTTCGGCACCAATGGCGCTCGGGCCGGTTAGAAAGCTGCTTTCTAAAATCAGCAAGGCAAGTGCAGGCAGGAATTATCATTGTGCAAAGGCCGGTGCGGCATTGCAGCGCGCCGCCCGCCTATCTCACCACCAGCGCGCAAGCCAGAAGCACGGAAGCCGGAAGCAAAACCATGAAGCTCACATCGATCCACGCGGTACCGCTGGCCTATTTCCTGGAGGTGGCGCAGCGCGGTTCGCTCAGTGCGGCCTCTGCCTCGTTGCATGTCGCGGTGTCGGCCATCAGCCGGCAGGTGGCCCGGCTCGAAGCGGAACTCGGTACGGCGCTCTTTGAGCGCGAGCCGCGCGGCATGCGCCTGACCGAGGCCGGACTGGTGGTGCAGCAGTACGGACGCCGCGCCTTCCTCGACGCGCAGACCCTGCAGGCCGATCTCCAGGGCTTGCTTAGCGTGGCGCACAGCAAAGTCAGGCTGGCCTGCACCGACGGCTTTGCGCGGGACTACATGCCTTACGCGATGGCGCTGTTCCAGCGCCGTTTCCCCGGCGTGAGCTTTTCGCTTGAAGTCTGCGCGCCCGCGGTCGCCACGCGCATGGTCCGCGAGGGCACGGTGGACCTGGCGCTGACGTTCGCCATCGCGGCCCAGGAAGGCATCGAAGTTGCCTATTCGGAAGCCGCGCCGGTCTATGCCTATGTAGCGCGCAAGCATCCGCTGGCCGCGCTCAAGCGCGCCAGCCTGAAGGAAGTGGTTGCGTATCCGCTGGCGCTGCCCAGCGAAACCAACACCATCCGGCAACTGTTCGACCTGGCCTGCGGCGTGGAGGGGCTGCGCCCGCGCATATTGCTTAGCAGCAATTCACTGAGCGCGCTGGTGGGCTACCAGGCGTACGCGGACGCGGTGTACCTGACGGGTTCCCTGGCGGTGCGCAACAACCTGCGCGCGGAGCGGCGCGTGCTGGTGCCGATCGCCAGCCGCGCCATGCAGCAGCGCGCGCTGCAGATACAGACCATGGCGGGGCGCCACCTGCCGCCGGCGGTGCGCGCCTTCGTCGAATGGCTCGCCGAGGACATCGCCGGGCGGCGCCGCGCGGTGCCGGACCAGCCGGCACGCCGGCGCGCGGGCCAGCCTCAGGCATGAAACGCCGGCACGGGGCCGGTGCTTAACCCGTCAGCAATCTTGTCGGCGAGTAACCGCACTTTGGATTTGCCGTGCCCGCTGCCTATGATGGAGAAACGTATCCGGAGCACCAAGCTGGCGGGTGCGGATCATAGCCAGCGGCCATCGCGCCAAGGAGGGCGGACATGTCAAACCACACCTACAAACTGGTCGAGATCGTGGGCTCGTCGCCGGACGGCTGCGACGCGGCGATCCGTAGCGCCATCGAGAAGGCGAGCGAGACCATCAAGCATATCGACTGGTTCGAAGTGGTTGAGACACGCGGGCACATCGCGGACGGCAAGGTTGCGCACTTCCAGGTCACGCTGAAGATTGGGTTTCGCGTGAGCTGAGCTGCGCGGCATCGTCCGCGTGGCTATACAACTGGTTCAGCGCTGCGTCGGGCGCGTCGCGCAGGAAGGCGAGCATCTTGTCGATGAAGGGCGCATTGGCGGTGCGTGGCACTTGCCGCACCCAGCGGATGGCCTCGTGTTCCTGGCCGCATAGCGCCAGCGCGCGGGCGTAGTTGAACTGGCCGCGAAAATCGCCGCCTTCGGCGGCGCGGCGGTAGTAGTCCATTGCCACGGCTGCGTCGCGTTCTACTTCCCAGCCGTCCTCGTAGAAGCCGCCCACGATATTGAGCGACTTGGCGTGCCCCATGTCGGCGGCCCGCAGATACCAGTCGAGCGCTTGCGGGCGGCTGGCGGCAATGCCGCGGCCCAGCACCAGCGCGGTTGCCAGGTTGTACATGCCCCAGTCGGAGCCGCGCTGCGCCGCGAGCGTGTACCACTGCGCTGCCGCGTGATCGTCCTGCAGCGTGCCCCAGGCGTTTTCGTAGCAACGGCCAGTCATGTTCGAGGCCCCGGCGTGGCCGGCGTGCGCGGCGTGCTTGAACCACGCGAAGGCGCGGGCTTCGTCGCGCTCGACGCCGTGGCCGGCGAGAAACCACTGGCCGAGAATCATTTGCGCTTCGAGGTTGCCTTGCACGGCGGCGCCGCCCAGCCAGGGCAGCGCCAGGTGTGGCGGCTCGCGCAGCTTGTCGGCCAGGCCGTTGGGGCCAAGCTGGTCAAGCTCTCCGGGAGAGACGATGCGCAAGGAGAGTGTAGCCAGTGTTTCCGGTGTTTCCATATGGGGCGATAAAGTAAAAACGGCACACCGTGCCGCAAGGGTGGTGTGCCGTGTGCGGGCTGGCCGGCCAGCAAGACCGGTCAGCAGCGCAGGGTTTGCCGAGCGCTTGCCGCCGCTTAATAACGCACGTTGAGGCTCAGGACACCGGAGCGTCCGGGAGCGATCGATGCGTAGTGGCTGGCGAAGGCCTGGTTGTAATAGACCTTGTCGGCCAGGTTGAACACATTGAGCTGCACCGCCACGTTCTTGTTGATGCGATACGAGGCCATCGCATCAAAGCGCCAGTACGAGGGCACCCACTTGTTGGTGGCTTCGCTGCCCCACACCTTGGAGACGTAATACGCACCACCGCCTACCGTGAGGTTGGGGATGATCTGATAGGTGCTCCACACGCTGAAGCTGTCCGCTGGCGTGTTGGGGAAGGACTGGCCGTTGGTGGCGCCGAAGGCCGCACCGGAGCCGCCGTTGTTGCGCAGTTCGCTCTTCAGGTGCGTGTAGCCGCCGAATACGGCCCACTTGTCGGTGACGTTGCCCGAGAAGCCCAGTTCTACGCCGTCCACGCGCTTGTTGCCGGCCATGGCGGCGGTGCCGTCCTGCTGCGTGATGCGCGCATTGGTGGTTTCCACGCGGAAGATCGCGGCGGTCAGCGCCAGGCGCTTGCGCAGCACGTCCCACTTGGTGCCGATCTCGAAGGCGCGGTTCTTTTCCGGTGCGAGGTCGGAGCCGGGATTGCGGCCACTGCGGTCCGGCCCCAGTGCGTTGCCGTCGCTGCCTTGGGCCAGGAAGGAGCCGGCCGGGGTCGACGAGGTGCCGTAGGAGACGTAGAAGCTGGCGTTGTCCACCGGCTTGTAGACCACGCCCAACTGGTAGTTGAACAGGTTGTCGTCGCGTGAGTACTCGGCGCGGGTGCCGTTGGCGGCGCGGGCGGCCTGGAACTCGGTGCTGTAGCGGTCAAAGCGCACGCCGGCGTTGAGCAGCCACTGCTTGTTCAGCTCGATCGAATCGAAGGCGTAGACCGAGCTGGTGTTGGTCTTCGAGTTGGTCGGGTTGTTCGCGCGGCTGATGGCGCCAGCCCATGGGTCGTTGGGGTTCGGGTTGTACAGCGTGGTGCAGTTGTAGCCGCCGGCAGCGCCCGGGCCGCTCGGGCAGCGGTTGCTGCCGGTCGCCACGTTGTAGCTGTCGTTCTCGCTCTTCTCTTGCGCGAACTCCACGCCGAAGGCGTACTTGTGCTTGATGGTGCCGGTGGCGAACTCACCCGACAGGTCGGTCTGGTTGGCAATGGTGTTGGCGGTGGCCACACGCGTATTGGCGCGGCGCCAGATCATCCCGTAGTACAGATTGCCCTGGCTGTCGTCCGGCTGGGTCCAGATGAAGTCCTGGCTGGTCTTGGCAATACGGGTCTGGTTGCGGAACTTGAGCGCGGGGCTGAAATCGTGCTCGAAGCGGATGGTGCCCATATCGGCCTTATCCTTGCGGAAGTCGCGATCGGACAAGCCGTAATAGGTGTTGCGCGGCACGTTCACCGGCGAGCCGTCGCCGGCAACGCTCAGGCGCGGGCGGCCATCGGTGCGGCGATTGAAGGTGGGGTTGTTGTACGGGATGCCGGTGTCGGGGATATCGTCCGACTGCATGTGGTAGTAGGACAGCGTCAGGCGGGTGTCGGTACCCAGGCCGAAGGCCACGGAGGGCGCAAAGCCCCAGCGACTCTGGTGCGTGGTATCGCGCCCGGCGACGCCGGCATCGTGATACATGGCGTTCAGGCGGAAAGCCGCGTGGTCGGCGAACTTCCAGTTGCCGTCGACCGTGGCGCGCTTGTAGTCTGCGTTGCCGACGCCAATGTTGCCTTCGGCGAAGCTGGTCAGCTTGGGCGCCTTGCTGACGATATTGATGCTGCCGCCGGCCGAGCCGCGGCCGTCGTAGGCGCCGGCCGGGCCCTTGGTGACCTCGACGGATTCGACGTTGAACAGCTCGCGGCTTTGCGAGCCGATGTCGCGGAAGCCATCCAGGAAGGTGCTGGCCTGCGCATCGTAGCCACGGATAAAGGGCCGGTCGCCAACCGGGTTGCCGCCTTCGCCGGCACCGAAGGAGATTCCGGGTACCGTACGCAGCACATCGCTCAGGCTGGTCGAGCCGGTGCTCTGGATCACTTCCTGCGGAATGATGGTGATCGACTTGGGTGTATCGAGCAGGGCGGCGGGCGTCTTGATCGACGATGCGGTGTCCGCCTTGAAGCCGCTTTCGTTGGCGCCACTGACGGTTACCGCGGGCAATTCCACGGCGGCAACGGTCGTGCTGACCGATTGGGCAGCCACCGGCGCGGCTGCGACCGCCATGCCGACGGCACCGGAAAGGCGCGGGATGACGTTATGTTTCTTGTTCTTCCGGACGACAAAAGCGGTCTGCACGAATTCCCCCGATTTCTTGAATGATGTTGCGAATGAGAGGGATTATCATTTGCGTTTCATATGTCAGTCAAGACATACATGCATAGCGTCTGTAGCGAAAACGTTACATGTTGGGGGTTGCGGTATGGGAATACATGCCGTGGCGCGAGCGGCTCCCGCGCGCCACGGCGGCGACCCACCTCGGCTCAGTAGCGCAGGTTGACGTTGAAAATGGCGGCGCGGAGGCAACGCGGAGCCCGCGCTGGTCGGCGCGATCCCGCTCGGCTCGCTGCCCTGGCCGACCACGGCGCCGGCTGCCGTGGACGAGGTGCCGTAGGACAAGTAGACACTGGCGTTTTCCGCCGGCTTGTAGACCATGCCGAGCTGATAGTTGAAGAGGTTGTCGTCACGCGTGTGCGTGCTGCGTGGGCCGACGCCACCGTTGGCGCCGGCCGGCCCGCTGGTAACCTCGACCGACTCGATGTTGAACATCTCGCACGATGGCGCGCCGATGTCGCGCATGCCATCCAGGAAGGTGCTGGCCTGCGCATCGTAGCCACGGATAAAGGGCCGGCCGCCAACCGGGTTGCCGCCTTCGCCCGCGCCAAATGCAATGCCGGGCACGGTGCGCAGCGCCTCGGCGAGGCTGGTGGAGGCGGTGCGCCATCACCTATTCAAACTGATAGGAGTAAGTCGCGTTCAGGCGCGGCGACCGGCGCGCGGCATTGGTCGGCTTGTCGCCAACCGGCTGCGCCACCGAGACATCCAGCGTGTAGTAGCGCCGGTCCGAGAAGCGCAGGCCGATGGCCACCGATTGCAGCGTGCGGTGCACCAGCGACAAACTGTTCGAGTACACGCGCGCCATGTCAGTCAGCACGTAAGGCTGCACGGTCTTCAGGTAGGTCAGGCCGGGCGTAAAGAGGCGGTTGATCTCAGCCGACGCGCCCCAGCCCTTGTCGCCCGCCACCTCGCCCGCCGGATAGCCGAGCCCGAAGAAGCGGCCGCCAAAGCTGATCTGCTCGCTCGACGCCAGGCGCTGCCCGCTGTACTGGCCCGCCGCGGATACCGCTACGCCGAAGCCCCAGGGCAAGTCGGTGGCCTGCGACACCACTAGCCGGCTGCGCACGAAGTCCAGGTCGTTGACGTTGTTCTCACGGCTCGCGCCGAGCGCGTTCATGCCTTTGTAGACGCCTAGCGTGGCACTGCGGGTCTGGCCCTCCTGCCGCTGCACATAGGCGAGTTCCGCGCTCAGCACGCGCACGTGCGTGGTCAGCGCGATCTGGCTGCCCGTGCCCGACTGCGTGTAGCGCTCGAACTGGTCGTTGGCATAGAGGCCGCCGGTAGCCGTGAGCGAGTATGCGTTGTTGAGGATCACCGGATAGCTGAGCGTGCCGCCGAGGCGCTTGGTGTCGTTCACGTAGCGCGTATCGAAGCCGATCTGCGCCAGCGTGCCGTTTTGCGGCACGCCACGGTAATGCGAGGCGCTCAGGCGGGCCATCATGCCCTCGGTGCCGATCGGCTGGCCGTAGCTGGCGACGTAGTATTCCTCATGGTCCGGGCCCCGGGGCGCCAGCGCGGAGACCGATATCTGTTCTCCCAGCGGCGTCAGGCTGTTGGTGGTGGCGGTGAAGATGCCGCGCACGCTCGGATCCTTGTAATCCAAGCCCATGCCAAACGTAAAGGGCTTGCGCTTGACCTCGAGCACCATCTCGCAGGCGCCGTCCGTGGTCTGCGGCGGTTGCACGGTCGCGGCCACCTGCATGCCGGGCTGCAGCGCCAGCACGTTGACGTAATGCTCGAAGGTCTCGCGGCGCAGCGGCTGGTCCTGCATCAATTGCTCTGCGATGGCGCGCAGGCGGCCTTCGGCCGGGCCCGCTTCGCCGCGGATCGTGATGGTGGAAACATGGCCCTCCACCACGGTGACCAGCACATTGCCATTTTCGAAGCTCTGCGCCGGGACAAAGGCGAAGGACAGCGGAAAGCCGCGTTGCTGGTACATCTGGGTGACTTCATTCGCTACCGCCAGCAGCTGGCCCACCGTGATTTCCTTGCCGGCCAGCGGTGCGAACCTGGCTGCGATCTCCGCGAATGGGATCGCCTTCACGCCTTCGATCTGGAATCGCTGCGGCGTGAGCTTGCTGGTGAGCAGGTTTTGCAGCGCGGAGTCTGGCCGTTCGACCTGCACGGTGACATTGCTCTGCGGCGGGCGCGCGGGCGCGATGCTAGGCAAGGTTTGCGTGGGATCGCCCAGGATCGGGCTGCGTGGCTCCGCAAGGATACTGTTGCAGGCGCCGATGCCGAGCAGCAATGTGGCAACACGCAGGTGTGTGTGCGTCATGGTAATACCCCTGGATCCGTAAAAATCAGCATGCGGCTTTAACGCGCTGTGCCAATGACGCCAGGGGTGCCGCTACCCTTGGCGCTGCTGCGTGGCCGATCGCGTTCTCTTTTAAAAGGGGCGCGTCGAACGCGCCCCCTTTTTTTAATTCTTACATGCAGGCGCACGAAGCGCGAAGCATGTATTGCCTGCTTGACACTTAGCGCTTGCCGCCGAGGCCGCCCAGCAGGCCACTCACGAGGCCGGTAACCGGCGCCAGTGCGTTGTTGCCCGAGCCGCTGCCGCTGCCTGCGCCATTGCCGCCGGTGACACCAGCGACGATGCCGGTAACCGGTGCGAGCGCATTGCCTGCGCCGCCACCCGAGGCACCGCCAGCTGCGCCGGTGACCGTGCTCACCACGCCGCTGACAAGGTTGGTGACAGGCGCGAGCGGGCTGCTTGCGCTGCCGCTGCCGAGGCCGCCGGTGAGCCCGCCGGTCAGGCCACTGACCAGGCTGGTGACGGGCGCGAGCGGGCCGCTTGCGTTACCACCGCCCAGGCCGCCGGTGAGCCCGCCCGTCAGGCCGCTGACCAGGTTGGTGACAGGCGCCAGCGGGCCGCTTGCGTTGCTACCGCCCAGGCCACCGGTGAGCCCACCGGTCAAGCCGCTGACCAGACTGGTGACGGGCGCGAGCGGGCCGCTTGCGCTGCCACCCGTCAGACCACCCGTGAGGCCGCCCAGCAGGCTCGTGACCGGCGCCAGCGGGTTGCCAGTACCCGTGCCGCTCGGGTTGTAGGCCACGCCGCCAAGCGCGGCCACCGTGCTGCCCGCGCCAGCGACGATGCCGCCCACGCCCGACATCACCGGCGTGTTGGTCTGCTTGATTGTGTTGCCCGCCGTGGCCAGGCCGCCGCCAAGCGTCGCCAGGAGATTGTTGACCGGAGCTCCCAGGCCGGTTGCCGCCCCGAGCGTCTGCGTGGTGCTGGTGAGTTGCGAGGTGAGCGGCACGATGAGCCTGCTGACGCCGCCGGTGAGCTGCTCCACGGGGCCGGTCGAGAGGGCCGCGCCGAGCTGGGCGCCCGCGCCATTGACCGCGGTGCCGACTTGCGAAACCAGTGAGCCCACCGGTGTGGTGACGGCTGCCAGGGGCGACAGCGGACCGCTGCCCAGGCCGCTGACGAGCGAGCCGGCGTTGGTCACGGCATTGCCCACCTGACTGACTACGCCGCCGGTGCTTGCCACCGTGGTGCCGAGCGGGTTGGTGGCATTAGGGATGTTGCCCAGGCCGTTTTGCACGCCGTTGCCCAGGGTGCTGACCGCGGCGCCGAGCGAACCGACCACGCCACCCAGGCCATCCTTGGATTGGGTCGAGAGAATCGGCAGGTTGGTGTTCTTGATCTGCGTGCCGAGGTCGCTCACAGCGTTGCCGGCGGAGGTCACGACGCCACCCGCCTGATCGACGATCTTGCTGGTCGGCGTCAGCGCGGCCGTGTTGCCACCGTTATTGCCACCGTTGTTTCCGCCATTGTTTCCGCCATTGTTGCCGCCGTTGTTCCCACCGTTATTGCCGCCGTTGCTGCCACCGCCCGTGCTGGCGTTGGTGCCGCTGCCGCCGGCGGTGCCTGCGCTGGTACCGCCGCCATTGCCGGTGCCCGCACCACTGCCGGTATCCATGGACGTTGTGCCACCACCACTTGCGCAACCGCCAAGTGCCAACAGCGAGCCGAGCAGTGCCGTGATGAGGATCTGTTGAGTACGCATGACCTTTTCCCTTTTTTCTTCCCGTCGTGAAATCACGGAGCGCGTGGCGCCTGCCGTGGTGTCACTCCATAGCGCAAAGGGTGTGCCAGTGCGTGCCAGCATGCCGCCGGCTCGTGCGCGGACGCCGGATAAAAACGCGCCAAGCCTTGCCGCGCTTGGGTTTGAAGAGGATGAGACATAGCCGGTAAAGGACCAGACATGAGCGCGCTGTGCGGTGTTTCAGTGTTACGCGTTACGTAACGCCGCGGCGCCCATACGGAACAACGCGGACTTGTTCCCTGCGCCGCTGCCGCATGCCACCGTGTCGGCAACGTGTGGGCAGGCGGTGCGTGCGCAGTTGCGCATCGGGAACATCGAGGGGGGAACATGTTACGTAGCACGTAACACGCCGCGCGGCTTGGGGGCGCCTTGCTGTGCAACGTGACGCGTGACTGGCCCATGTTCGCCATCCCGCGTCAATCAACGGTTTGCGCGGCGGCGCCAGCGGTGATGGCCTGCCTTGCCGACAGCGTGCCATGCAGCTGGCACGCAGCTTGCGGTATTGACTCCCGACAAGCGCGGCGCACAGCGCGGCGCGGAGCAAACGCCCTCGTCGTATTGCGGTATTGCGTTCCGCGCTCAAGGCTTCGCATGCATCGTCCAAGAGCCAATTCGATTGCAGTTCCAAAGGAGAACCTTCCGCGAGGAAGACCAGGAGATCCCATGAAAGCGCATTTCGCCCCGATGTCATCCATGACCCTCGCCTGTGCCGCCGCACTGTTGCTGCTGGCAGGTTGCTCCTCCGGCGGATCCGGCAGCGGCGTGAGCCCCAGCGCCGTCACGCCAACCACGCCCCCTCCGAATACACCGGCTGCGACGCCCGACACCACGCCCACCGCCAAGGTTACTGAAGGCGTGGGCAATACGGTGGTGGCAGCGGGCAATGCGGTGAGCGATATCGGCAAGCAGATCCAGGCTGCGCAAGTGCCGCTGCTGCCTGACGCCACGCGCAACGCGCTCGGCGGCGTAGTGGTAAATGCGGGGAACACGGTTGGCACGCTAGGCGTGGGTGTGCGCGACGGCCTTGGCAAGATGGGTGCAGTCACCGATCCGCTTGGCATCACCGTGTCCAGCACGGGCAACGTGGTGCAGAAAGCCGGCGTCACGGTATCGAGCGCGGGCGATCTCGTGAGCAGCCTCGGCACCGGGCAACTGGCGCCGCTAGGCGCGGTGACCACACCCGTGGGCGGCCTGGTCAATCAGGTTGGCGGCGCGGTGACGATGGCCGGCGGCAAGCTCGGCGAGGCGCTCTCGACCGGCCCCGTGGCGCAAGTCACCGGCAGCGTGAGCAAGGTGATCGTGCCGCTGACCACGCAGGTCACCACCGCTACGCAAACGGTTGGCGGAGCCACCGGCCTTGGCGCGCCGCTGGACAAGCTGCTGGCAACCCTCGGCAACTCCGTGGCCAGCGGCGGCAGCCTGCTGACCAATACCCAGGCCCCATTGGTCTCCAGCCTTGGCGGTGTCGTGACCGAGGCCGGCAAGACCGTCGCCGGGGCCGGCGTGCTGGTGCACGGCAACGGCACCGGCGGCAATCCGCTCGGAGGGTTGCTCGGCAACCTGCCTCTTGGCGGCATCGCGGGCGGCTCCAGCTCGGGCACGGGCGCAGGCGCGGCAGGCATGCTGGCTCCCGTGACAGGCTTGCTGGGGGGCGTGACGGGTGGTGCTGCCGCGGGCACTGGCACTGCCGGCGCGCTGGGACCTTTGGCCGGTTTGCTAGCGCCTGTGACGGGCGTGCTGAGCGGCGCGCGCAACGCTGCAGCGGGTGCGGCTACGACGACATCGAGCACGCCGAACACGCCGGGGCTGACCAATCTGCTCGGTGGCCTGGCTCGTTAATTGTTGATCTGAATACGTCGAATACGTCGATACGTCTTTACGGTGCGCAGTTGTCCTTACCCCGCGGCTGCGCATCCTTTTACATCACACCGCGCCAAATGGCTCACCCGAACGGGTGTGGTATTTGACGCGAGTAGAACTTTTGCTCTTTAAAAAACACTGTTTTCAAACGGACGTCAGCCATTATGCTGAGACAACTATAACTCCAAGGGGGGGTATGGTTGATACATGGCTTTGATCTATAAATTGTTCACCAGCGTTACCGCTCGGTACTAACCTGGCCACAAGAGCGAGGCGGTATCGGAGGGGTAAGCGGACGCTGCGTGATGACATAAATTAAAATCGGAGTGACATCATGAAAAACGCTTTGGCACGCTTTCTTCGGGACGAACAAGGGGCAACTGCAATCGAGTACGGGTTGATTGCAGGTCTCATTGCTCTGGCTCTTATCACTACGGTCACCCAACTAGGCACCGACGTCGGTGCCCTGTTCAGTCGCTTGAGCAGCAAGGTCACGGCCATTCTTCCCGCATCCGGTGGCTAAGTGTTAGCCCTAATTGCCGCGTTATTCTGCGCGGCAATCATCTGGACCGATTTCGCTTATCGCAAAGTACCAAATGCCGTGCTGGTTGCCACGATTGTGGCAATGAGCCTGGCGCTTGCGTTCGGGCCGCCTCCTGAGCCTGGGGTGGCTTCCCGGCTGCTCGGCTTTCTGGCGGGCCTGCTGGTCATGTTGCCGGTTTATGCACTCGGCCGCATGGGCGCGGGCGACATCAAGTTCTTTGCCGTCACAGGCTTGTTCACTGGCCCCATGGGGCTGGTGACGGTATGGGTCGTCGGCAGCCTGCTGGCGCTTGCGCATGCCTTGCTGGTGCGCATGCAAGCTGGCGCGGTCTGGGCTGTATGGCGAGACCATTTCACAAGCTTGTTGCAGCGAGGCGGCGGCATGAGCGTCCCCGGTGCGGTGCGCCATACAGCGGAGGAGCGCGGCATTCCGTACGCCGCGTACCTTGCGATCGGTTTGTTGGTCTGGATGATTTTGGGAAGGTAGCTGCCGCGCGGGCGAGGGGCTGTTAGCCAACCGCCTGTCGCCCGCGCCACCGGTCGGCGCAAAAAGTAAAAGATAACCGGGTGAAGTATGCCATTGCGGGGAAACCATGCCGTGCGGACGCGCTCGTCCGGAACGGCTGCGCTTGAATTTGCCATCGTGCTGCCGGTTCTTCTGGCTGTCGTGATCGGCATTGTCTATTTCGGCATCGTGCTGGCCCTGCAGCAGACACTGACGCTTGCTGCGGAAGAAGGTGCCCGTGCAGCCCTGCGTTACCCCAGTGGGGCATCGGCCAATAACGCGGCTGCCACGCAAGCCTTGCGGGTGAGCGCGGCTTCGACGACGGCTTTGGCTGTGCTGCCTGCCTCAATCAGCAGCGTCATTCCCACCGCCAATATTGCGCAAGTTGTCTCCTGCGCCAATCCAAGCGGCTCGGTATGCGTGACGGTAACGCTGAACCTTCCCTCAAGCGCGATCTTGCCGGTCATACCCGGGGTACCGATTCCCACAACGCTGACTGGCAGCGCGACGGTGCAACTGGCACCTGACACATGAGGATCTGCCCACGCCACGAGCGGACGCCGTTTGTCGACATGTGCCTAAGCCAGATTCCATTTATCCAAACCAGAGAGTTCGCATGACCAGCAAACAGATCCGCGTGCTTGCCATCGCGCTGCTCGTCCTTGCCGCGTTGCTGGCGTTGCTCGCGTGGCGCGTGGCGCGTACGCCGGCCAAACCAGCGGAGCCCGTAATGGCAAGCATGCAGTCGTATCCGGTGGTGATCACAGTGAAGCCGATCGAAGCCGGCAAGCCGGTCCCCGTCGACGCGCTCAAGGTAGAGCAATTGCCCATCAATCCGGCGGGGGCTTACACCGAAGTGGCCCGCGTGGCAGGCCAGGTGCCGCTGGTTGGCATCGGCGCGAACGTGCCGGTACTGGAAAGCCAGCTGCTGGCGGGCCTTGCCACTCAGGTGAAAGAGGGCGAGCGCGCGGTGGCGGTTGCGGTCGATGAAGTGATTGGCGTTGGCAACCAGGTGCAGCCGGGCGACTTTGTCGATGTGTTCGCGGTGTTCCGCCGCGATGGCCAGGAGATCGCAGGCAGCCAGGCGCGCATGCTGCTCGCGCGCCTGCGCGTGCTGGCCTATGGTGCGGGGACGGTCAATGAAGCCGCCAAGCCCCCGCCCGAGCAAATGATGGCGCGCCGCGAAGGCGCGAAGACCGCCGTGCTGGCAGTGCCGGTGGCCAACGTCGGCAAGCTGGCTATCGCACAGCAAACCGGGCGCCTGTTGCTGGCCCTGCGCAATCCCGACGATCCGGATGTTCCCACCGAAGGCCTGTTTGAGGATCCCGCACCGGTCATGCAGGCAAAGACGCAGGCAAAAGGCGGGGCGCCTGCCGCAGCGCTGGCGCCATCCGATCGCGCAATGGCAGGCGTTGCGCTGGCAGGGATCGCGGGTGGGGCACGAGGTGAAGCGCTTCCTGTCAAGGCAGCGCCATCGCCTGTCCCGGCACCTGCAGCCATCGCGCAGCGCCCCCATGGCGCGGGCGCGAGCAGCGTCGCGCAGAACAGTGTTGAGATGATCCGCGGCGGCAAGCGCGAGATCGAATGAAGCCAGGCACGCCGTCGTGGTCGAAGCATGCCTCGTGCACGCCCGCCGGATTGCATTTGGATTGGTGTTTTCAGTGTTACTTCTGGATAGTCGATTGATGAAATCCATTCTTGCCGGGGCCGCCACCATCCTGGCCGTCTGCTGCACCGTCCCCGCGGCGTGGGCGCAGCAGGCCGATGGCGGCGTGCGTGATCTGAGGCTGGTGGTGGGTAGCCAGCGTGAGCTACGTCTGAACAGGCCACTGGAACGCGTGGCGATCGGCAACCCTGCCGTGGCGGATGCGTTGCTGCTAAAGAGCGGCTCGGGTGCCAACGGCGTGCTGGTGGTGGCCAAGAAGCCCGGCGCTACCGAGCTGATGGTTTGGCCACGTGGCGAAGCCGCGCAAACCTACCGGGTGCAGGTGGATGCGACGCGAGGCGAGTCCGGCGATCCCGACGTGACAGTGTCGGGCGGGGGCGCACTGATCAGCGGCGAGGCGCGTGATGCGCAGGCTTCGCTGCGCGCCCAACTGGCGGCGCGCTCGGCCACCGCTACCGCCGAAGGCAAGGGTGGTGTGGTGATCGATCGCTCCACGATTCCGGTCAGCAGCACGGTGCAGGTCGACGTGAAAGTGGTCGAGGTCAGCAAGACCGTGCTCAAGGAGGTGGGGTTCAATTTCTACCGGAACAACGGCGGCTTCGCCTTTGGCACGTTCTCCCCGTCGTCGCTGAACAAGTTCACTTTCACACCGCGAACGGACTCCACGCCGGGTTCGTTCAGTGCCGACATCAGCTCGCCGATGAGCAGTGCCTTCAATCTTGTCGCGGCGTCATTCTCGCGCGGGATCTTCGCCAACCTGAGCCTGCTTGAGAGCAATGGCATGGCGCGGGTGCTGGCCGAACCGAGCCTGGTGGCGCTGTCCGGGCAGAGCGCGAGCTTTCTTGCCGGCGGGGAGATCCCGATCCCGGTGCCGCAGGCACTCGGCACGACCACCATCCAGTTCAAGCCCTTCGGCATTGGCCTGACCGTGACGCCCACCGTGCTAGCCAAGGATCGCATTGCCTTGAAGGTGGCGCCTGAAGCCAGCGATCTCGATCCGTCACGCGGCATATCGATCAACGGTGCCATGGTGCCTGCCATTGTCACCCGCCGCGCCGACACCACGGTGGAACTCGGCGATGGCGAGAGCTTTGTGATCGGCGGGCTGGTCAGCCGCACCACGGTCAGCAACGTCAACAAGGTGCCTTTGCTCGGCGACCTGCCGATCATCGGCACCTTCTTTCGCAACCTGAACTTCAACCAGGAAGACCGCGAGCTGATGATCGTGGTCACGCCGCGCCTGGTGCGCCCGCTCGCCAAGGGCGCGGCGGCCGTGGCCGCGGTCAGCGAGGATGGACGCACCAGCGGCAACCCCAATGTGTGGGGCCGGTATGTGCTTGGCGAATACGTCGATCCGACGCTGCCAGGGTTTTCAAAATGACATTGGGCAAGCAGGACGACGGCGCAAGGCAGGGTCAGATGGACTTCTTCCTGTTCAACACCGCACAGCCGGAGCCGCGCCAATGGCTGGCCAACGCGCTCGGCAACCTGGGCCGGCTGGTCGTCGAGGCTGGCCCGCAGGATGCCTTTGTGGAGCAGATCGCCACGGTCAATCCCGGCATGGTCTTCCTGCATTTTTCGCGGGAGCAGGCGCTGGCATCAAGCCGGCTGGCCGAGCACGTGACGAAGCTGTACCCGGGGCTGCCGCTGGTGGCGGTGGGCAACGCGGGCGAGCCGGACATCATGCTGGCGGCGCTGCGGGCTGGCGCCAAAGATTTCATCGACATGACCGCGCCGCCGGCCGGCGCGATCGAGATCGTGCGCAGGCTGCTGGCGGTGCGCGGCCACGCGGAGCCGGCGCGCCGGGGCAAGGTCGTGGCGGTGCTTGGCGCGCGCGTGGGCGTGGGTGCCACAACGCTGGCTACCAACCTCGCGGCAGCGGTGCGCAAGCGCAGCCATGGCGAAGTGCTGTTGATGGACCTGGGGCTGCCGTCGCGCGACGGCTCGTTGTACATGAACATCAGTCCCGGCTTTCACTTTGTCGAAGGCGTACGCAACCTGCGGCGCTTCGACCAGGTTTTCGTGCAGACGGCGCTGGCGCGCCACGGCAATGGCGTGGCCGTGTTGCCGCTGCCGGCCACGCTGGCGGAGATGCGGGATATCTCGTTCATGGAGGCGCTTGGGCTGCTGAATCGCCTGCGCGCCTTTTTTGACCTGCAGGTGGTGGACCTGGGCGGCTTTAGCAATGTCGATTTCATGGCGCACCTGGTCAAGGCCGCCGACATGGTGGTGTTGGTGGTGGACCAGAGCGTCGGCGCCATCGTCTCGGCTGCGGAGTTGCTCCAGGAGTTGAAGAAGCGCGAGGTGGAGCGCGAGGACCTGCACTTGCTGGTCTCGCGTTTCGAGGCGCGCCTGGGCGTGGACGCCCAGCAGATCGCGCAGCGCCTGGAGGCGCCCTCGGTCGGCACCTTGCCCGACCGGCGCGAGCCGCTGGTGCTGGCGCTCAACCGTGGCGTGGTGCTGGCCGATGACAGCCCCGCCGATCCCTATGTCCGTGCCATTGGCCAGTTGGTGGATCGGCTGGGATACCGTGCCGGCACTGCAAGCGAAGCTGGCTTGCTGGGCCGGGTAAAAGAAAAACTGCCCGAAGCGCTACGCGCCATGCGCGTGATACGCGCTGAGCGGGCTGGGAACTGACATGTCGCAAGCCATCGAATTCTCCGATAACTCCGCCGCGCCTTTTCCTGCTTCGCAGGAATTCCAGAACATCAAGGAGGCGGCCCATGAGCATCTGCTCACCCGCATTGAGGAGCTGGGCGCGGAGTTCGGCCGCTGGTCGCGCACCGCGATCAACCGCTTTGTCGACCTGGAACTGGAGAGCTTCATGCGGCTGCGCCGCATCCCCATCAACGAGGCCGAGCTGCATCAGATCGCCGAGGCGCTGACCAAGGAGCTGGCGGGCTTCGGTCCGATCGAGGACTTGCTCAACGACCCGGCGGTGGAAGACATCCTGGTCAACGGGCACCTGGATGTCTACGTCTCCCGGCATGGCGTGCTGGAGCGCATCCCCGTGCGCTTTGCCGATAGCGGGCATCTGCTGCGCATCGTGCGCCGCATCCTGGCGCCCATCGGCCGGCGGCTGGATGAGTCCAATCCCATGGTCGACGCACGCCTGCCGGATGGCGGGCGCATCAACGTGGTGATTCCCCCGCTGGCGCTGGCCGGCCCGGTGGTGTCGATCCGCAAGTTCCGCAAGGACCCGCTGACGCCCGCGGACCTGCAAGGCCTGGGCACCATGAGCCCCGAGGTCAACGAACTGCTCGAGGCCGCCGTAAAGGCCCGCTGCAATATCCTTGTCAGTGGCGGCACCAGTTCGGGCAAGACGTCGCTGCTCAATGCGCTGGCCACCTATGTGCCCGACGGCGAGCGCGTGATCACCATCGAGGACACGGCGGAACTGGCGCTCAACCATCCGCACGTGGTGCGGCTGGAGAGCCGCCCTGGCGGCTTCGAAGGCACGGGCGTGGTGTCGATCCGCGACCTGCTGCGCAACAGCCTGCGGATGCGGCCCGACCGCATCATCGTGGGCGAGGTGCGCGGCGGTGAGGTGCTGGAAATGCTGCAGGCCATGAGCACGGGGCACGATGGCTCCATGGGCACCATCCACTCGAGCAGCCCGCGCGAGTGCCTGTACCGACTGGAGATGCTGGCCGGCTTTGCCGGCTTCCAGGGCAGCGAGGCCAGCCTGCGCCGGCAGATCGCCAATGCCATCGACTTTATCGTGCAGATCGGCCGGCTCTCCAACGGCAAGCGCCGCATCCTCTCGATCACGGAAGTCACCGGCCTTGGCGACAACATCATCTCGACCCAGGAGCTGTTCCGCCACGAGCCGTTCGTCGGCCCCGACGGCAACGAGGTAGACCGCTGGCTCTCGCTTGGCATCCTGCCGCATTCGCCCAAGCTGGCGCGCATGCGCCCGACCAACTTTGGCCTGGACGACCGCTTCGATGTCTAGCGCGGCGCTGGTCGTTGCGGCGGCCGCTCTCGTCTTGCTGGGACTGGGCCTGCTGATGCTGTCCAGCGCCAAGGCGCGCGCGCAGGAAGAGAGCGCGCGTGCGTTCCTGCAAGCGCAGACCGAGCAGGTCAAGGCACGCTATGCGACTACGCCGGAGCCGCAAGCCGGCAAGAAGCAGCACGACCTGCGGCGCAAGTGGGCGGATTTCCTGCGCCGTGCGGACCTGGCGCCGACGCGGCGCACTTATGCGTTGTGGGGTGGTTCCATCATCGGCTTGGGGCTCGTGGGCGTTGCCATGGGCGGCTGGCTGGCTGCATTAGCCGCGCTGTCAATCGGGGTGGTGATCCTTTATTTCATGCTCTGGAACCGAGCCCGTCGTACCGGGCAGAGACTTCGCCAGCAGTTGCCGTCGTTTCTCGATGCGGTAGTCCGGATGATGAGCATCGGAAGCAGCGTGCCTTCGGCCTTTCAGGCTGCCATCGGCAATGCCGAGGCGCCATTGCGCCAGTGCCTGGTACAGGCCATCCACTTGCAGCGCGCAGGCAAGGAACTGGATCAGGCGGTCTTGCAGGTCGCGCGGATCTACCAGGTCGACGAACTGATGCTGCTGTCTTCCGTGCTACGGCTCGCGGTGCGCTACGGCGGTCGCGCGGACATTGTCATGGAGCGTACCGCCGCCTTCATGCGAGACCGCGAGCAAGCGCAACAGGAACTGCATGCGCTGTCGTCCGAGACGCGGTTGTCGGCCTGGGTACTTGGCATGCTGCCGATGGTGGTGGCGGGGATGATGTTCGTGATGAATGCCGCCTACATCATGATGATGTGGCGCGACCCGGCCGGCAAGACGCTATTGCTGGTTGCCGTGATACTGGAAGTGATGGGGGCGGCCATGCTCTATCGGCTGGCCAAGTCGGTATAGGAACAAGGGACCATGGATAGCACTACCTTGATCTCGCTGAGCCTATGCGCGGCGGCCATCGGGCTAGCGGCCCTGGCCTTGCCGCTGGTGGGGCAATGGCGGCAACGTCACCGCGCCGAGCGCACCATCGACGCTGCGCTCTCGCGACAGGCTGCCGCGGCTGCCGCCGTGCCGGATGCTCCCGCCACTGCTCCGGCCAGCACAGCCAATGTTGCCAACGCCGCCGCGGCACAAAGCGCCGGCGCTCGCATTGGCGTGCGGCTGGGCAGCCAGCTTAGCAAGCGCTTTGACCAGCGCTGGCTTGAGTCGCCTTTGGGCAAGGCCGTGGTGACAGCGGAAGAGCAGCGATTGCTTGAGCAGTGTGGCCTTTACGGTGACAAGGCCCGGGCCATATTTGGAGGACTGCGCCTGTCATTACCGGCGGCGTTGGCGGCAGGGGTCTTTGCATGGCGTTTGCCCACATCGCTGATGGGCGCAACGATGTGGGCCTTCGTCACGTTCGCGGTGTTTTTCCTGGCGCCCAAATGGGCGCTGCAGCGTCGGGCCAGCAGTCGCATGCTGCGCCTGGAGGATGAGTTGCCTGTGCTGGTCGACATGCTGCGCCTGTTGCAGGGAGTGGGGCTGTCGATCGATCAGAGCCTGCAGGTGATCGTGGCGGAGTTCGGCGGCATGCTGCGCGTGCTTGGCCCTGAACTGATGCGTGCCAACCAGCAGTTTGCCTCGGGCCGGTCGCGCGACCAGACGCTCCAGCGCATCGGGAAGTTGTTCGATAGCGAGGACCTGAAGAGCCTGATCACCATGCTTAGCCAGGTGGATCGATTTGGCGGTGCCGTTCAGGAGCCGCTGCGGCAATTCGGCTTGCGCCTGCAGGAATCGCGCAAGGCGCGCATGAAAGAACAGGTGGGGAAGCTGACCGTGAAGATGACTGCCGTCATGGTGGTGACCATGCTGCCCGTATTGCTGATCATCACGGCCGGACCCGGCTTTTTGGGCGTGATAAGAATGCTGGCGCATATGTCGGGGGGACCGAAATGAACAAACAAGACAAGCGCTCGGGAAGCAGGACGAGATATCGATCGCTTTGGCCCGCACACTCTTTAACCACCCTGGCATCGGCCCTGGCCCTGGCCGTGCTATCCGGCTGCGGCACCAGCCTGGCTACCCGCATGAGCGATCAGGCCGATGCCCAGGTGGAGCTGTCCAAGCTGCGCGACAAGCAGGACCGGGCCATCTACGACGATAAATCGGTCTACCTCGGCCTGATCGGCAAGATGCAGGAAGAGGGCCTGTACTTCGCGTCGCTTGCGCATATCGACGTCTACGAGAAGCGCTTCGGCGCGTCGCCGGCGATGACGCTGATGCGCGCGGACGCGTTGCGCGAGACCAATCAGGATGCCGCCGCCGAGCAGGCTTATCGCAGCCTGGCCGGCACTTCGGTGCAGGCGCGCGCTTACCACGGTCTGGGCCTGATTGCCGGCCGCAGGAACGACTTTGCCGCTGCCGCGACAGCGTTTCAATTGGCAGCCGGCGCGGATCCCACCAACGCGCAGGTGGCCAATGACCTGGGCTACGCGTTGATGCGCACGGGTGCGTTGGGCGAGGCGCGCGTGCCGGTGATGCAGGCCTTGCAACTCGATGGCAAGAACCCGCGCGTGGTGAGCAACGCGGCGGTCTGGCTCGCAGCCGACGGCAAGCGTGAGCAGGCGGCGTCGCTGATGCAGCGGGCCGGCCTGCCAGAGGCAACGCGCAAGGCGGTGTTGCAGGAAGCAGAGCGGGTCCGGCGCGCGAGCACGCAACGCGAACGCGTTGCCGCGCAGCAGGCCGTGGCGCAGACCGCGCCACAATCGGCCCGGCTTGCCGCCGCCGCGACACCCGGCCCGAACCATCAGCGCCTGACCGATATCCTCCAGGCCACGCCATGAGAGATCGCTGGATGGCACAACCGCGCAATACCCGATACCCGTTGTCCGCGCCGACGGCACCAACCCAGGAGATTTCCATGAACCAGACCGGAACAAGAAGCCTGCGTGGCCATGCCCGCCGCAGTGGACTGGCGCTGGCGATCGCCATGCTCGGATTTGGCGCCTTCCCCGCCGAGGCCCAGACGGACGCACCTGCAACACCCTTGGCGCGACCGGCCCGGCAAGAGATTGGCCCGCATACCCGTGGCATCCTCGAGATCCAGCGCAGTGGCGCCCAGGCGGGCGAGCTGCAGGTGTTGCGTGGGGAGCAGGCAGCCCTGTCCTACCAGCGCTATATGGCGACGTTTGCCTATCCGATCCCCGAGTTCTACACGGGCCAGGCGGGATCGAAAAATGGCTCCAGCGGTGGCGCAGGGCAGGGAGTGGCAGGCCGATGATTCGCTGCCGCTCGCCTCTCGTCGCCGGGCGCCGACGCGGGCAGCGCGGTGCCATCGGCGTGCTTGGCGCCCTGCTGCTGGCGACGGTTGCGATCGGTTCGCTGGTGTCGATCGATGTCGGCCATGTGTTCTACCGGCAGCGCCAGTTGCAAAAGATCGCCGACATGGCCGCACTGGCCGGCGCGCAGCAGCTCAAGCAAGCCGCGGCCGCCGCCACCGTGTCGGCCAATGTGCTGAGCGCCACGCAGTCGGCGGGCACGCAGAATGACTACGCCGGCACGGCGACCGCCAATTGCAGCGCAGCGGGCAGCAGCGATGCCGATGGCATGCGTGTCTGCCTGGGCGTATGGGATCCGGCTTACAGCACTGGGAGCGACACCGTACGGCACTTCAACGCCGGCTACGACACCACCAAGCTATCGGCAAACGCGGTGCAGGTGGTCGTGACCCAGACCGTGCCGATCCTGTTCGTGATTCCCGGCAGCGCGTCGCGCCAGTTGCGCGCGGAGGCGATTGCCAATGCGAGCCCGCCGGTGGCGTCGTTTTCGGTCGGTAGCGGGTTGCTGGATGTCAACACCGGCAGCAGTGTGCTCAGCAGTTTGCTGGGAACCTCGGTGCAGCTGTCCGTTTTGGACTGGCAAGGCTTGCTCAACGCCAATGTCACGCTCGACCAACTGCGCCTGAAGCTGGGTGTCGGCACCATTAACGACTTGCTGAAGACATCGCTGTCGATCCAGCAGTTCTATGCGCTCGTGCTGGGCGCGGCCGGCAAGGATTCGCTGCTGTCCGCGGCGCTGGGCAGCCCGCCCACGCAACTTGGGTTGAGCGGGGTCAAGGCCAACGTGGGACTGGGCCAGTTGCTGAACCTGGGCGTGCTGGCGCCGGCGGCGTCGTCAGCGGCTGATGTGGCGCTGAACGTGGCGCAGTTGCTGATGCTCGGGGCGCAGGTCGCGAATGGCAATTCGGCGATCCAGGTGAAGTTGCCTCAGATTAATGTGGCGGGCCTGACCAATATCGGTGCGCAGCTATATGTCGTGCAGCCGCCCGTGATGGCGGTAGGGCCGGCGCGCCAGCTTAGCCCCGGAGTCTGGCAAACCACCGCGCACACGGCGCAGGTGGGGTTGCGACTCGATCTCGGGGTCAATATCAACGTGCTCAGCCTGGTGGGCGTCGGCATAAACCTGCCGCTCTACGTCGAAGTCGCGGCGGCCACGGCCTCATTGCAAGGCATTCAGTGTGCGGCCGCAAAGGCGGATTGCCGTGCCACATTGGGGGTGAACACAGGCTTGGTCAAGGCATGCCTTGCCGCGGCCTCCGGCAGCGGCTGCGCGTCCGGACCTGTCACATTAATCGATACCTTGGCTTTCGGCACGGGGGTGAGGATCATCGCCAGCGGCAGTCCGCAAACTGGTACGGTTGGTGTCAACAGTACGACAGTCAACATGGCGCCAGGTACGTCGATCCGGGTCGGGACCCCGCAGCCACTAAGCGGGGTGGTCAGAGATGTCCTGCGTAACCTGAACCTGGATATCGTCGTCAGGTTGCTCGGGATTGATATCGCGACGGTTCCATTGCCGCTAGCGGATCTCCTAGCCTCATTGCTCTCAGGGCTTGACCCCGTGCTGGTCCCATTACTAGCCGCATTAGGCATCCAGCTAGGCTACGCCGACATCTGGATGCAAGGAATCGACTGCAACAACGCCGAGCTGGTGTTCTGAGCCATGCAGCAGGCTAATCGCTATACGGCGGAAGACAGATGAAGACAGATCGCTGGGCTTACGAGAGCCTTGAAGTATATGTATGGGAAGGCAAGTCTGACATTGCCGATCGTGTATCGCGTTTCCTGTCGCCGCTTGGCGTGGACGTGATCCGCGCCGGCGCGCTGGAGGCCTTGCCCGCGGAGCCGCGGCTCAAGCCGTGCGTGGCGGTCATCAGTGTCTCGGTGATCGGCGCGGCGAAGTTCACCGCGCTGGACTGGGAGGCGGCCCACGGCATGCCCGTGGTGTGGGTGGCGGCGCCGGGGCGCGAGACGGATCCGGGGCGCTTTCCCGCGGAGTATGCGCATATCCTGGCCGACGATTTCACGGGGCCAGACCTGCGCAACCAGATCGGCAAGCTGCTGCCGCAGTTGCTGGCAGCCGCCGAGCCCGCGAATGCGGTGGCGGACCTGGTGGCGGAGTCACCCGCCATGCAGCAGTTCCTGTCGCAGGTGGAGACCTTCGCGGATTTCGGCAGCAATGTGATGCTGTACGGCGAGACCGGCGCGGGCAAGGAGCGGATCGCGCAGCGCTTTCACGAGCGCAACAACATCTATGGCAAGGGACCGTTCGTTGCCGTGAATTGCGGGGCGATTCCCGATGGCCTGTTCGAGTCGCAGTTCTTCGGACATGCCAAGGGCGCGTTTACCGGCGCGATGTTCGCGCACCGCGGCTTCTTCGAGCAGGCCAACGGCGGCACGCTGTTCCTGGATGAAATCGGCGACCTGCCGCTGTTCCAGCAGGTCAAGCTGCTGCGCGTGCTGGAGGAGAGCGCGCTGACCCGGCTGGGCTCGACCATGCCGGTCAAGCTGGATTTCCGCCTGGTCGCGGCCACCAACAAGGATCTGCGCGAGGCCGTGTCGCAGGGCCGCTTCCGTGCGGACCTATATTTCCGGCTGGCGGTGATCGAGCTGCGGCTGCCCAGCCTGGAGGAGCGGGGCGCCGTCGATAAGGTGGCGTTGCTGGTGTCGTTCCTCAAGCAGATGCTCGGGGCCTCAGGCCTGGACGCATTGCCGCCCGTGCCAGACTGGCTCAAGGGGGCGGTGGGCACGGCGTTCTTCACGGGGAATGTGCGCGAGTTGCGCAACCTGGCCGAGCGCATCGGTATTACTGTGCAGCAGACCGGGCATTGGGACGAGGCGCGGATCCGGCCTTTGTTCCGCAGCCTGCGCCCGGGTGCGTTCGATAGCAGCGAGCGCACTGCCGACTGGCGCGGCGAGACCGAGGAGCGCCGCCGCATTGTGGCCGCGCTGGATGCCAATAGCTGGCGGCGCCAGGATACGGCGGCCAGCCTGGGCATCAGCCGCAAGGTGCTGTGGGAGAAGATGCGCAAGTTCCAGATCGCCGACAACGAGGCCGAGCCGGCGTGAATTGTCCCCGTCATGGCATGGGGGCGCTGCGCTTCAGAACGTCTTCTTGCCGCCCTGGTAAGCGCTGACGATGCGGTTCATTTCCGCCAGCAGCGCGGCGCTCTCGCCGTGCAGCGTGCGTGCAATGCCTTGCATGTAGCCGAGCAGCTCCTGCTTGGCGGCTTCGGCAAAGTCCATGGTCACTGCCTGGTCCTCATACAGCAGCACGTAAGAGCGGGCGAAGCCGTACAGCAGGAAGTAGGCCGCCGCGTGTGCGGGGTCGGTGTCGATCAGCTCGCGCGTGGCTTTCTTCACCGTCACGAAAGCGTCGGTGCCGGGGAGCGAATCCTGGAATTGCTGGAGGGTGGTTTCAAGCGTCATGGCGCAATATCGGTTAGTGAAAACGGGTTCGGTACATCAAATGAAAATGGCTGCATGGCGGATCGCGCCCGCTCATACGCTGTTCAACATGCGCCGCAGCAGCGCGGCGCCGTCGCGCCCCTTGTAGGCGCGTTGCCATAGGTCATTGACCATGGTGGTGTAAAGCCGTACCGCCTCGGGCGCTGCGGTCACGGTGGCGATGCCGGTGGACACGTTGGGAAACTCGCCAAAACGAAATGGGCTGGTGGCCACATAAGCCTTGCCGGGCCGCTCGAAGACCTGGAAGGTCACGTTGGGCATGCTGCCGTCGACGATGCCGATCTGCAGGCCGATGGGCTGCGCGTCCAGCAGGTCGATCACGCGTTCGATCTCGCGCCGGGCTGCCAGCGAGCGCTCCATGCGCACCGCGGGCGGCAGGTCCAGCCGTCCCACCAAGCCAAAATGCACGAAGCGCTCCAGCGAGCGCAGGTCGATCAGGCTGGTGATGGGCGGCACGCTGCGCGCGAACGATTGCTTGCGCTCTTCCAGCAGGTCCAGCAGGGCGTCGATGGTTGCGGCTGGCGCTGGCTGCGGACTCTCCGCCAGCATCTGGCGCAGGTGGCCGGCGTAATCGGGCGAGGTCAGCAGGTAGGAGATTGGTTCGAAATGGGCCAGGATGCGCGTCGCGCCGTGCTCGAGCTGGCGCATGCGCTCGATATACGCCACGGCCGAGTAGTAGTACTCGGACTCGACCCCCAGCATGGATGCCAGCGAGGTGCCGAGCAACTGGGCGAGACGGCCAAGGGTCTCGATCTTGACGATGTCGCCCTTCTCCATGCGATAGATCGCGGCCCGCGATACGCCGAGCTGTTCGGCGATGGCTTCCGCGCGCATCCCCGCGCCTAGACGGTACGCGCGCAGGCGATTGCCGATTTCAACGAAATCAACCATTGGGCCGGCAGCGAGCGGAGCGTCCATCCTCGGGGAATCTCAAAAAGAAGACAAGACCCATCCTAGCATGGGCCGTGGCCGGATGGCGAGAGAAGCAACATGTCGGAATGCCATGCCGCCGCATTTCCCCGCGTTCAAGGCATTCGCGCATCCGGACGATATACCCACGACGGCTGGATGATCTGGATAAGCCGCATTTTGTGCATCAATGTGCCTTTTGTGCTCAGTTGTGGTGCATAAAGATGGCGTCAATGCTTGTACAGTCTCGTAAACGAGACTTGGCTAGTTTTTTGGATGGCATGTATATTGCGATCCGCATCATGAGGCCCGCAATCCGCTGGTTTCCCGCATCACGCTTGCCACACCAAAGGAGCGCCTCAGGCGCCAGAAAAGGAATCCGATGAAGAAGTCCCTCGCCACGGCGCTGACCGCCGCCGTCACCATCGTTACGACCGCCACGCTGACCCTCGCCGTAGCGCCTGCCCAGGCCGCCGGTTATCCGGACCGGCCCATCACCATCGTCGTGCCATACGCCGCCGGCGGCAGCAACGACCTGGTGGCGCGCGTGCTGAGCCAGCGCCTTGGCCAGGACCTGGGTGTATCGGTGGTGGTGGACAATGCGCCGGGCGCCAGCGGCACCATCGGCGCGCTCAAGACCATCAATGCGCCGGCCGACGGCTATACGTTGCTGCTGGGTTCCAACAGCGAAATCTCGATCGCCAAGCTGACCAACCCGAAGATCAAGTACGACGGCCAGCGGGATCTCGTGCCCTTGCGCATGGTGGGCTCGCAGCCCATGGTGCTGGTGTCCGGCGCGCATTCCGGCATTCAGGGCGTGGCGGGTTTCCTGGCGCTGGCCAAGAGCAAGAAGCCGGTGAACTATGGCACCTCGGGCATCGGCACGCCGCTGCATCTGTCGGGAGAGCTGATCCGCGGCGCCAGCAAGGTCGATATGACCCACGTGCCGTACAAGGGCGGCGCGCCGGCCATCGCCGACCTGATGGCAAACCAGATCGAACTGGGCGTGCTGGTGCTGTCGACGGCGCTGCCGCAGATCAAGTCGGGCAAGCTGCAAGCGATTGGCGTGACCTCGGCCACGCGCTCGCATGCCGCGCCCAATATCCCGGCACTGGCGGAGAACAAGGCCCTGGCCAATGTGGACATGCGCCTGTGGTTTGGCTTGTTCGCGCCTGCCAACACGCCCAAGTCGGTGACCGACAAGCTGACCGACGCACTGGCTCGCGCCATCAACGCGCCGGAAGTGAAGAGCAAGCTGTCCGAATCGGGTGTCGACATCGATGCGAAGGACGCCGTCGCCTTTCGCAGCTTTATCGCCAAGGAAACCGAGTCGTACCGCAAGATCGTGAGCGAAGCCAATATCCAGGAATAATCCGGATTCCAGGCTTCCAGGCTTCCAGGCTTCCAGTCTTCCAGACGTCAGTGCGGCGATGCCCGGGTGCTTACGGCCCGGCCATCGCCGTTTTTGCGCTATGCATTAAAGAATGCGGATCTGCTTGACCTTGAACTTGGAGTCGCCGAAGAGCGCCTTGTCGTATTCGCCCAGCAGTTCCACTTTGGTCGATGCGTCCACCGGCTTTCCGGCAGGCCACAGCTTCTTGTCGATCTTGATCCGGATCTGGCCGGTGCCGTCGTCGAACTGGTAAAGCTCGTGGCCCACGCTGCTGATGATTTGCCCGCGCAGCACGGCGTGCTGGTCATCCTTGCCTTGCTCCGTCAACGCCTTGACGGTGGTCGTTGGAACCGTGGTTGGGCCCACGTACTGCGCTTGTGCCAATGCGGCCGTAGCCGTCAGTGCTGCCGCGATCAGGATGCGTTTCATGGTTTCTCTCTCAGGTCTGGTTGAAACATAGCGGCTGGGGGGCGGCAACCTAGCCAGCCCATTGTGCCGGAGGCGGTGCTTTTGCACTGGCTCGGCGCCTATTGTGGAGCGTGCCGGCTGAACCGAAGCTGAATGGCGGCTGGGCAACGTTATGATGGCGCTTGCCGCCGCGGTCCGCTCCGGCCCGTCCACATACTGCTAGGGATTCACATTGCGTTTTCTTCACACTGCCGACTGGCATCTCGGGCGCGTATTCCATGCGCGCAGCCTGCTTGAAGACCAGGCCTGGGTGCTTGACCAATTCGTTGCGCTGGTGCGCGAGCGCCGGCCCGATGCGGTGCTGATCGCCGGCGACGTGTATGACCGCGCGGTGCCGCCGCCCGAGGCCGTGGCGTTGCTGGACGACGTGCTGGCCCGCATCGTGGTGGATGCCGGCATTCCGGTGGTGATGATCGCGGGCAATCACGACAGCGCCCAGCGGCTTGGTTTCGGCGCGCGGCTGCTGACGGCGCAGGGTTTGCACGTGGCCGGCATCACCGAGCGCGATGCCACTTGCGTGACCTTGTCCGATGCCCATGGCGAAGTACGGATCTACGCCTTGCCCTATGCCGAGCCCGCAACCGTGCGCGACGCCTTCGACATGGAACTGCCCGGGCACGAGGCCGCGTTGGCGGCGCGCCTGGACGCGATCCGCGCCAGCCATCCGGCGCAGGCGCGTTCGGTGGTGGTGGCCCACGCTTTCGTGATCGGTGGCGAGGCCAGCGAATCCGAGCGGCCGCTGTCGGTTGGTGGCAGCGGCGCCGTTGCCGCCAGCGTGTTCGACGGCTTCGACCTGGTCGCGCTTGGCCACCTGCATCGCCCGCAGACCTTCAGCCAGCGCATCCACTACGCCGGCTCCTTGCTGAAGTACTCGCTGTCCGAAGTCACGCATGCCAAGTCGGTTTCACTGATCGAGCTGGCGGCCGATGGCGCGGTCAGCATCGAGCCGATCGCGCTGTCGCCACGGCGCGACCTTCGCATCATCGAAGGGCAACTGGCCGATCTGCTGGCGCAAGGCGCGGCAGACCCGCGGCGCGATGACTACATCCACGCGGTGTTGACCGACAACGGCGCCTTGCTCGATCCGATGGCGCGCTTGCGCCAGGCCTATCCCAATGCGCTCGCCATCGAGCGCGCGGTGCTGGCGCGCACGGGCGAGGCCGGCGCGGCGGGCCAGCGCCTGCGCCAGCTCGATACCGGCGAACTGTTCGCCAACTTCTTCAAGGAGGTGGCGGACGAAGAGCTGGACGACGATAAGCGCCGCGTGCTCGACCAGGTGCTCGAGGGCATTGCCCGCGCAGACCGGGAGTCCGCATGAGACCGCTGCGCCTGAAGCTGCAAGCCTTCGGCCCATTTGCCGCCAGCGAGGAAATCGACTTCACCCGGCTCGGGGAGCGGGCATTCTTCCTGATCCACGGCCCCACCGGCGCGGGCAAGACCACCTTGCTCGACGCGATCTGCTTTGCGCTCTACGGCGACACCTCTGGCGGCGAGCGCAGCGCGCAGGACATGCGCAGCGCCAACGCCGATCCGGCCTTGCGCACGGAGGTGACGTTCGAGTTCAGCTTGGGTGGCCAGCGCTACATGGCCACGCGTTCGCCCGCGCAGGAGCGGCCCAAGCTGCGCGGCGAGGGCACCGTCAAGGAAACGCCCAAGGCCCAGCTTGATGTCATGGGCGACGCGGGCTGGACCAGCAAGGCGAGCCAGCCCAACAAGGTCGATGACTTCGTGCGCAACCTGCTGGGCTTTGACAGCAGCCAGTTCCGCCAGGTGATCGTGCTGCCGCAGGGGCGCTTTCGCGAATTGCTCACGGCGGATTCCAAGAGCCGCCAGGCCATCCTCGAGCGGCTGTTCCGCACCGAGCTGTACCGGCGCGTGGAGGAACTGCTCAAGGGGCAGGCGGCCGGCATTCGCCAGGAAGCCGAGCGCCTGCGCATCGAGCAGACGGCGTTGCTGCAGCAGTATCAATTGGAATCCGTGGACGCGCTGCGGGAGCAGGCTGCAGGGTTGCAGGCCCAGCTGGCCGAACTGCAGCAGCGCGAGGTGGCCGCGCGCACCGCGCTGGAGGTGGCCACATTGGCAACCAGGCAGGGCGAGCAGACGGATGCCCGCCTGCGGGAGCAGCGCGATACCGAGGCGGCCCATGCTGCGCTGATGGCGCAGCGGCCCGAGATGGAGGCGCAGCGCCAGCGCCTGCAGTCCGCACGCCGTGCCATGCAGGTGCAGCCGCTCGAGCAGCATCTGGGGCAGGCCGTGCAGGAACACCAGCAGGCGCAGCAAGCGCTGGCCGCCGCAAGCGCGCGGTCTGCCGATTGCGCCGCTGTCTCGGCCACTGCCGCTGCGGGGCTTGAGGCCGAAGTGGCCCGTGCCGGCGAGCGCCAGACGGCGCAAAAACAAGTGACGGAGCTGGAGGCCATGTTGCCGCAGGCGCAGCGGCTCGGCGTGCTGCAGCAAGAGTTGCAGGCCGCCGCCCGCCAGCAGGCGCAAGCGGGTGCGGCCCATGCCGGGGCGCTGCAGGCGCAGCAGCAAGTCACCGCCACGTTGCGCCAGGCCGAGGCCGGCCTGGCCCAGGCGCAGGAAGGCGCGCGCGGGCTGGAGACGATCCAGCTCAAGCTGGCCGGCCTGGCGCAGCAGGCAACCACGCTCGACAAATACGCCGCCACGCTGGCGCAGTGCGAGCAAGCGCACCGCCAGGCCGATGCCGACCAGCTCGCTGCGCAGCAAGCCGCCAAGCAGCAGGCGGCAAGCCTGCTGCGCCTGCGCGAGACGGAGCAGGCCTGGCGGGCCGGGCAAGCCGCGCGGCTGGCTGCCGGCTTGCAGGATGGCCAGGCGTGCGCTGTCTGCGGGAGCACCGCGCACCCGCAACTGGCGCAGCACGTCGATGCACTGGTCTCCGACGAGGCACTGGACCTGGCCCGCGAGGCCGCACGGCTTGCCGACCAGGCGGCGCAGGGCGCGGCCAGCCGTGCGCAGGGCGCGTTGCTGGCAGCCACGCACCGGCAGGAACAACTGGATGAACTGCGCGAAGCGGCGGGAACGGTGGGCATGCCCGACGGCGCCGCGCAAGACCCGGCGGCGGCCAGGCAGCAGCTTGCCGGCGCCGTCCAGGCGCTGCGCCAGCAGCAACAGGCGGCAGAGGCGGCCGCCGGCCGCTGCCAGCCGCTGGCCGCGGAAGTTGAGCGGCAGCAAGCCGCTCTCACGGCAGCCGAGGCGGCCATTCGCGCCGCCGACGCCGCTGTGCAGGATGCAGGCCAGCGTCACGCCAAGCTCCAGGGCGAGTGGCAGGCCGCCAGCACGCAGGTGCCGCCGGACCGGCGCGAGCCGGAGCGGCTGACAGCGGCGCTAGCACAGGCACGCCGGGACCTTGCCGCGCGCGAAGCCGCACTGGCCGCCGCGCAGGCCGCCGACAAGCAGGCCGGCGTGGGGCTGGCGGCAGCGCTGGCCGCGCAAGCCGCCGCGCAAGCGAGCCTCGCTACCCACGCAAAGCGGGAGACGCAGGCGGGCGCCGCATTCGCGAGCGCGCTGGAGCAAGCCGGCTTTGTCACTCGCCAGGCCTATGCCGAGGCGCGGATGCCGGGTGCGCAGATGGAGCAGGCCGAAGCCCAGGTCAATCGCTTCGACCTCGACCTGGCCGCTGCCGGCGATCGCCGCGAGCGCGCCGCCATTGCCGCGCGCGACCTTGCCCCGCCGGATCTTGCCGCCCTGCGCCAGGCCCAGGCGGACGCCGCCGGCGCGCTCGAGGCGCTGGTCCGGCAGCAGGCCGACCTGCACCGCAGCCGCGAGAACCTGCTGCAATGCCAGCAGCGGCTGGATGCCCTGGCCAGCAAGGGCGCGGACATCGAGCGCAGCTACGCGGTGCTCGGCCGCCTGGCCGAAGTGGCCAACGGCAACAATCCGCGCCGCATGACATTCCAGCGCTTCGTGCTGGCCACCTTGCTCGACGAGGTGCTGGAAGCGGCCTCGCTGCGGCTGATGCGCATGAGCCGCAACCGGTATGAGCTGCAGCGCGTGCGCCAGCAGGGCGACCAGCGCACCGCCGGCGGCCTCGACCTGGAGGTGTTCGACCACGACACTGGCATGGCGCGCCCGGCCAATACCTTGTCCGGAGGCGAGGGCTTTCTGGCCTCGCTCTCGCTCGCGCTGGGGCTGGCCGATGTGGTGCAGTCGCGCGCGGGCGGGATCCAGCTCGATACCTTGTTTGTCGACGAGGGCTTCGGCACGCTCGATCCCGAGAGCCTGGACTTTGCCATCCGCACCCTGATCGACCTGCAGCATGCCGGACGGCTGGTGGGCATCATTTCCCACGTGGCCGAGCTGCGCGAGCGCATCGATGTGCGGCTGGAGATCCGGGCCGGGGCCGGCGGCAGCCGAGCGGAGCTGCAATTGCCGTAGCGGCCCGGGCGCCACCTCAGCGGGGCCTGAAGAGCGTAAGCTGTCCGATGTTCCGGGCAGCCGTGGCCCCGTTGGCAAGCTAGCTTTCAACTGCCCTACGGTCGTGGCCGGCTAACGCACAAGCGATTTGCCGGCGCCTTGACCACCCGCGGACAGGGGGTGTAACCTGTTCATTCTGCGAATTGAAGTTCGCAATTAGAACAAACCACAATAATAAGAAAAACCAAAGTCTGTTGGATTCGTTTCCGGCGGTGCGCCTTTTGCAAGCGGAGGGCGCCCAAGCCGGATGGCTCTTCCGGCAGGACTGTCCGGAGACAGCGTTTGCGCGCCGCCTGGTTTCCCTCCTTGGCGGCCGGTTCCGGATAGTTCGTCCGGACTCTCGGAACTGGAACGCAAGTGATCAACAAGCTATTCGACTCGGTGGAATCGGCCATGGCCGATATCCAGGACGGCGCCACCATCCTGATCGGCGGCTTCGGCATGGCAGGCATGCCGGCGGAGCTCATCGATGCCCTCATCGCGCAGGGCGCCCGCGACCTCACCATCGTCAACAACAACGCCGGCAATGGCGACACCGGGCTGGCCGCGCTGCTCAAGACAGAGCGCGTGCGCAAGATCATTTGCTCTTTCCCGCGCCAGGCCGACTCCTACGTCTTCGATTCGCTCTACCACGCTGGCAAGATTGAGCTGGAACTGGTGCCGCAGGGCAACCTGGCCGAGCGCATCCGCGCCGCCGGCGCCGGCATCGGCGGCTTCTTCACCCGCACCGCCTATGGCACGCCGCTGGCCGAGGGCAAGGAAACCCGCATTATCGACGGCCAGGGCTACGTCTACGAGACGCCCATCCATGCCGACTTCGCCCTGATCAAGGCGCTGCGCGCCGACCGCTGGGGCAACCTGACCTACCGCAAGACCGCGCGCAACTTTGGCCCCATCATGGCGATGGCCGCCAAATGCCCCATTGTGCAGGTCAGCGAGATCGTCGAACTCGGCGAGCTGGACCCGGAACACATCGTGACCCCGGGGTTGTTCGTCAAGCGCGTCGTCAAGGTCGACGGCGCCAGCCAGGCCGCTGCCTGAGCGCCAAGGAGATTCAGAATATGCAACGCCTGACCCGCGATCAGATGGCCGCCCGCGTGGCCAAAGACATTCCCGACGGTGCCGTGGTCAATCTCGGCATCGGCCTGCCCACCCTGGTTGGCAATCACCTGCCAGCCGACCGTGAAATCCTGCTGCACAGCGAGAACGGCCTGCTTGGCATGGGCAAGGCACCCCCCGCCGGCGAAGAAGACGGCGACCTGATCAACGCCGGCAAGCAGCCGGTCACGATCAAGCCGGGCGGCTCGTATTTCCACCATGCCGATTCCTTCGCCATGATGCGCGGCGGCCACCTCGACTTTTGCGTGCTGGGGGCTTTCCAGGTCTCGGTGAAGGGCGACCTGGCCAACTGGCATACCGGCGCGCCGGGCGCGATCCCCGCCGTGGGCGGCGCGATGGACCTGGCGATCGGCGCCAAGGAGGTGTTCGTGATGATGGAACACCAGACCAAGCAGGGCGAGAGCAAGATCGTGGCGGAATGCACGTATCCGCTGACCGGCATGACCTGCGTCACGCGCATCTATACCGATCTGGCGACCATCGACGTCACGTCCGACGGGCTGGTGGCGCGCGACCTGGTTGAAGGCCTGTCCTTCGACGAACTGCAACGCCTGACCGGCGTGCCGCTCAAGCAGGGCGCTTCTGCCTGAGTGCCTGAGTGTTGGCCTGACCGGCGGGGCGAGCCCCGGCGAGCACGCTTGCAAGCCTCCCGTTTTCACGATCACGAACAAGCAAGAGAGAGACAACCATGACCGAAGCCTTCATCTGCGACGCCATCCGTACCCCCATCGGCCGCTACGGCGGCAGCCTGTCCGGCGTTCGCCCGGACGACCTGGGCGCGGTGCCGCTCAAGGCCCTGATGGCACGCAACCCGAACCTGGACTGGTCCGCCATTGACGACGTGATCTACGGCAATGCCAACCAGGCCGGCGAAGACAACCGCAACGTAGCGCGCATGTCGCTGCTGCTGGCCGGCCTGCCGCAAAGCGTACCGGGCGCCACCATCAACCGCCTGTGCGGCTCTGGCATGGACGCTACCGGCACCGCCGCGCGCGCGATCAAGTCCGGCGAAGCCGGCCTGATGCTCGCTGGTGGCGTGGAAAGCATGAGCCGCGCCCCGTTCGTGATGGGCAAGGCCACCAGCGCCTTCTCGCGCGATGCGCAGATTTTCGACACCACCATCGGCTGGCGCTTCATCAACCCGGCGATGCGCGCGGCTTACGGCGTGGACTCGATGCCCGAGACCGCCGAGAACGTTGCCACCGACTACAAGATCAGCCGCGAAGACCAGGACCTGATGGCCCTGCGCAGCCAGGAAAAGGCATCGCGCGCGCAAGCCGACGGCACGCTGGCGCAGGAAATCACCGCGGTGACGATCGCCCAGAAGAAGGGCGACCCGCTGGTTGTGGACCGCGACGAACACCCGCGTGCCACCAGCATGGAAGCGCTGGGCAAGCTGCGCGGCGTGGTTCGCGCCGATGGCACCGTGACTGCCGGCAATGCCTCGGGCGTGAACGACGGCGCCTGCGCCATCCTGCTCGCCAGCGAAGCCGCGGCCCGCCAGCACGGCCTGACGCCCAAGGCTCGCATCGTCGGCATGGCAACCGCCGGCGTGGCGCCGCGCGTGATGGGCATTGGTCCGGCACCGGCTTCGCAAAAGCTGCTCAAGCAACTCGGCATGACCATCGACCAGATGGACGTGATCGAGCTGAACGAAGCGTTCGCCGCGCAAGGCCTGGCCGTGCTGCGCGAACTCGGCGTGGCCGACGACGACGCACGCGTCAACCCGAATGGCGGCGCGATCGCGCTGGGCCACCCGCTCGGCATGAGCGGCGCCCGCCTGGTGACCACCGCCATGTACCAGCTGCACCGCACCGGCGGCCGCTACGCGCTGTGCACGATGTGCATCGGCGTGGGCCAGGGCATCGCTATGGTGATCGAGCGGGTCTGATCGTCAGCTGCCTGACCGTTTGACGCCTGGGCGCCCGCGGGTTTCGGCTCGCGGGCGCCGTGCGCTAAAGATTGCCGCGCGGCTGCCGTTAGTACCCGGTGGAAGTGCAGGCTGATGAAGTTTCCCAACGCAAAGAAGCAGCGCGACAGGGCCGACTGGCTCGCCGGCTCTCGTCGCATCCTCTTCAGCATGACCCGGTGCCCCTTGCCGGTCGGAGTATGTGATGTCCCTTCCCGTTGCCACGCTCGTTACCGGCGCCAGTTCCGGTATCGGCCGCGCCATCAGCGAAATGCTGCTGGCCGATGGCGTGACCCAGGTGGTCAATGTCGACTATGTCGCCCCCGCCTGGTCCCATCCCAACATGACGTTTGTCCAGGCCGACCTGACCAATGCCGACGCGACCCGCGCCGCGGCCGAGCAGGTGACCTCGCGCTTTGCCGTGACCCGGCTGGTCAATAATGCCGGCGCCACCCGCCCCGGCACGGCCGACACGGCGCGCGTCGAAGACCTGGACTATGTGGTTGGCCTGCATCTGCAGGCCACCCTGCTGCTGACCCAGGCCTGCCTGCCCGCCATGCGCGCGGCACGCTTTGGCCGCATCGTGAACATGGCTTCGCGCGCGGCGCTGGGCAAGCCGGAACGCGTGGTGTATTCCGCCACCAAGGCCGGCCTGATCGGCATGACCCGCACGCTCGCGATGGAACTCGGCGGCGACGGCATCACGGTCAATGCCGTGGCGCCTGGCCCGATTGCGACCGACCTGTTCCGCAAGAGCAACCCCGAAGGCAGCGAGCAGACCAAGCGGATCCTCGCCAGCATCGCGGTCAAGCGCATGGGCACGCCGGAAGACGTGGCTCGCGCCTCGATGTTCTTCCTGTCGCCGGAGAACGGCTTCGTGACCGGCCAGGTGCTTTATGTGTGCGGTGGCACCACCCTCGGCGTCGCACCCGTGTAGTCCCGCGGCGTGACCGGTGCAAAGCGCGCACCCGTCATCACGCCGCAGCATTTAGTCCGTAGAAAACTAAAAAAGATGACCCGCGCCACAAGCGCGGGCTTACAGCGATTTATCCTGGAGCAAACATGAAATCCCATTCCCAAGCTCGCACCCCGCACAACAGCGCGCGCCGTCGCCTGCTGGCTGCCGGTGTGGCATTGGCCGCCACCTTCGGCGGCATGACCAGCGCAGCCTACGCGCAAGGCAACTATCCGACCAAGCCGATCACCATGATCGTGCCGTTCTCGGCCGGCGGCACCACCGACATCCTGGCGCGCATCGTCGGCCTGCAACTGGGCAAGGCGCTCGGCCAGCCGGTGGTGATCGACAACCGTCCGGGCGCGGGCGGCAACATCGGCGCATCGATCGCGGCCAAGGCTCCGGGCGATGGCTACACCCTGTTCATGGGCACCATCGGTACCCATGCCATCAACCAGTCGCTTTACTCCAAGCTGCCGTTCGATCCGGTCAAGGATTTCGCGCCGATCTCGCGCGTGGCGATGGTGCCGAACATTGTGGTGGTGAACCCCAAGGTGCCGGTCAACAACGTCAAGGAACTGATCGCCTACGTCAAGGCCAACCCGGACAAGCTGTCGTACGGTTCGTCGGGCAGCGGCTCGTCGATGCACCTGTCGGGCGAGTTGTTCAACTCGATGACCGGCCTGCATATCCAGCACATCCCGTACAAGGGCAGCGCCCCGGCGGTCAACGACCTGCTGGGTAACCAGATCGGCCTGATGTTCGACAACATGCCGTCGTCGTACCCGCACGTGAAGGCCGGCAAGCTGCGCGCTATCGCCGTGACCTCGGCCAAGCGCTCGCCGGCACTGCCGAACGTGCCGACCGTGGCCGAATCCGGCGTGCCGGGCTATGAAGCGACTTCCTGGTTCGCGTTGTACGCCACCGGCGGCACGCCGCAGCCGATCGTCGATCGCTTGAATGCGGAAGTGGTGAAGATCCTGGCCATGCCGGAAGTGAAGAAGCAGATGGCCGACCAGGGCGCGGAGCCGCATCCCGAGAAGCCGGCCGAACTGGCCGCTTTCATGAAGACCGAGACCGCCAAGTGGGCCAAGGTGGTGAAGGCTTCGGGCGCCACGGTGGACTGATCGATCCCCGCACGGTTGCCCCGGCCCGAACTTCTGGCCCGGGCCGATGACAGTAAAAAGGCCGGCCCTTCGGGGTCGGCCTTTTTACGTGCGCTTGATGTGTGGACGCGCTCAGGGCAGAAAAAAGCCCGCGGTAGGTTGCGGGCCCAATCCTGGCCCACACACAGGGCAGGAGGAGACAGGGGGGAAACATTGGCAGGAGACGGTGCACGGCGCACGCGGCGCATCAGCCGTCAGGCCAGGCTGTACTTGACAACCTGTTCTTCCACGCCCACAAAACGCACCAGCTGACGCAAGCCGCTGGCGTACTCCTTGATATGGTGCCCGTCCGGCGTATCCGGCAGGCGGTAGTACACGGGCATCGTTGTAGCCGACGCGGGCTGGCTGGCGGCTTGGGGCCCATCGGCCTCCCACGGGACATCCCGGTCTTCGGCGAAATCTGTTCGTCCTGGCATGGACCGCTCCTGGTGAATGACTGGCATGGCTGTGCCGTGGCCGAGAACCGGCAACAGGCATGCGGAATGACTATGTCTGCAAATGTATTGCACCCTGCCGAAAAATGCTATTTAGCATTTTTTAGATCTGCATCAGCGTTGTCGTTGCCTTGTCATTTTTCGTGTGTCCAACAGCCGGAAATTGGCGGTATCCGTGGGCAGCAGCCCTGGCGGGGCCGGGCTTTGCGCTACCATAGGCGCTCGCCACCCAAAGCCATGGCGGCAGCCATATGCCGCCACCGGGCGACCGGCCTCCACGTCACGCTTCCCGCATGTCCGTTCAGCACGCACTCCTGACCTCCCTTCTGGAAAAACCGTCTTCCGGCTACGAGCTGGCTCGCCGCTTCGACCGCTCCATCGGCTATTTCTGGCATGCGACGCATCAGCAGATCTATCGGGAGCTGGGCCGCATGGCCGAGCACGGCTGGATTGCCGCGGATGAGGGGGAGGGTGACGCCAGGAATCGCAAGAAGGTCTACTTCGTGCTGCCGCCAGGGCGCGACGAACTGGCGCGCTGGGTGCTGGCGCCTACCGCCGGCCTGGACGTGCGAGATGAAATCCTGGTGAAGCTGCGCGCCGATGCTGTCGTGGGCCCGCTCGGGCTGAGGCCGGAGATGGCGCGGCTGATCGGCCTGCACCGCGAGCGGCTCGAGACCTATCGCCAGATCGAGCGGCGCGATTTCTCCGCCGCGCAGCCCACGCGCGCGCAACAGGTGCAGCACGCCCTGCTCAAGCGCGGCATCCGGTATGAAGAGGATTGGGTGTCGTGGGCCGAGGAATTGTTGCCGCTGCTGGATAAGCAGGACGACGCGGCCTGAAGTCGCGCCGGGCGATCGCGCCCGGCGGATGGGAAATGCGTGGAAACGGGCGCCAATAGGGGGATCGGACAGGTGGCCAGGCGCTGCGGCGCGCTGGCCACCGTCAACAACGCGCTCAGGCCAGGTCGGCCGCCGTCGCGCCGTTGGCGTAAGCCGCTGCCGGGGCCAGCCCAAGGCGGCGGCGCGCCAGCGCGTATTCCTCCGCAAAGCGGCGCACCAGTTCGGCGGCCGGCACCACGCGCTTGATGGCGCCCACGCCCTGGCCAGCGCCCCAGATGTCTTTCCAGGCCTTGGCGCTGCCCGAACCGAAGTTCATCTTGGACGGATCCGATTGCGGCAGCGCTTCCGGATCGAGCCCGGCATTGACGATGCTCTGGCGCAGGTAGTTGCCGTGCACGCCGGTAAAGAGGTTCGAGTAGACGATGTCCGACGCCGTGCTGTCGACGATCATCTGCTTGTAGCCGGCCTGCGCGTTGGCCTCTTCGGTGGCGATAAAGGCCGAGCCCACATAGGCCAGGTCGGCGCCTGCGGCCAGCGCCGCGAGGATGCCGTCGCCGCTGGCGATGGCGCCCGACAGCAGCAGCGGGCCGTCGAACCACTCCCGGATTTCATGCAGCAGCGCAAACGGCGACAGCACGCCGGCGTGGCCGCCTGCGCCCGAGGCGACCGCGATCAGGCCGTCGGCGCCCTTCTCGATGGCCTTGCGTGCGAACGTGTTGTTGATGATGTCGTGCAGCACGATGCCGCCATAGGAGTGCACGGCATCGTTGACTTCCTTGCGCGCGCCCAGCGAGGTGATGACGATGGGCACCTTGTAGCGCACGCACAGTTCCAGGTCGTGATCGAGCCGGTCATTGGACTTGTGCACGATCTGGTTGACCGCGAACGGTGCCGACGGGCGGTCCGGATGCTTGGCGTCGTGCTCGGCCAGCTCGGTGGTGATGCGGTCCAGCCAGTCGTTGAGCACCGGGCCAGGGCGCGCATTGAGCGCCGGGAAGGAGCCGACCACGCCGGCCTTGCACTGGGCGATCACCAGGTCGGGGTTGGAGATGATGAACAGCGGCGAGCAAACCACCGGCAGCGAAAGACGGTTCTGGAGAATGGCGGGAAGTGACATGGCGTTTCTGCGAGAGTGAATACAGTGGAACGGATAGGGGTACGGGATACGGGAAACGGCGATGCGCTCAGGCGCTGGCGCCCTGCAACACGGATTTCTGGCTGGCGAGGCGGGCGCCCATGGCGGCGGCGAGCGCGTCCAGGCCGCTCTTCGGGCGGACCATGACTTCGAAGTCGTCGATCTTGCCGGCGTCGTTAAAACGGATCATGTCGATGGCCTTGACGGATTTGCCATCGACCGTCGCGCTGAACTCCAGCACCACGCTGCGCCCGTCGTCGCTGACAAACGTGCGGTGGTAGCGGAAGTCCTGGAACACCTGGTTGACGGATTCCAGCACCATGCGCAGGGCAACGCGGCCCGGGTACGGCGTGTGGGCGACGGGCGAGTGAAAAACCACTTCGTCCGCCACGATGCTGTCCAGGTCGGACATGGAATGGGTGGCGATCATGCGGTGCCAGATGGCTAGCGAGGCCTGCGCCGCCGCTGACAAGGTTGCTTGGGTCACGGTGTCTCCTCCGGTTGGGCCGAGGGCGTGGGAGTCGCCCGTTGCGGCACGCTGCGCAACGCTTGCCCGTGGCCCCTCAGGGGCTACGGCAGCGGCGGCTTGCACATCGCTATGCAACTGGTTGCATAGCGATGTGTGAAAGGTAGCAGCAGACGACGGCAAATGCAATGGCCTGACGTTGCGAGGGCAGGAACCGGTGCGTTCCGGATTGCCGGATGAGGCCCGCCCGTGCTTGGGCAGCGGTCAAACGAACTCTGTCTTTTGTGGCGACTTGTCTACAATAGCGGCATTGCCGAAAACCAATGCAGGAGCGCGAGTGAGTACTGACATGAGCGCCAACGGGCCATCCCCCGACCTGTTCGATGCGGACCTGGAGGCCTGGCGGAAGCAGCCCGAGCGAGCCTTCGATGGCTGGCTGGCCAGCCACGGTTTTCGCCATGGCACGGCTGTGGTGTACCGCGCGATGTGGGGCAAGCTCTTGCGCTGGTCGGGCGAGCGCGGCTTGGCGCCGCTGTCCTGGTCGGCGGAGCAGATCGGGGCCTTCCTCGACGAGCAGGATCTGCACAAGCATCACCGTTACCGCTACACGCGGCTGATCGAGCGTGTCTTCCACCATCTATCGCTATTGCAGGACGGCTTGCACAACCCGGCCAGCCAGGCGGTGCGCGCTCACCTCGCCGAAGGCGAGAACGATCCGACCGCCTTCTTGCTGCCCGCCGAGCGCGATGCCCTGATTGCCCGCGTGCTGGCACCGGCGGCCCTGGCGGCCGGGCAGGACGGCGCCGCGCTGTCGGCCACCCAATGGAAGCGCGCCCGCGACACCGCACTGGTGGCCGTGTTGCTGGGCGCCGGCCTGAAAGTGGGCGAAGCGCGCGGCCTGGGCATCGACAGCATCGCCGAGGACGCCGCCAGGCTGCGCCTGGTGCGCGCCGACAACGGCCGCGCGTACGAGGCGCCGGTCTTTGCCTTCGCGCGGGCGGCGCTGCTGGCCTGGATGGAAATCCGCTCCCGTACCGGCACGCTGGGCAACCTGGTGTTTCCGGCCATGCCAAGCGGGCGGCACTTGCACGCGGCCTCGCTATACCGCCGTGTGGAGATCCTGCTCGACGAGGCTGGCGTGCTGGCGGGGCGCAGCGAGCGCGCGTCGCCGCAGACGCTGCGCAATACCTGCGGCGCACTGCATTTCGAGGCCGGAGCCGGCCCGGCCGAGGTGGCGCAGTGTCTCGGCATGCGCGACCTGGAGTCCGGCTGGCGCTTGCGTGCCGCTTTTGAGGCCTGGCAGGCACGTGCAGGGCTGAAACCGGTGCGCCGTGCCGGTGACACAGGCGCGACAGATGTGGCCTGCTATGCTTAGCCGCCCTCTTTCAACCTATTTCAATCTGTTTCGATCCGATGCGGGCAACCCTGGCGGGGCGTGCCTGCCGCCCGCCAGGACAGCGCCGCGATATTGCAGCCTGAAGCATGGATTTCGCTTGTTGCATCGTGCGCCCTGTCCTGGCGCCTGTTACGTCTCTTTTCACAACTATTTGATGAATCGCTATGTCTGAAACCTTGCTGCTCACGGGAGCCACCGGTTATATCGCCTCGCACACCTGGGTCGCCTTGCTCGAGGCCGGCTATCACGTGATCGGCCTGGATAATCTCTGCAACAGCAATCGCGTCGTGGTCGAGCGTCTTGCGCAGATTACCGGCCAGCGCCCGCATTTTGTCGAAGGCGACGTGCGGGACCGCGCTTTGCTGGACCGTTTGTTCGCCGAACACCGGATCTCGGGCGCGATTCATTTCGCGGCACTCAAGGCGGTGGGGGAATCGGTCAGCAAACCGCTGGATTATTACGACAATAATCTCAATGGCCTGCTCACCCTCTGCTCGGCCATGAACACGGCTGGCGTGAAGCAACTGGTGTTCAGCTCTTCCGCCACCGTTTATGGCAATCCGCATGCGGTGCCGATCCTGGAGGACTTTCCGCTGTCGGCGACCAATCCGTATGGCCAGACCAAGCTGATGAGCGAGCAGATCCTGCGTGACCTGGAACTGTCGGATCCCGCCTGGCGTATCGCCTACCTGCGCTATTTCAATCCGGTGGGCGCGCACGAAAGCGGGTTGATCGGGGAGGACCCGGGTGGTGTGCCGAACAACCTGATGCCTTATGTGGCGCAAGTCGCCGGCGGGCGCCGCGAGAAGCTGCAGGTGCACGGTGGCGACTATCCCACGGTCGACGGCACCGGTGTACGCGATTACATCCACGTCTGCGATCTGGCAGCCGGCCACCTTGCGGCCCTGGTCTACCTGCGTGACCAGCAGCAGTGCCTGACGGTCAATCTCGGCACGGGCCGGGGCTACAGCGTGCTGGAAGTGGTCGCGGCCTACCAGCGCGCCAGCGGGCGCCCGGTGCCCTACGTGATCGGGGACCGCCGCCCTGGCGATATCGCTTCGTGCTACGCCGACCCCGCGTTGGCGCAACAGCTGATCGGCTGGCGCGCGCAGCACGACATCGATCGCATGTGCGAGGATTCCTGGCGCTGGCAGTCGATGAACCCGCTGGGGTTTGCCGGCTAAGCTGCCTGGCGCGGACGCGCGGGCACGTAGGCAAGCGGGGCGCGCATCCGTTATCTGCGTGCCCGGTTTCTCCGGCGTGTCGAGGCGAGGACAGGGCAGCAGGAAATAAAGACGGCCGGGCAAATGCCCGGCCGTCTTCAGGAGTCCTGCGGGCTCGCGGCGCAGTCGGCCGCCATGCCCGGCGTTGCGCCCGACTTTAGCGAATCAGGAAGTCCTCGATGGTCTTGCCCGCGGCCAGGGCCTGGGTCAGCCAGCCCGGACGCTTGCCGCGGCCAGTCCAGGTATTGCCTGCGCTGTCGCGATAGCGAACCGGTACCTTGCGGGTTGCCTTCTTGCCGGCGGCGGGCTTGGTGCCGAAGCCAAGGTCGTCCGCGGTCAGTCCATATTGGTCGATTTTCTGGCGAATATCGGCGATGACGGAAGCCTGCTCGCGGGCCTTGATTTCCTCGGCCTGCTTTTGAAGTTCGCTGATTTTCTGAACAATTTCCTGATAAGTCGCCATTACGAGCCTCGATTTACTGGGTGAGCATGATGAACCGGATGAATTATAACGGCCGCAAGCGATCCTGCAAACGCTTTTAACCCCGATGGGGAGAATTCTGATAAATCATCTGCTCCATCTAATTAATGAACTTCCGCGCAGGTCGCCGGTCATCGATGGGGCCGGATTTTCCGGCGTGGTGCCCACTTTGGCGGCTCGCCGAAATCCATGCGTGGCGCAGATTCGGTTTTTTACACTCGCGCTGCGCAATAACCCTTCCCCTCGTAATGGCGAGGGTCATAAAGTGCTTTTGCTGCAACAATGCCGATCCGATTTCAGTTTGAGCGAACCTTCATCCGTATCCGACATGCTTGACGACTCGATTAACGTCGGCGCCGCTTCCCGGCGCGTCCCCGTAGAGCTGGCAAAAGCCTATCGCCTGCTGAATCACGGCCCGGTGACGCTGGTCACCAGCGCCCATGCTGGCCGGCGCAACGTGATGGCGGCATCCTGGGCCATGCCGCTGGATTTCCAGCCACCGAAAGTGGCGGTGGTGATCGACGCCAGCACGCTCACGCGCGAGCTGGTGGATGCCTGCGGTGAATTCGCGCTGAACATACCCGCGCGTGGGCAGGCTGCCGCCACGCTGGCAGTGGGCTCGCGTTCCGGCCGCGAGCAGGACAAATTCGCCGCTGCGGGACTGTCCACGTTCGCGGCGGCGGAAATTGCCGCGCCGTTGGTGGCCGGCTGCCTCGCCTGGCTGGAGTGCCGCGTCATTCCCGAGCCAGCCGTGGCTGGCCGCTACGACTTGTTCATCGCGGAAGTGGTGGCCGCGTGGGCAGACTCCGCTGCATTTTCAGAGGGTAGATGGCATTTTCCGGACGCTGAGTGCCGCTCAATGCACTATCTGGCTGGTGGCGCTTTTTTTGCCACGGGAGAGGGTTTTCAGGTAGCGCCAGGAGAGCGCGAATGAGCAGGGCGAGGGCGCTGCGCCGCGGCCGTCCCGCCATGAGCGGTCTGGCGTGGCGGGCACGGCACCCGGCTCAAGGAATCGCGGGGCACCGCCGTTATCTGCCCTGAGCGGGTCGCTGGGGTGTCGATCCGCCGGGCCGGGGCCGGTGGAGGCCTTGCGCATTCCTTACCGTATCGGGTGCTTCATGTCTTTCCATAACAATATCCAGATCAAAACTCTGCTGCGCGGCGCAATGGCAATGTTGTCGCTTCTTCTGATGCTGGTTGGCGGCGTTGGCCTGTATGGCATGTCGCACAGCAACGAGGCGCTTCAGGAAACCTATGGCAACCAGCTAGCCTCCTCGCAAGCGCTGGGCGAGGCCATGCTTGGCATGACGCGCATGCGCCTGGCCCTCGATCGCGGCGTCATGCCGGGAGAGGGAGATGATGCCAAGGCGGTGGTGGACCGTTCGATGGTATTCGTCGACAGTGCCGAGGCGGCCTGGAAGCGATACTCTGCGCTACCGCAGGACGCTGAAGAAAAGGCACTGGCCACCGAGTTTGGCCGCAAGCGCCAGGAATTCATGGAAAAGGGCATCCTGCCCCTGCAAAAAGCCTTGAAGGAGAACAACGCGGACGCGGCACTCAAGGTTGCCAAGAAAGACTTGCCCGATCTGCAGCGCAGCATGGCAACGGCCTACGAGGCACTGCAGGCATTCCAGTACCGTACCGGCGAGTCCAATTTCAATGACGCGCAAGCTGGCTTCCGGCATGTGCGCGTGCTCTGCTTCCTGCTGATCGCCTTTGGCCTGGTGGTGGCCGCGCTGTGCACGACCACCCTGCAGCGGGCCATCGTCCGGCCGGTGGAGGAGGCCTTGGCGGTCTTCGAGCGTATCGCAGCGGGTGACCTGACCTCGCGTATCACCAATGTGTCGCGCAATGAGGTGGGCCGCATGATGCAGGCACTGGTCGCCATGCAGGAAAGCCTGTCGAACATCGTCTCGCAGGTGCGCGGCGGCACCGACTCGATCGCCTCGGCCACGCAGCAGATCGCCACCGGCAATCTCGATTTGTCGCAGCGTACCGAAGAGCAGGCCTCGTCGCTGGAGGAGACCGCCGCCAGCATGGAAGAGCTGACTTCGGCCGTGCGCCAGAATTCGGACAACGCGCGCCAGGCCGGCGTGCTGGCCACCGATGCCTCGCAGATCGCGCTCAAGGGTGGCGACGTGGTGGGCCGCGTGGTTGATACGATGAACGAGATCAATGGCTCGTCACGCAAGGTGGTCGAGATCATTGCCGTGATCGAAGGCATTGCCTTCCAGACCAACATCCTGGCGCTGAATGCCGCGGTGGAAGCCGCGCGTGCCGGCGAGCAAGGCCGCGGCTTCGCGGTGGTGGCAGGCGAGGTGCGCACCCTGGCGCAGCGCTCGGCCGCCGCCGCCAAGGAGATCGAGGCGCTGATCAGCGAATCCGGCCAGCGCGTGGAAAGCGGCACCAAGCTGGTCGCCGAAGCCGGCCAGACCATGGGCGAGATTGTCAACGCGGTCAAGCGCGTCACCGACATCATGAACGAGATCAGCGCGGCCACGCAGGAACAGACCAGCGGCATCGAGCAGGTCAACCAGGCGGTCACGCAGATGGATCAGGTCACCCAGCAGAATGCCGCGCTGGTGGAAGAGGCCGCGGCGGCAGCCGGCGCCCTGGAAGAGCAGGCGCAGAAGCTCAATGGCGTGGTGTCGGTGTTCCGTCTTTCCGGCAGCCACGTGATGGCAGCGCAGCCGCCGGCGACGCGCCCGCCCGTGGCCGCCAAGGCCGCGGCGAGCAGTTCACCCGGGCGCCAGCCGGCCATGCCGGCGCGTCCGCGCACGCCGGTCCAGCGTCAGGCACGCGCGGCACGTCCGGCCGCCCCGGCGATGGCTACGGCCAACGCTGGCGGCGACGACTGGAGCGCGTTCTGAGCCATGGTTGAACGTTTGCCGCCGTTTTCATCACCGGGGAAGCGCGTGTGATGCGATGATGCGGGTTTTGCGCCCGCATCGCCTGGATCGTCGCGCCATCGCCCCCAATTTTTGCGCAGCTTCCTTATTGACATGAGTGCTAGCCTTCTGCTGCTCGCTGCCCTATCCGGCCTCGCGGTCGGGTTGGGGATACGTGCAGCCAAGCCGGACCGGGAGCTGCCTAGCGGGCCGGCCCGGTCGCTGCAATGGGCGGTCTTGCTGCTCTCCCCTGCTTCCGTAGGCCTGCCGTTATGGGTTGCGCTGGGTTCCGGCAGCCTGCGCGTCACGCACGACGTGTCGCAGGCCGCGGTGGCACTCGCCGCGACGACCGCACTCACGCTTGCCTTTCCCTGGCTGCGCCGCAACGTGCCACTGCGTGGTGCTGCGCTGGCGATGACACTGGCCGGCGCCGGCGTGGTGGTGGCTGCCGGCATGCGCCTGAGCACCCTGTGCGGCGAGGCCCCGCACCCGTCCGCCCTGTGCCTGGATCCCGGCAGGTTCATGCCGCCGGCCTGGATGGCGGCGGGCGCGCTGCTTTTGCTGCCGCTGGGATTCTTCGCCCTGCGCCGCGCCAACTTGCCCGGATGGCGGCTGGCCAGCAGCGGCAGTTTCGCAAGCCCGCAGAGCCATGCGCTGGACGAGATGTTCGAGGACCATCCGGCCGGTACCGGTGGCATCGCCGGCAGCGGTGGGCCGACGGTGCCGATGCGGCGCCGTGGCCGTATCCCGGGCCGCCTGACCGTGCGAGCGACCGCGCGCGGGCATGGCACGGTCGGGGAGTACAGCGTCAGCACGGACCTTCCGGACCGCACCGGCTTTGCGCGCTGGCTCGACCAGTCGATCGCCCAGGCGCGCCTGGCCGAGACCAGCTGCGCCGTGCTGCTGGTGCATATCGCCGATTTTCGCGAGGTCGATGAGGTTTTCGAGGTGCGCGCCGACGATATCCTGGCACAGGATGCCGGGGCGCTGGCCCAGGCAGCGCTGGAGCCGCACGACTTCCTGGCGCGCCTGGCGCGGGACGAATTCGCGGTCGGCGTGCCGGAGATGGTGCACCAGAGCCGCGCCAATGAGCTGGGCGCGCGCCTGCTGGGCTCGCTCGCGGAGTTCGTGGCCGCGCGTGGCCTGCAGATGCAGATCGGCGTGAACATCGGCATTGCCATCTACCCGCGCGATGCGCAAACCTCCGAGGCCCTGATGCAGGCGGCACGCGTGAGCCTGAGCGAGGCGCGCGAGAGCGGCTCGAACCAGGTGCGCGTATTCAACTCGGCAGCCGGTGAACGCGCCCGGCGCATGCGGGTGATCCGCCGCGACCTGTGGCTGGCCATCCAGGACGATGGCCTGGCCTTGCAGTACCAACCGAAGTTCGACGTGCGCCAGCGTACCGTGATCGGCGCCGAGGCCCTATGCCGCTGGCGCCATCCGACCCTGGGGCAGGTCAATCCCGCCGAGTTCATCACGGTGGCGGAGCAGTCCGGCCAGATCGACAAGCTCGACGACTGGGTGATCGCCACGGTCTGCCGGCAGATCCGACAGTGGCAGGACGACGGCATCCCTGTGGTGCCGGTGGCCATCAACGTCTCCGGCTTGCGCTTTGCCAGCCGCGACTTCCCGCAGTACCTGCTCGAGCAGATCCACCAGCATGACATCCCGCCATCGGCTGTCACGCTCGAGATCACCGAGACCGCGGCGATGAAGGACATCGCCCAATCGCTGGAGACGCTGCTGGAGCTGCAGGCGCTGGGCATCCACGTGGCGCTGGACGACTTTGGCAGTGGCTATTCAAGCCTCGGTTATCTCAAGCGCTTGCGGGTCGGGACGCTGAAGATCGATCGGACCTTGATTGGCGGGCTGGATGTCGATGCGCAGGGCAGGGCCATTGTCGGGTCGATGGTGGCGCTGGCGCACGAGCTGAAGATGCGGGTGGTGGCCGAAGGCGTGGAGTCGCATTCGCAACTGGATATCCTGGCGGGGATGGGGTGTGACGAGGCGCAGGGGTACTTGCTGTCGCATCCCTTGGACCCGGTCACGTTTGCCAATTTGTTATCGGGAGCGTGAGGAGAATCGGCCGATTTGGGCGATTCGGGCGATTCGGGCGATTCGGGCGAATGACGCCTCGCCGTCAAACCTCACTTTCTGGGCGTGAACGGCTCCGGTAACGCGCCTCCAGGCGGAAACAACGCCAAAAGCCGGGTAAACCGCCCGCTCTCAGGCACCAGCAAGGCAAACCGGGTCTCGCAATGATGCCCTGTAACGGCCCCAAGCCGGCGCAACTGCTGGCTGCAACTAACCAGCGACGGCAGCCCGCGCGGCAGGTAGATGCTCGCCAGCAGCGCCTCCGGCTCGATCCGCGTGCGGCCATGAAAGCGCGCCAGCTGCATCAGCAGCTCATCCGACATGCCGGCCTCGCTGCTGGTGTCCAGGTGCAAGGGCAGGCCAATGGCGTCGCGATTGGCCACGGTCTGCACGTCCCGCCAGTTCAGAGGCATGGGCCCGTCGCTGAGCACCGGCGCGAACAGCACTGAAGCCAGCAGCTGCAGGGTATGCGGCAGCGCCTCGGCGGTGGTCGGCACGATGGGCCCGCAGCCGCTGGCGGCATGTGGCAGGCCGTCGACCAGCAATGTGAGCACAAGGCGATCGGGATGGCGCAGGGAGCGCAGGCGTTGGGCGGTGGTAGCGTTGATCTGCCGCTCCACGATCACAAGCTGCGCATCGGCCGGCTGGCGCGGGCGCCGCGATACCCAGTGCAGGCATCCACCAAAATCCGGCAGCGACGCCAGCAATGCGTCCGGGGCGCCCTGGACGAAGACGGTGAGCTTGTCGGGTTGGCGCGGGTCAGGGGTATCCCGTTTGCTCCACTGCGGGCCTGGCAAGTTCGACATGATCACGTTCCGATGGTATTGCAGTGCCTCAGTCGCGGGTAGCGCAGGCGTGCCATGGCCCGCCGGTGCGCGGGCCATTTTACGGCGAGGCCGTAGTATGCCCACCCGCCGCCGCCAGATGCACCCCATGCTCGTGGGGTAACAAATGCCACAAATCCCGCCGATCGACGCAACCGTGCTACGGATTCGGCCGCCGCTGCCGATATGCCCCAAAGGGGCGTTGTTTGCACCGGCCACGCCAGTCGCGCATCGCCGCACACCGCAGCCCCGTCCGCAGGAACATCGGTCCACCGTGCCAGAACCCCGGCTTGTGGACTCACCATCGTGCTGTCAACGGAGCCGCTATGTCTTTGCCTCATATTCTAGTCGTCGATGATTCTCCCTCCTTGCGCCGCATGATCGGCGCCTGCCTGCGCGCGGGGGGCTACGCCGTGTCCGAAGCCGCCGACGGCGACGAGGCGCTGGCGCTGGCCCTCGACGCTGACTTCGGCATGCTGGTGACCGACCAGGTGATGCCGGGAACGGACGGCCTGACCCTGATCCGCACGCTGCGTGCGAAACCTGCCTATGCCGCCATCCCGATGCTGATGCTGAGCACCGAGGCCGACAGCCAGGTGCGCGAGCAGGCTCGCGTGGCCGGCGCGTCCGGCTTCCTGGCCAAGCCGTTCGATCCGGATCAGTTGATGGAAGCCGTGAATGCGCTGCTAGACCCCTCCAAGGTAGGGTAAATGCCTTGGCATTGTTGCCCTTCAGTCACGTCCAGGACTGCCGTTAAGAGGTAAACGATATTCGTGCCTCGTCGCAGGCTGAGTCTCGGCCTGGCTGCCCGCCCGCGGGCGGGCCGGCTGCGGCTTTGGCAGCGCCGCATGGCCGGTCATTGCAGCGGGAGCCAGCAAATGAAAGCCGGGAACAAGACAGAGGGCGCGGGGGAAGAGTTCCTCGCGTTCAGGTTGGGCGGCGAGGAGTACGGCGTCGACATCCTCAAGGTGCAGGAGATCCGTGGCTATGAGAACGTCACGCAGATTGCCAATGCGCCCGCCTATCTCAAGGGCGTGGTCAACCTGCGCGGGATCATCGTCCCGATCATCGACCTGCGCATCAAGTTTCGCCAGGACAAGGTCAACTACGACCAGTACACGGTCGTGATCATCGCCGACCTGCACGATCGCACCACCGGCATCGTGGTCGACGGTGTGTCCGACGTGCTGACGCTGGCGCCGGGCCAGATCCGGCAGGCACCCCAGCTCTCCGGCGAGACGGATTACATCCGCGGCATCGGCTCGGTCGAAAGCCGCATGCTGATCCTCGTCGACATCGAGAAATTGCTAGACACCGAAGAACTCGCGGCCATCGAGGCAGCCGCGGCCAGCTGAGGCGGCCGCACGTAGCGAGAGCCCGATCCATGCAGTCTTCCATTCATGCGAAATAATCAACCCGTTACCTCCCGAGAGTACAAGCTCTCCGCAGACGATTACCTGATCTCCAGGACCGACCTGAAGGGTCGCATCACGTTCGCCAACCGCGCCTTTATCGAGGCCAGCGGATTCGCGGCCGAGGAATTGCTCGGCGCCGCGCACAACCTGGTCCGCCATCCGGACATGCCGCCGGAGGCATTCGCCGACCTGTGGAAGACCATTCAGGCCGGACGCTCGTGGGTCGGCATCGTCAAGAACCGCCGCAAGGACGGTGATTTCTACTGGGTCAGTGCCACGGTGACACCCACGGTCGTCGACGGCCAGCTGGTGGGCTATACCTCGGTGCGTTCGATGCCGCAGCGCGAGCAGGTCGAGGCAGCAGGCGCCGCTTACGCACGCCTGCGCGAGGGCGGCGGCTCGGGCCTGGCCGTGCGCGATGGTGCCGTGGTACGCAGGGGCCTGGCGGGGCTGCCGGCACGCCTGGGCAAGATCACGCTCAAGCGGCGCATCCTGCTGTCGCAGGCGGCGGGCCTGGTGTGGTTCCTCGCGGCGCTGCTGGCCTTCGAGGCGCTGGCCGGGGCAGAAGCCACGAGCCAGTTGCGGCCCTGGTTGTGGGGCGGTTTCGGGCTGGCGGTCGCGTCATCCTTTATCGGCGGCACGCTGCTGCTGGCACGCGTGAACCGGCCGGTGCAGGACATGCTCGACTTTGCCTTGCGCATGGGCGCGGGCGATCTCACCACGCGCCTGGACTACCGCGCGAGCGACGAGGTGGGGGCGCTGGCGCGTGCCATGCGCACGATGCAGCGCAGCTTGCTGTCGGTGGTGGGCGAGATCCAGGAGGGCATGGCGAGCATTTCCACGGCCACGCGCCAGGTGGCCGCGGGCAACAGCGACCTGTCGCAGCGCACCGAACAGCAGGCAGCCTCGCTGGAAGAAACCGCATCGAGCATGGAAGAGCTGACCAGCACGGTGCGCCAGAACGCGGACAACGCGCGGCAGGCCAGCGGCCTGGCAGCCAACGCCTCCGAGATTGCCGTCAAGGGCGGCGAAGTGGTGGGCCGCGTGGTGCAGACCATGGACGACATCAACGGTGCATCGAAGAAGATCGTCGACATTATCGGCGTGATCGAAGGCATTGCTTTCCAGACCAATATCCTGGCGCTGAACGCGGCGGTGGAAGCCGCGCGGGCCGGCGAACAGGGCCGGGGCTTCGCGGTGGTGGCGGGAGAGGTGCGCGGGCTGGCACAGCGCAGCGCGAACGCGGCCAAGGAAATCAAGGGCCTGATCGGCGACACGGTGGCACGGGTGGACAACGGCTCGGCACTGGTGGGCCAGGCCGGGCTGACCATGGGCGAGATCGTGCAGGCGGTCAAGCGCGTGACGGACATCATGGGCGAGATCAGCGCGGCGTCCGCCGAGCAGAGCTCGGGCATCGAGCAGGTGAACAAGGCCGTGGCCCAGATGGACGAGGTGACACAGCAGAACGCGGCACTGGTGGAGCAGGCCGCGGCCGCGGCCGGCGCACTGGAAGACCAGGCCGGGCGCTTGCGCGATGCGGTAGCCACCTTCCGCGTCAGCTTGCGCCCTGAAGCACGGCCGGTGCGTGCCCGTCAGGGCGATGCGCTGCATCTGGCGCAAGCCTGAAAAGAGAAAGAGATCAAGCAGTGTCGAGGCAATCGGCCTGAAAGCGTGTTCTAGAAAAAGAAGTAGCGCCTGTCGTGCGCACTGCCGGCAACCCGCCGGCAGCGGACAGATGAGGCCCCGGTCAAGTCATTCAGAAAAAAGAGGTAGTCTGCATGCAATGGTTCAATCAGCTCCGCGTCACGACCAAGCTGGTCGTTGGCTTTCTGGTCGTGTCGCTTATCGGCGCGGTGATGGGTCTGCTGGGCGTCATCAATATGGGACGCATGACGGACTGGACCAGCCGGATTTATCACGGCGACCTGCAGGCGCTCAAGGCGGTGCAGAGCGGCAACATCGACCTGCTCTATTCGAGCCGCGCGCAGATTGCGCTGCTGTCGGCTTCGACCATGGGCGAGCGCGCCGCAGAGAAGGAGCAGATCGAAAAGTCGCTGGTCCTGCTGGACGAGAGCATGAAGCGTGCGCGCCCGGCGTTCGGCCAGCCCGAGGGGATCGCCCTCGTCAAGCAATTCGACACCCTGCTGCCGGCCTACCGTGAGCGCCTGGGCAAGTATGTGGCGCTCGTCAGCAAGCAGCCGCTCGATACCTCGCAGTTTGAAAGCCAGGTCTTTAGCGAAAGCGCCGACCTGATCAAGGATAGCCGCGCGCTCGAAGACGTGATGGCAAAGATGGTCAAGCGACGCGACGATCGCGCGCTGGCCAACATGGACGAAGCACGTGGCGTCTACGAAAGCTCCCGCCTGTGGATGTTGGGCCTGGTGCTGGGCGGCCTGGCCGTCTCCGTGCTGCTGGGCGCCTTCCTGGCCCGTACGCTGTCGCGCCAGCTGGGCGGCGAGCCGGCCTACGCGGTGGATATTGCCTCGCGTATCGCCGAGGGTGACTTTTCGGCCGACGTGAAGCTGCGTGCGGGCGACAAGGACAGCCTGCTGCACGCCATGCGGCAGATGCAGCAGCAACTCTCGGCCATGGTGCGTGACTTCAAGGATTCCGCGGAATCGATCGCATCCGCCTCGCGTGAGATCGCCGCGGGCAATAGCGACCTGTCGCAGCGCACCGAACAGCAGGCGGCCTCGCTGGAAGAAACCGCATCGAGCATGGAAGAGCTGACCAGCACGGTGCGCCAGAACGCGGACAACGCGCGGCAGGCCAGCGGCCTGGCAGCCAACGCCTCCGAGACCGCGGTCAAGGGTGGCGAAGTGGTGGGCCGCGTGGTGAAGACTATGGATGAGATCAACGATGCCTCCAAGAAGATCGTCGACATTATCGGTGTGATCGAAGGCATTGCCTTCCAGACCAATATCCTGGCGCTGAACGCGGCAGTGGAAGCCGCGCGTGCCGGCGAGCAAGGCCGGGGCTTTGCGGTGGTGGCAGGCGAGGTGCGCAGCCTGGCGCAGCGCAGCGCGAACGCGGCCAAGGAAATCAAGGGCCTGATCGGCGACACGGTGGCGCGGGTGGACAACGGCTCGACGCTGGTGGGCCAGGCCGGGCACACCATGGGTGAGATCGTGCAGGCGGTCAAGCGCGTGACAGACATCATGGGCGAGATCAGCGCGGCGTCCGCCGAGCAGAGCTCGGGCATCGAGCAGGTCAACAAGGCCGTGGCGCAAATGGACGAGGTGACGCAGCAAAACGCGGCGCTGGTCGAGCAGGCCGCGGCTGCCGCCGGTTCCCTGGAAGACCAGGCCACGCGCCTGCAATCCTCGGTAGCCAGTTTCCGCCTGGCCGAAACGGATGCCTTTGCCGGCTCGCGCGTGCAAGCGCCGCAGCCCAAGGTGATCGCTGCGCCCAAGGCCAAGCCCAAGCGCATGGAGCCGTCGGCACCGGCCTCCCGCCACGAAGAGTCCAGTCATGCCGAGCCCGCGCCGGTGGACAAGGATGAGCGCGAGGGCGGACGTGATATGCCTGCGCCGGTTACGGCGCGCGCCGCGCGTCCCGCAGCCCTGGTTGCCTCGGAAAGCGGCGACTGGAGCGCTTTCTGACGGCGAGCAAGGTGCTCCCACCGTCAGCGGCATAGCCGGATCTGCATATCATGACTACTGAAATCACCCTGGCGCTGCCCGAAGAAGCCGCGGCCAAGCTGCGTGCCGAGTTCGAGCACTTCGTCAAGCTCTCGACCGGGCTGGACAACGAGTTCACGCCGCCCGGCTTCGATGATTTCCTGCGGGCGCGCCTGCTTCACCATGACGGCCCGCTGACCGAGCGTGCCGTCACGCGGCTGCTCTCGGGTGGGGAATACGCCTGGGCCAAGCGCGTGTTCAACAAGCAGTTGCCCAATGCCATGGCGACCCTGATGCGCGACGCGCAGCGCTATGGCTATGGCCTAGCGGTGCGCTACGAGTGGACGCCCCAGGAACGCCTTGCGCACGCCCGTGACTGGTCCCGGCAGATTCTGGAGGACGCCGGGGCCGACCTGGCCTTTACCGATCCCCTGGCATCCCAGCTGGCCACCTCGGCGGTGGATATCCGCACGCTTGAGGAGCAGATGCAGACACCGGCATGGCGCGTCGCGGAAAGCCTGCGCCGCCGGGTCTACGACCTCATGTACATGGTGCAGACTGAGCGCACCGCAGGCACGGCACGCTCGCGGCTGGGCGAGTTGCGTGCGTTGCTGGGGCTATCGATGGACTATGGCACTGTGAGTGCCGAAGAGGCTGCACGCGTGATGGAGCAGGTGGAGCAAACCTGCCCGCATCTGTTCCGCGAAGAGCCCGACGACCTGTTCGCACGGGTGGCGGCATGGCTGCGCAGGGTCCTAGTGCAGTGAGACCGACCCGTCAATAGAGGAATGCGACTAGTACACCCTCGGGCGGGATGACCTAACGCGCCATTTTAGAGCTTTTCCTCTGTTACATACGCGTAACAGTTTTGATGCAAATCACATGACAAGGAGATGTCTGTTACAAACTTTGAATCCCATGTATGTTTCATGCGACATTGCTGTACCCCAACGTAAGAGGGGATTGGCAGTCTGCTCAAATTGCCGATATAACACTGTCAGTCGCACTTACACTCTGTAACATTTGTAACGTTTCAGATAGGTCTGACCAAGCGCAGTTCCGTAGTCGTACGCAGTACCCGTCGAACACGCACTCAAACGATCTGGTCGCCTTCAGCCTTCGGCTGCGGGTAAGCGCCGGACAAGCGGTCGAAGGGCTTTTGGTAGCGGGGAAAAATTGGAAAGCAGTGAAGTTCTCCAGGAGATCAGGGAGGTCAATCTCGCCTATCTGCTGCTCGCGCAACGCCTGGTGCGCGAAAATCATCTGGAAGCCATGTTCAGGCTTGGCGTCAGCAAGGAAATTGCCGACATTCTCGCCAAGTTGACACCGGCCCAGCTTGTCAAACTGGCAGCATCAAACATGGTCCTATGCCGTTTTCGGTTCGACGACCATGCCTTGCTGTCGACACTCACCCATACGGCCAAGAGCCATGATATGCAGCAGATCCATGCTGCGATCCTGCTCGCACGGCAGCCCGTGGAGTCGCTCAATTGACCGCGCTCCTGCAGGCCCCGTCAGCCCGGAGTACCACGGCCACTCCCGTCCCCAATCGCAAGAGCGTCCTGCAGGATGCCAACCAGACCCAGCTCGCCATTGAGCTGATCGGCCTGGGTGCGCGCCTGCAAGTCCTCGAAGCCGAGACCACGCTCTCGCGCGATCGCCTGATCCGCCTCTACAAGGAGCTGCGCGGCGCCTCGCCGCCCAAGGGCATGCTGCCCTTCTCGACCGACTGGTTCACCACCTGGTTGCCAAACATCCATTCCTCGCTGTTCTTCTCGGCCTATCAGTTCATGGTCCAGCAGGGCGAGACGGTTGGCATCCGCGGCGTGGTGGCAGCCTATCGGCTCTATCTTGAGCACGTATCGCTGCTCGAAAGCGAAATTGTCTTAAGTTTCACCCGTGCCTGGACGTTAGTACGGTTTTTCGAGAGCAACATGCTGCAGCTTTCCAGCTGCACCTGCTGCGGCGGGCGTTTCGTTGCGCACGCGTACGAGCCGCATGCGAATTTCGTATGCAGCCTGTGCCGTCCGCCCTCGCGTGCTGGCAAAGCCAAGAAGCTCTCGAAGGACATCGCACCAGCGCAAGCTGTCGCCTGACTGAAATCCTTGGGTCGATAGGGCACTAAGTCTTCAAGTCTTGCCGTCTTCAGTCGTTAAGTCTTAAGACGGACAGACTTCAGGACCCAAGGCTTCAAGGCCCGATAGTCCCAAGGTCTCAGATCCGATGGCAGCCTGCGTGACAGGTGAGCCCTGCCAAGGCAGGCGGTATATCCGCCTGGCTGGAGGGGTGACCCTTGTGCGTGCCTGACGCGTGTTTTTCTGACGGGGAATCAATCGTGCTAGTTGTAATTGGCTTTGTTGTCGTGATAGCGGCGGTGCTTGGCGGATACGCCATGACCGGCGGCCATATGGGCGCGCTTTATCAACCGGCAGAGCTTGTCATCATTGGGGGCGCCGCGGTCGGCGCGTTCATCAGCTCCAATAATGGCAAGGCTATCAAGGCCACCATTCGCGTGCTGCCGACACTGTTTCGCAGCAGCAAGTACAGCAAGGCGCTGTACATGGAAGTCATGGCGCTGCTCTATGTCCTGCTGTCCAAGGCCCGCCGCGAAGGCATCCTGTTCCTCGAGAAGGAAATCGCGGATCCGGCGGCCAGCAGCGTGTTCAGCCAGTATCCGCGCATCCTTGCCGACCCGGGAATGATGGAGTTCCTGACGGACTACCTGCGCATGATGGTCAACGGCAATATGAACGCCTTCGAGATCGAGACCCTGATGGATCACGAGATCGAGACCTTCCGCCACGAGGCCGAGGTGCCAGCGCATGCGCTGACCCGCGTCGGCGACGGATTGCCCGCCTTCGGCATTGTCGCCGCGGTGATGGGCGTGGTGCACGCGCTGGCCTCGGCAGACCTGCCGCCGGCCGAACTGGGCGCGCTGATCGCCCACGCCATGGTCGGCACCTTCCTCGGCATCTTGCTCGCCTACGGCTTTGTCTCGCCGCTGGCGGCGCGGGTCGAGCACCAGGTGGACGAAACCGTGAAGATGTACGAGTGCATCAAGGTCACGCTGCTGGCTTCGCTCAATGGGTATGCACCTCTGGTGGCGGTCGAGTTCGGCCGCAAGGTGCTGTACTCGACCGAGCGGCCATCCTTCCTCGAACTGGACGACCACGTCCGCGAAGTCAAGAGCATCACCTGACGAAGAGGAGCGACAGCGATGAGCAGTGAGCACGGTGCGCACCCCATTGTCGTCAAACGCATCAAGAAGAGCAGCGCCGGGCATCATGGCGGATCGTGGAAGATCGCCTACGCCGACTTCATGACGGCAATGATGGCGCTGTTCCTTGTGCTTTGGCTGCTGAAGGCTGCCCAGCCCAAGGACCTGGTGCAATTGGCAGAGTATTTCCGCACGCCGCTGAAAGTGGCCATTGCGGGCGGCAACAAGAGCAGCTTGTCTTCCAGCGTGATCCCGGGCGGCGGCACGGACGTGACCCGCCAGGACGCGGAAGTCAGGAAGACGCCCGAAGACGCCACGGAAAAGGCCAAGGAACGCCAGGAAGCCGAGCGCCTGCGCTCGCTCAAGAAACGTCTTGAGCAGATCATCGAGAACAACCCGGTGCTGCGCCAGTTCCGCCCCCAGTTGTTGCTCGATATCACCAGCGAAGGTTTGCGCATCCAGATCCTGGATACGCAGAACCGGCCGATGTTCCGTACCGGCAGCGCCGCGGTCGAGCCGTATATGCGCAGCATCCTGCGCGAGATCGGCCCGGTGCTCAACGAGATGCCCAACAAGGTCAGCCTGTCCGGCCATACCGACTCCGCCAACTATTCCAATGGCGAGCGCACATATAGCAACTGGGAGCTGTCCTCCGACCGCTCCAATGCCTCCCGGCGCGAGCTGATTGCCGGCGGCATGAACGAGGGCAAGGTGCTGCGCGTGATCGGCCTGGCCGCGACCATGCCGCTCGACAAGAAGGACGATCTCGCGCCGGTGAATCGCCGCATCAGCATCGTGGTGCTGAACCAGCGCGCGCAGTCTCGGATCGAGGCTGAGAATGCCAGCGCCGCCGAGGTTTCGATCGCAGCAAAGGCCGGTGAAGCCGGCCAGGAAGTGCAGGCAGGCCTGGCGGCCGCCTCCGCCCCCGCAACCGCAGTCGCGCCGGCCGCTTCGGCCGCCCCGGCTGCGGCTGCGCCGGGCAACGCCGCCGCGGCCCCGGCCAAGCCGGGCAGTGTTCAATGAAGACCGCCTGCCATGCCGGCAGCGGGCTTCGCAGCAAAATTCAGTGAGCCAGGACGGTTATGTCTGTCGATATCGATATCACGCAGTTCTACCAGACCTTTTTCGAGGAGGCGGAAGAGCTCCTCGTGGAAATGGAGCAACTGCTGCTCGGGCTGGATCTCGAATCCCCCGATGCGGAAGAGCTCAACGCGATTTTTCGCGCGGCGCACTCTATCAAGGGTGGCGCGGCCACGTTCGGCTTCGCTGCCCTGACCGAAACCACGCACCTGCTGGAAAACCTGCTTGACCGTACGCGGCGGCGGGAACTGGCGTTGTCCCGGACCATCATCGACACTTTTCTGGAAACCAAGGACGTGTTGCAAGATCAGCTCAACGCCTACCGTAACGGTACGGAACCCGATCCGGAAACGCTGGCGCGTATCTGCGCCGTTCTTCAGCAACTGGCGCTCGAGGCTGCGGGCGGCACGCCGGCAGCGGCGCCCGCCCCGGCGCCTGTCGCCGCGGCGGCAACCGTGGCAGCTGCGGCACCTGCGAGCGCCGGCGGCGGCCTGAAGGTGACCCTGGTCAAGGTGTCGCCCTCGGATCAGGCGCTGTTGCGCGAGGAACTCGCCAACCTGGGCGAGATCACTGGCCAGAAGGAAGAGGGCGGCGATCTCACCGTGTGGCTGTCGAGCCAGTGCAGCGCCGATGACATCATCGCGGTGTGCTGCTTCGTCGTCGACGGCGACCAGATCATCGTGGAAGCGGCGGATGCGCCGGCTCCGGCCGCAGCGCCGGCAGCGGCCGAGCCGGTAGCTGCGCCGGCCGCCGCCGCACCGGCGCAAGCCCCGGCCGCGTCCGCTCCCGCCAAGGAAAAAGCCAAGGCACAGCCCGCCGCGGCCGCGCACGCGCAGGAGAACGGCTCCATCCGCGTGCCCACCGAAAAGGTGGACCAGATCATCAACCTGGTGGGCGAACTGGTCATCACGCAGTCGATGCTGGCGCAGACCGCATCCGCGCTCGATCCGGTGCTGTTCGACCGCTTGTTCTCCGGCATGGGCCAGCTCGAGCGCAATGCGCGCGACCTGCAGGAAGCGGTGATGTCGATCCGCATGATGCCGATGGACTACGTCTTCTCGCGCTTCCCGCGCCTGGTGCGCGACCTGGCCGGCAAGCTGGGCAAGCAGATCGACCTGGTCACTTTCGGCAAGGCCACCGAGCTCGACAAGAGCCTGATCGAACGCATCATCGACCCGCTGACCCACCTGGTGCGCAACAGCCTGGACCACGGCATCGAGACACCGGACTTGCGCGTTGCCGCAGGCAAGGAACCCACCGGGCAGCTGATCCTGTCGGCCCAGCACCACGGCGGCAACATCGTCATTGAAGTGAGCGACGACGGCGGTGGCCTGCGCCGCGACAAGATCCTCGCCAAGGCACTGCAGAATGGCCTGCCGGTGTCGGAGAACATCAGCGACGATGAAGTCTGGCAACTGATCTTCGCGCCGGGCTTCTCCACCGCCGAAGCGGTGACCGACCTGTCCGGCCGCGGCGTGGGCATGGACGTGGTCAAGCGGAACATCCAGGAAATGGGCGGCCACGTCGAGGTTACCTCGCGTCCCGGCCAGGGCACGACCACCCGCATCGTGCTGCCGCTGACGCTGGCGATCCTGGACGGCATGTCCGTCAAGGTGGGCGCCGAGACCTTCATCCTGCCGCTGAACTGCGTGATGGAGTCGCTGCAGCCCAAGCCGGAAGACGTGCACACGGCCGCCAACAACGACCGCGTGATGCATGTGCGCGGCGAATACCTCCCGCTGCTGGAACTGCACCGCGTGTTCAACGTGGCCGAAGCCGTGCACGAGCCGACCCAGGGCATCGCCGTGATCCTGCAGGCCGAAGGCAAGCGCTTCGCGCTGCTGGTGGACCAACTGATCGGCCAGCACCAGGTCGTGCTGAAGAATCTCGAAACCAACTACCGCAAGGTGCCTTGCATTTCCGCTGCCACCATCCTTGGCGACGGCAGCGTGGCACTGATCGTGGACGTCGGCGCGCTGCAGCGCACCGGAGTGCGCCGCCAAGACCCGGCGCTTGCTTAACGCTCAGGAGAACAAGACATCATGGCCGGCATCGGACACATCGATACCCCCGGGAGCGAAGCTTCCGGGCAGGAGTTCCTGGTTTTCACGCTGGGAAGCGAAGAGTATGGCATCGACATTCTCAAGGTGCAGGAGATCCGCGGCTACGACGCGGTGACCCGCCTGGCGAATGCGCCTGACTTCATCAAGGGCGTGACCAATCTGCGCGGCGTGATCGTGCCGATCGTGGACCTGCGCCTGAAGTTCCGCTTGGGCAACGTGCGCTACGACCACCAGACCGTGGTCATCATCCTCAATATCGCTGGCCGCGTGGTTGGCATCGTGGTGGATGGCGTATCGGACGTGCTGACCCTGACCGGCGAAGCCATCAAGCCGGCGCCGGAGTTCGGCGTCTCGGTCTCCAACGATCACCTGACCGGCCTTGGCACTGTCGACGGCCGCATGCTGATCCTGATCGACATCGAGAAGCTGATGACCAGTGCCGAAATGGAACTGGTCGAAGCCGAGCTCGCCTGATCCCGAGCGGATCCGCCTGAGTTCACCAAAGCAAGCCCCAGCAAGACCACGGCCAAAAGCCCCGCAACACATGACGCAGCCTCGCCCAACCGCCTTTGCCGCCGGCCCGCAATCAGCGCAGCCCGCTTCCCTGCGGCGCGACGAGCCGCGTGACTTCCTGCTGACCGAGCGGGACTTCGAGAAGATCCGCGCGATGATTCATCGCCGCGCGGGCATCTCGCTTGGCAGCCACAAGCGAGAGATGGTGTACAGCCGGCTGGCGCGACGGCTGCGCACGCTGCAGCTGGTCGATTTCGGCACTTACCTGGCGATGCTGGACGCCGATGCCGGCTCGGACGAGTGGGAGTTCTTTACCAACGCGCTCACCACCAACCTGACGTCGTTCTTCCGCGAAGCCCATCACTTCCCCTTGCTGGCGGAGCATGCCAAGAAGACCGGCCGGCCCTACTCGGTATGGTGCTCGGCCGCGTCCACCGGCGAGGAACCTTACTCGATCGCCATCACGCTGGCCGAAGCGCTCGGCGATCGCGCCGCCACCGTGCTGGCCACCGATATCGATACCCAGGTGCTGGCCAAGGCCCGCTCCGGTGTCTATACGGCTGAGCAGGTGAACAAGCTCTCGCCGGAGCGGCTCAAGCGCTTCTTCCTCAAGGGCACCGGCCAGCGCGCCGGCGCGGTCAAGGTCAAGCCGGAACTGGCGGGCACCATCAGTTTCGAGCCGCTCAACCTGCTGGCGCCGGACTGGGGGATTCGCGAGAAGTTCGACGCGATCTTCTGCCGCAACGTGATGATCTATTTCGACAAGCCTACGCAGGGCAAGATCCTGGAGCGCTTCGTGCCGCTGCTCAAGCCGCACGGGCTGCTGTTCGCGGGCCACTCCGAGAATTTCTCCTACGTGACGCGCGCCTTCCAGCTGCGCGGGCAGACTGTCTATGAACTGGCGCCGCAGTCGGCCCGGCCGGGAGGATCGTGATGCGCACGCCCCAATTGCCGGAGGCAATCGCCACCCGCAGCTACTTTGACCGTGAATTCGGCAAGCAAGCCATCAAGCTGCTGCCTAACGAGTACTACGTGACCCGCGAAGACGTGGTGCTGACCACGGTGCTCGGCTCGTGCGTAGCGGCATGCATCCGCGATGAGACGGCCGGGGTAGGGGGCATGAACCACTTCATGCTGCCGGATGACGATGGCGTGGGTGCCGACCGGCTGCTGTCCGCGTCGATGCGCTACGGCTGCTACGCGTTGGAGGTGCTGGTCAACGAACTGCTGAAGATGGGCGCGCGCCGCGAGCGGCTCGAAGCCAAGGTGTTTGGCGGCGGCGCGGTGCTGGCCAACATGACCACGCTCAACATCGGCGACCGCAATGCAGAGTTCGTGATCCGTTACCTGAAGACCGAAGGGATCCGGCTGGCCGCGCAGGACCTGCGCGGCCCGCATGCGCGCCGGGTCAGCTATTTCCCGCTTACCGGGCTGGCGCTGGTGCGCCGGCTCACGCGCCAGGACGACCAGGTGGTGGTCGAGCGTAACGAACGCGCGCTGGCACGCGCCATCGCCAGCTCCGCGACGACGCCTGGAAAGGGCGGCGCGGAATTGTTTTCACGGCGTGCGCCATCGGCTGCCGTTTCCTGATACGACAAGGACTTTTTCCAGACATGACTGCGGCCAAGATCAAGGTATTGTGCGTGGACGACTCCGCGCTGATACGCAGCCTGATGACGGAGATCATCAACAGCCAGAGCGATATGGAGGTCGTGGGTACCGCCCCCGATCCGCTGGTGGCGCGCGACCTGATCAAGCGCCTGAATCCGGATGTACTGACGCTGGACGTGGAAATGCCGCGCATGGACGGGCTGGATTTCCTTGAGCGGCTGATGCGCCTGCGCCCGATGCCGGTGCTGATGGTGTCGTCGCTGACCGAGCGCGGCTCGGAAATCACGATGCGCGCGCTGGAACTCGGCGCGGTGGATTTCGTCACCAAGCCCAAGCTCGGCATCCGCGACGGCCTGATGGATTACACCGACACCATCGCCGACAAGATCCGTGCCGCGTCGCGCGCACGCATCCGCAGCAACGCACCCGCCAGCGGGGAAGGGGCAGCGCCGGCTACCCCGATGCTGCGCAGCCCGTTGCTGTCCACGGAAAAGCTGATTATCGTCGGGGCGTCCACCGGCGGCACCGAAGCAATCAAGGACTTCCTGATGCCGATGCCGCCCGATTGCCCCGCCGTGCTGATCGTCCAGCATATGCCGGCGGGCTTCACGCGTTCGTTCGCGCAGCGCCTGGACGGCCTGTGCCGGATCACGGTCAAGGAAGCGGAGCACGGCGAGCGCGTGCTGCCCGGCTACGCCTATATCGCCCCAGGCGACTCGCACCTGCTGCTTGCGCGCAGCGGGGCCAACTATGTGGCCCACCTGTCGCAGGAGCCGGCGGTCAACCGCCACCGGCCGTCGGTGGAAGTGCTGTTCGACTCCGCGGCCAAGCATGCCGGCAAGAACGCCATCGGCGTGATGCTGACGGGCATGGGCAAGGACGGGGCGCAAGGCATGCTGCGCATGCGCGAGGCCGGTGCTTATAACCTGGCGCAGGACGAGAGCAGTTGCATTGTATTCGGCATGCCCAAGGAGGCGATTGCCGCCGGTGGGGTGCATGAGGTAGTACCGCTGCACGCGATGAGCCAGCGCGTGATGGCACGCCTGGCCACCTTCGGGACACGCGCGCAGCGAGTTTGACAGGGCACAAGCGCCGGCCCGGCCGCATACCGGCGGGGCCAGCGCAAGTATTGCAGCAACTTTCCACAACTGTATTGGAGCCGTTAGAGTGGACAAGAACATGAAGATCCTGGTGGTCGATGACTTCCCCACCATGCGTCGCATCATCCGCAACCTGCTTAAGGAACTGGGCTTTGCCAACGTCGAGGAAGCCGAAGACGGCGCCGCGGGCCTGGAGAAAGTCAAGGACGGCAGCTTCCAGTTCGTCATTTCCGACTGGAACATGCCGAACATGGACGGCCTGAGCATGCTGCAGGCGATTCGCGCCGAAGGGGCGCTTGCCAAGTTGCCGGTACTGATGGTGACGGCCGAGGCCAAGAAGGAAAACATCATCGCTGCGGCACAGGCCGGCGCGAACGGCTATGTGGTCAAGCCGTTCACGGCTGCGACGCTCGATGAGAAGATCACCAAGATCTTCGAGAAGCTGGCGAAGGAAGGGGCATAAGGTGGGCGACATGTCGACGACTCCGACTCTAAGCAACGAATCTGCCGAGCAGCTGTTCCAGCGCATTGGCGCCCTGACACGGATGCTGCGCGACAACATGCGCGAATTGGGGCTCGACAAGGAAATCGAGCGCGCCGCGCAGGCCATCCCCGACGCGCGTGACCGCCTGAGCTATATCGCCTCCATGACCGAGCAGGCTGCCGAGCGCACGCTGACCGCGGTGGAGCTGGCGCAGCCGATCCAGTCCGGCATGGAGAAACAGGCCGAGGCGCTCGACAAGCGCTGGGAAGCCTGGTTCGAAAAGCCGGTGGAGCTGGGCGACGCGCGCGAGCTCGTGCTCGATACCCGCGCCTTCCTGACGGATGTGCCGCAGCAGGCCCGCGCCACTGGCAGTCACCTGCTCGACATCATGATGGCGCAGGATTTCCAGGACCTGACCGGCCAGGTCATCAAGAAGATGATGGACATGATCCACTCCCTGGAGCAGGAACTGCTGCAGGTGCTGATCGACAATGTCCCGGCCGATCGCCGCGTGGAAGCGCCGCCGACGTTGATGAACGGGCCGCAGGTGAACCCCGAAGGCAAGGCCGACGTGGTCTCCGACCAGTCACAGGTCGACGACCTGCTCGCCAGCCTGGGCTTCTGATCGCCAGGCACGGACCGCGGCGCTGCTAGCGGCGCCGCGCCGTCCCGCGTGCGCCCCTTCCCCGGGGTGCGCTGCCGGAGCGCCCCCGCCGCCAAGGCGAGGGCTGCGCATCGCGCATGCCGGCCCTCCCTCGCGCGCCGCGCGCCCCGCCCAAGCGGCGCCATCGCGCAAACAGCGCCAGAATCCCGGTCCTATTCCAGCTAATGCCCACCGGTTTCCGCTCCGATAATCGATCCTGACGAACGGCCGCATGCCGCTTCGTAACGGAGCGGCCATGTCCGAAGAAAGCGATCTCGAGAAAACCGAACCTGCCTCAGCGCGGCGCCTGGAAAAGGCGCGCGAAGAGGGGCAGGTCGTGCGTTCGCGCGAGCTCGCCACGCTGATCATGCTGATGAGCGGCGTAGTGGGCCTGTCGACGCTGGGCGGCACGCTTGCCAACAAGCTCGATGCCGTGCTGCATGCCAGCCTGGCCTTCGAGCCGGCGATTGCCTTCGACACGACGCGCATGATGTCGCGCTTTGGTATCGCGGTCTGGGAGGGCCTGCTGGCCTTCCTGCCGCTGCTGCTGTTCTTTGGCGCGGCAGCGCTGGCCGGCCCCATGCTGCTGGGCGGCTGGATGTTCTCCGCCAAGTCTTTCGCCCCGGATTTCTCCCGCCTCTCGCCACTCAAGGGGCTGGGCCGGTTGTTCTCCTCGCAGTCGCTGGTGGAGCTGACCAAGGCCATTGCCAAGGCGCTGCTGGTTGGCAGCGTGGCCGGCTGGGTGCTGTGGCGGCGGCTGCCCGAGGCCATCGCGCTGATGAGCGCGCCGATCCACGAAGCGCTGCTGCACATGCTGGAGATGGTGCTGAGTTGCACCGCGATGGTGGCGGGTTCGCTGGTGCTGGTGGCCGCGCTCGACGTGCCCTGGCAGTACTGGACCTTCTACAAGAAGCTGCGCATGACCAAGGAAGAGGTCAAGCAGGAGCACAAGGACAGCGATGGCGACCCGCACATCAAGGCGCGCATCCGCCAGCAGCAGCGTGCCATGGCCAAGCGCCGCATGATGTCCGAAGTGCCGAAGGCGGATGTGGTGGTAACCAACCCCACCCACTTCGCCGTGGCGCTGCGCTACGAAGAAGGCCGCATGAGCGCGCCGCGTGTGGTCGCCAAGGGCAGTGACGCGATTGCCGCGCGCATTCGCGAGATTGCCGTCGAGAACGGCGTGCCGTTGCTGTGCGCGCCGCCGCTGGCGCGCGCGCTGCATCGTCACGTAGAGCTGGGCAGGGAAATCCCTGCCGGCCTGTACACCTCCGTGGCCGAAGTCCTGGCCTGGGTCTATCAACTGAAGCACTGGCACCACAGCAGCGGCCCGCATCCGGCGGCACCCTCCGATCTGCTGGTGCCTGACGAGTTAGCCGTACCGGAAAGCCAAGCATGAACGCATTGACCTCGCTGTTCAAACTGCCGGGGGGCCAGACAGGCGGGCAGATGAAGGCCCTGGCCGGCCCGCTGCTGATCATCATGATCCTCGGCATGATGATCCTGCCGCTGCCGCCCTTTGTCCTGGATCTGCTGTTCACGTTCAACATCGCCCTGTCGATCATGGTGCTGCTGGTGGGCATGTACACCCAGAAGGCGCTGGACTTCGCAGCCTTCCCGGCGGTGCTGCTGTTCACCACGCTGCTGCGCCTGTCGCTCAACGTGGCCTCGACCCGGGTCGTGCTGATGGAAGGGCACACCGGGCCGGATGCCGCGGGCAAGGTGATCGAGGCCTTCGGCCACTTCCTGGTGGGCGGCAACTTTGCAGTGGGCATCGTGGTGTTCGCGATCCTGGTGGTGATCAACTTCATGGTCATCACCAAGGGCGCGGGGCGTATCGCCGAAGTTGGCGCGCGCTTCATGCTCGACGCCATGCCCGGCAAGCAGATGGCGATCGACGCCGACCTCAACGCTGGCCTGATCAATGAAGACGGCGCCAAGAAGCGCCGCGCCGAGGTCTCGCAGGAATCGGACTTCTACGGCGCGATGGATGGTGCCAGCAAGTTCGTGCGCGGCGATGCCGTGGCGGGCCTGATGATCATGTTCATCAACGTCGGCGCTGGCATGGTGGTGGGCATGGTGCAGCATGACCTGGACTTTGCCACCGCGGTGCGCAACTACACGCTGCTGACCATTGGCGATGGCCTGGTCGCGCAGATCCCGGCGCTGGTGATTTCCACCGCCGCGGGTGTGATCGTCTCGCGCGTCTCCAACGAGCAGGACGTGGGCCAGCAGCTGACCGGACAGCTGTTCTCCAATCCGCGCGTGCTCTACCTGACCGGCGCCATCATTGGCATGATGGGCATCATCCCGGGCATGCCGCACTTCGCCTTCCTGGCCTTTGCCGGGGCGCTGGTGTGGTTCGGCCGCTATGTGGCACGCCGCGACATGGCGCAGGCGCAGGAAAAGAAGCGCGAGGAACGCGCCCCCGCGGTGGCGCCGGAATCGACCGAAGCCAGCTGGGACGATGTCACCCTGGTTGATCCGCTCGGCATGGAAGTGGGCTATCGCCTGATCCCGCTGGTGGACCGCGCGCAGAACGGCGAGCTCCTCGGGCGCATCAAGAGCATCCGCAAGAAGGTGGCGCAGGAGATCGGCTTCCTGGTGCCGGTGGTGCATATCCGCGACAACCTGGAACTCAAGCCCAACGCCTACCGCATCACCCTCAAGGGCGTGGAGATCGGCCGCGGCGAAGCCGCGCCCGGGCAGTGGATGGCGATCAACCCCGGCCAGGTGTCCGGCGCGCTGCCGGGCACGCCCAGCCAGGACCCGGCCTTCGGCCTGCCCGCGGTGTGGATCGAGAGCGGCCTCAAGGAGCAGGCGCAGACCTACGGCTACACCGTGGTGGACGCAAGCACGGTAGTGGCGACTCACCTCAACCACCTGATCCACATGCACGCGGCCGAGCTGCTTGGCCGCCAGGAAGTGCAGGCGCTGCTCGACCGCATCGCCAAGGAATCTCCCAAGCTCACCGAAGACCTGGTTCCCAAGGTCATCACGCTCACCGCGCTGCAAAAGATCCTGCAGAACCTGCTGGACGAAAGCGTGCCGATCCGCGACATGCGCACCGTGCTGGACGTGGTGGCCGAGCACGCGCCGAAGGTCAGCGATCCCAACGAACTCACCTCGCTGGTGCGCATGGCGCTGGGCCGCGCCATCACCCAGCAGTGGTTCCCCAACGGCGCCGACCTCCAGGTCATCGGCCTTGACGCTGGCTTGGAACGCGTGCTTTCGCAAGCGCTCACTAACGGCGGCGGCATCGAGCCGGGCCTGGCAGATGCGCTGTTGCAGCAGACGCACGGCGCGGTGACCAGGCAAGAACAGCTGGGACTGGATCCGGTGCTTCTGGTGCCGCATCCGCTGCGCCCGTTGCTGGCGCGCTTCCTGCGCCGGACCATGCCGCAACTCAAGGTGCTCTCGCATGCCGAGGTGCCGGACAACCGAAATATCAGGATCACCGCCATGATCGGTGGCACAGCGTGAGGGGTTTCGCAAAATGAGCGTAGCTAAATTCGTGGCGGCCAATGGCCGCGAGGCCTTGCGCCAGGTGCGCGAGGCGATGGGGCCGGATGCCGTGGTGCTGTCCAACCGCACCGTCGAAGGGGGTGTGGAGATCGTCGCGATGCGCGACACCGATCTCGGCGCCATCTCCAGCAACGCGCCGGTATTCACGCCGCCGCCGGCTGCCGCGGTCGCCGTCGACGGTGCCCTTGGCGACCTGCGCGGCGAGCTGCAGACCATGCGCGCCATGATGGAGCGCCAGTTCTCCGGCGTGGGCACGCACAGCCTGCCGTCGATCGGCGGCGACCCGTTGCGCGATTCGCTGTTTACCTGGTTAGTGACCGCTGGCTTCTCCGGGCAGCTTGCCCGTTCGCTGCTGGGTCACTTGCCGCTGGGCCATGACCGGCCTGCCGCCATGACCTGGATCCGCCAGGAGCTCGCGCGCAAGGTGCCGGTGCTGAACGACGAAGATGCGCTCTTTGCCCAGGGCGGCGTGCTGGCGCTGGTGGGCCCCACCGGCGTGGGCAAGACCACCACCACCGCCAAGCTGGCCGCGCGCTTCGTGCTCAAGCACGGCCCGGAACGCCTGGCGCTCCTGACCACCGACACGTTCCGGATTGGCGCGCACGAGCAATTGCGCATCTACGGCGACATCCTTGGTGTGCCCGTGCACGCGGTCAAGGACGCGGCCGACCTGCGCTTTGCGCTGGCGGCACTGACCGAGAAGCACCTGGTGATCATCGACACCGTGGGCATGAGCCAGCGAGACCGCAACCTGTCCGAGCAGATCGCCATGCTGGCCGGCGTGCAGGCGCCGGTGCAGCGCATCCTGCTGCTCAACGGCGCCAGCCACGGCGACACGCTCAACGAAGTCGTCCACGCTTACCGTCACGATGCCACGCCCGACGGCGGCATCGACGGCTGCATCGTCAGCAAGCTGGATGAGGCCACGCACCTGGGCTCCGTGCTCGACGTGGTGATCCGCCACCGCTTGCCGGTGTACTACGCCTCCACCGGCCAGCGCGTGCCCGAGCACCTTGAACTCGCCAACGGCGCGGCCCTTGTCGAGCGTGCCTTCCAGACGCCGCGCCGCGGCTCGGTGTTTGCCGACGCGGAAGCCGCGCGCCGCGCCATGCCCGCGCAGGACGACAGCGAAGCCGCGCGCGCAGCCAGCCCCGGCGGCGCCGACGGCATGCTGCGCTCGCTGACCGACAGCGCCAACGCGGTGGGCGATTGCGTGGAGCAACTGAACGCTGGCAGCTATAGCTTTGAGCTGGTCCGCTCGCTGTGGCGGCAACGCAATGAGAGCGCACCCTCGCCGCGCCTGATGGCGCAGCAAGTGCGTGAGGCCGCCTGCCGCGACCTCGCCCGCCATTGCGACCGCTTCGTGCTGTCGCTGAGTGCCACGGTGGCCGCGCCGGTGGCGGGACGGCGCGCGCCGCGCCCATGGCAACACACGCTGTTCCTGGCGGACCGCGACGGCCTGCCGCTGGCGGCCGCCGCCGCGCCCGCCGGCCGCACCGGCCCGGCGCTGCAAGGCGGCCAGGGCGGATGGGAAGCCGATGCCGCCACGCTGTGCGCCGCCATCGCCGCCGCCCGTACCGTGGTCAACGTACTCGACGCCATGCCTGCCGCCCCCGTGCTGGCACGCTGGCAGCAAGCTGGCGAGCGCTGGCTGGCCACCGCACGCAAGACCACTCGCGTGGCCAGCGGCGGCGGTGCCGTCAAGCTCGATGCGTTGGCCGAGACGCTGACCTTCCACGCCGTGCAAGACATGGATTATCGCGGCCGCGATGCTGTGCAGTGGATCGCGCAAAGCCCGGTGCGCGTGCTCGAAGGCCAGGCACGCGGCGCCCGCTCTGCCGCCGAAGGCGGTACCGAGGCAGGCTTGCTGGTGTCGCGCGTGGTCGACCGCGAGAACGGCCAGACGCTCGCCGTGCATTACCTGCTGTGCGACCCGGCGCTGTCGGCCGAGGGCGCACAACTGGCCCGCTGGGCCCGCTGGGCCGAAGCCGGCGAAGCGCAACTGCGCACGCTGCGCCATGCGCTGGACCACCTGGGCCAAGGCGACGGCGGCAATGAACCCGCACAGGCCGAAGCGCAGGCCTGCGCCCGCTTGCTCGCGCTGCAGATGGGCGTGGCCGCGCTGCGCCTCGAGCAGGCCTGCGATGATTCGGTCACTGCATTCCTGGCGCGGCTGACCGGCCGCGCGCCGGCTCGCCAGGCTTGCGGCGCAGCGGTACTGGTCGAAGGCATCGGCCGTTTGCTGGCCTTGCTCGACGTGCTGGAAAACTATCCCGCCCGCAGCGGCCGCGCCACGCAGTCCGCCGTTCAGGAAGCGCCGCCGGAGACGTTCCAACTGGGCGGCGCCGGGGGCCAGCTCGAGGCGCGCATGAGCGGAAGCCGCGTGTTCGAGACACTGGCGCAGGGAGAATAAGCCGTGAATTCACTCGCATCCGACCAGGCGGAAAGCCTGCGGCGCATGCTGGCGCCACGCGCCACGCGCCGCATTGCCGTGGTCGCAAGCGATGCCGGTGCCGGCGCCACCACGGTGGCACTGGGGTTGGCCAACGCTCTTGCCCTGCAAGGCGAACGTGTACTGCTCGTCGATGAGGACCGCTTCGGCGCCCGCGCCACCCGGCTTGCCGGCGCCATGCCGGAAGGCACCCTGGCCGCGGTGCTGGGTGGCGCGGTGACGCTCGACGCTGCGCTCGGCAAGCGTCCCGCCGGCACCATCGCCGTGCTGCCGGGCAGCCCCCAGGCCAATGGCGACCTGCAGCTGCTCAAGTCGTTTCGCACCGTGCTCAGCGACGCCCGCAGCGATGCGGATGGCGGCTTGTCGCAAATGGCAGGCGCGGCGCACAACCTCATCGTGGTGCTGCGCGCGGAGCCGGCCTCGATCAAAGCCGCATACGCCTGCATCAAGCAGCTCAATCACCTGTACGCCTGCCGGCGTTTCCACCTGGTGATCAATGCCGCCGCCGGGGACGCCGCCGCCAGTGCGGTGCTGGGCAACCTGGCCCGTACCGCCAGCCAGTACCTTGGCGTCGAGGCCAGCCCCGCGGGCAGCCTGCCGCACGATCCGCTGGTTGAGCGCAGTACCGCATTGGGCCGTTGCGTGGTCGAGGCCTTCCCGGCCGCGCCCGCCACCGCCGCATTACGCCGAATTGCCACGGGCATTGCCAGCTGGCCAATGTCCGCCGATCCCCGTTCAACCCTGTCGGCACCGATGGCGCCGACGGCCACGGCCCTGGCTTAAGGGCCGGGACCTGCAAGCTAGGACTCACGAGAATTCCACCATGTATACGATTCAGGGAAAGCTCGAACAGACTGATACCGTGACGGCGCATGCGTCGCTGGTGCGTCGCATCGCCTTGCAACTGGCGGCCAAGCTGCCTGCCAGCGTGCAGCTCGATGACTTGATCCAGGCCGGCATGATCGGCCTGCTCGACGCCGCCAAGCGCTATGAAGACACCCACGGTGCGCGTTTCGAGACCTACGCCAGCCAGCGCATTCGCGGCGCCATGCTCGACGAGGTGCGCGCCAACGACTGGCAGTCGCGCAGCCTGCGCCAGTTCACGCGGCGGATCGAGCGCACCGTGCGTGGCCTGGAGCAAACGCTGGGCCGTGCGCCGCTCGATTCCGAAGTGGCGCAGGAACTGGAGCTGCCGCTCGACGAATACCAGACGCTGCTCAACGAGGTCTATGGCTGCCAGTTGCTGCACTATGAAGACTTCGAGCGCTCCGGCGAAGAGGACTTCCTGGACCGGCACCTGAGCGTGAGCGATGACGGCAACCCCCTCACGGTGCTGATGGAGAGTGGCATGCGCGAAGCGCTGATCCGCGCCATCGAGCGCCTGCCCGAGCGGGAGAAGCTGGTGCTGTCGCTGTGCTATGACCAGGAGCTGAACCTGCGGGAAATCGGCGCGGTGCTGGAAGTCACCGAGTCGCGCGTGTGCCAGATCCGCAGCCAGGCGATTACACGGCTGCGTTCGCAGTTGCGCGGGCTGCTGTGAGCAACGGGCCCAAGCACTTCGCTGCGTTGGCGCTAGCCGTGGCGTGCTGCCCGGCACTGGCCGCGCCTGGCGGGCAGGCGCTGCATAGCTGGTCGGCTTCGGTGAACGGGCCTGCGCTGTACAGCAAAGGCTTGCGCACCGTTTCCGTCCCGATTTCACCGACCGGCTATTTGCCGCAGGCGCAGGGCGCAATCACGACGGTGCGGTGGCGCTATAGCTTCTCGCGTACGCCGCCGAATGCACTGCAGGCTTACCTATGCAATGCGCAACGGTGTGTATTGCTTTCGGGGGCTGAGGGGCTGACCGAGGCGTTTAGCGGGGATGACGCTGCCAAGGGCTTTGTGTTTGCCTTTCAGGTGCCGGGGAAGGGCGCGTTGACGCCGGTTTTGATCGGGCAGGCTAACGAGGTGACGGTTGGGTTTCGGTGAGGGGGGCAGGGTAGCCTAACCGCAACTGCAGTCCCACTACCGCTGCGGGGCGGCAATCACGGCTACATCGAATCGTCTTCTGTTCCCGCTGGTTTGCTCCCCTCTCCCACTTGTGGGAGAGGGGCCGGGGGAGAGGGCGGGCACTCGCAAGAACGAGATGCCACAAACCACCCAGCTCAACCAATACCCAATTCAACCAGTCGCCAGACTGACCCCTTGCGGCCCGTTCTGCGTGCGCCCGTCGCGCCCATAGAGCGTCGTGTTGTCACCCCGTTGCCGCAACGCCAGGATCGCTTCCTCGGTGAACTCGAGATGCGCATCCACAACCGCGGCATTCAGCGCATTGGCGTGGCTTGCCGTGCGTGCCGCAAACACCAGCCTCCGCCATGCGGCCTCCACCGACGAATCGATCTGGCGCCCGAACAGCTGGCCGCCCGCGCCGGTGCGAATTCCCATGGCACCCATCTGCGCCTCGCGCGTGCGCGTCAGGGCGCCCAGCAATCCGGCCAGTTCGACCTTGCGTTCCAGCAGCCCGGCAAGGGCCTGGTAATCGCCGGCCTTGATCAGGCTTCTTTCTTCGCCTAGTACGGTGGCGAACTCCTGCGCGAGCTCGGTTTCGCGGTGCAGGTTCTGGATCAGGGACTGGCTCATGGCTTGCCTATCTTAGGGTGGGGTTGGCGATGCGGCCCGTGGCAAGCCGCGGTGTCAGGCGCCGCCGCTGAGTTCGCGCAGGGACGCGAGCAGCCCGTCGGCGATCTTGCTTGGGTCGATCTTGATGCGGCCTTCGGAGATCGCCTGGCGGATCTCTTCGACCTTGGCGGTGTCGATATCGTCGTCATGGTCTTCCACCATGCGCGCGCCGATCTCGCGCACCTGGGCCGACAGGGGGCTGCTGACGCGCACGCTGGACGTCTCCGGGGCAGCCGTCGATCCGGGGGCGCCGGCCACGCTGCGCACGGCGCCGTCGATGGCGTCGCTCGGCCTCGACGAGGTGGTCTGATTGATCTTCACGATGATTCCTTGCTGGGTACCTTTGGCTTATCGGATGCTTAGGGCGAAACTTTAGGTCGAATTGCGACGCCGCGGCGCCGTTTTTCCGGCCGCGGAGCGCGCGTTATTGTCTCATGAGCCGGCCCATGAGACGCATGCGCAACTCCAGGTGTCGCCGTCCCGATTCCCTATTGCTGTAGCACCACCGTGTCGCCGTTGCGCACCAGCGCATTGACCACCTGACCGCTCTTGAGCCGCACCTGGACGTTGTTGCCCACCGCGGCCTCGGCCATGACCTTGCCCTCGCTGCTGAGCTGGAACGACTCGCCTTCCACCAGCACCGTCACGTTCTGGCCCTGGCGTACGGCAATGGCCTTCTTCAGTAGATCCATCCGCATCGGCGAACCCGCGGCGATGCGGTTGGCCGCCACCGCGCCGGTCACCTGTGCGGGATCCGTCACCACCGCGCGCGGCAGCGACGCCAGGTCGCCTTGGCGGACTTCCATGTCGGCTGCATCGATGGCCTCGCCGGGCATCAGGTTGCGCCCGGCCACATAGTAGTCGGCCACCACCGACACGCGCGCTTGCACGTAGCGGGTCCAGGGACGTTCGCCGGCGCAGCGCACGCCGACCGAGACCCGGCCCCAGGGGGACGCGCCCGGCGGCAGGAACGGCTCGGGCAGCGGGCAATCCGGCGCGCGCCCGCCCGAGGGCGGTACCACCTGGATGGTGGCCTTGCCGGGCAGGCCGGCAGTCTGGCGCTCAAGGAATTGTTCGACCGCGGCGCGCACCGGGTCTTCGGGAAACGGCGAGGGCGGCGCCGCGCCGGCGCTGCCGGGCAGCGTGCCGCCGGCGGCCAGCACGCAGAGCAGGGCGCGCGCCGCGGCGGCCCGGAAACGAGGGGTCATGTGTACATCCAGGCAAGGAAACGACGCGGGCCGCACCGCGAAAGCGGGTGCTGCGTGCGTGTCAACGGGTCCTATTGTAGGCAGCCCCGCGTTCTTGCTCGAGTCGAAATGCGCGGTTTTCTTTGCCCTATTCGTGCGATTGGCATGACGGGGCCGCCCCTAAGATGGCACACCTGAAGAAGGTCGACCTTCGTTGCTCTCCCCCTCCAGCGAGACACAGACATGATTGACAGACTCGATGCGGCGTTGCGCTTCCAACAAGAAGCGCTGAGCTTGCGGACCCAGCGGCAATCGGTGATTGCCTCCAATATCGCCCATGCCGACACACCTGGCTACAAGGCGCGCGACTTCGATTTCTCCAGCACGCTGGCGCAAAGCGTCGAGCGCGGAAAGCAAGCCGAAGGCGTGTCGCTGTCCACCACCTCGGTGCGCCACTTGCCGGGCGTGACGTCTGCGTTCGCCGACAAGATGCAACTCGACTACCGCATCCCGATGCAGTCGAGCATCGATGGCAATACCGTCGAGATGGACACCGAGCGCGTCGCCTTTGCCGACAACGCGGTGCACTTCGAGTCCGGGCTGACCGTGATGAGCGCCAAGATCAAGACCATGCTGTCGGCCATCCAGCAGTGAGCACGCCATGCCCGCAATGAACATCTTCGAAGTCGCCGGCTCGGCCATGGCTGCGCAGTCGCAGCGCATGAACGTGACCGCGTCCAACCTGGCCAATGCCGACAGTGCGGTCGGCCCCAACGGCCAGCCCTACCGCGCCAAGCAAGTGGTGTTCGGCCTTGCCGCCACACCAGGCCAGAACGACGTGGGCGGCGTGCAGGTGGAGGGCGTGATGGAAGATCCGTCGCCCCCGCGCATGGTGCACAACCCCACGCATCCGCTGGCCAATGCCGACGGCTACGTCACGATGCCAAACGTTAACCCGGTGGAGGAGATGGTCAACATGATCTCGGCCTCGCGTTCCTACCAGGCCAACGTGGAAGTCCTCAACACCGCCAAGAACATGATGCTCAAGACACTGACCATCGGTCAGTAAAACCGGGATACGCAATGACCACGACCTCCTCCACAGGCAGCAGCACCAGCGCCGCCGGCATCGCCAATACCCTGCAAAGCGGCAGCGCATCCGCCGCCGACCTGCAGAACAACTTCCTGACGATGCTGGTCACGCAGATGAACAACCAGGATCCGCTCAACCCGATGGACAACTCGCAGCTGACCTCGCAGCTCGCGCAGATCAGCCAGGTGAGCGGCATGCAGACCTTGAACACCACGCTGAACTCGCTGCTGTCGCAAGTCAGCGCGAGCCGCGCGATGGATTCGGCAGCGCTGATTGGCCACACCGTGATGGTGCCGGGCAATGCCACCACGGTGGCCAGCGGCGTGCCGGGCCAGATCGGTGTGGACCTGCCGTCCACCGCCGATGCGGTCACGGTCCAGGTGGTCGACGCGAACGGCAACGTGGTGCGCAACATCAACATGAACGGCCAGACCGCCGGCGTGCACGACATCGCCTGGGACGGCAAGAACGATGCAGGCGTCGCCGTTGCCGATGGCGACTACAGCTTCAAGGTCACCGCTACCGCCAACGGCAAGGATGTCGCGCCGGTCGCGCTGGTCTACGGCAAGGTCAACAGCATCAGTGGCGACTCCACGGGCGTGCTGGTCGACATCGGCGGCGGCCGCACTGCGCCGGTCGACGGTGTTCGCCGCATTCTTTAATCACGTGGCCACGCGCGAGACGCGCCGGCAGGATGTCAGGTAACTAGGAGAAAATCATGGGTTTCGGTCAAGGGGTAAGCGGCATCAATGCCGCCGCATCGAATCTGGACGTCATCGGCAACAACATCGCCAACGCCAACACGGTCGGCTACAAGCAATCGACCGCGCAGTTCGCCGACGTGTACGCCGGCACCAAGATTGGCTTGGGCACGACCGTGAATTCGGTGGTGCAGTCGTTCAACCAGGGCAATATCGAGTCGAGCGGCAATGCGCTCGATGTGGCCATCACCAATGGCAATGGTTTCTTCCGCCTGACCGATTCCTCGGGCTCGGTCTTCTACTCGCGCAACGGCCAGTTCCAGCGCCAGCAGGACGGTAGCATCACCAACGCGCAAGGCCTGAAACTGACTGGCTACCCGGCTGGCACGGTGGGCGGCGGCGCTGTGCAGCCGCAGCCGCTGGTGGTGCCGAACACCACGATGGCCGCCAAGGCGACCACCACCCTCGGCATCTCCTTCAACCTGAACTCCGGCAGCACCGTACCGACCACGCCGTTCGCCAGCACCCCGGCCGCACTGCCGACGTCGAGCATGTTCAACTACAGCTCCGGCGTCACCGTCTATGACTCGCTGGGCAACGCCAAGCAGCTCACCGCGTACTTCTCCACGGGCACGCCCGGCGCGGGCACGTTCCCGGCGGCGGGCGGCGGCGGCACCGACTGGACGATGAACCTGACCGATGCGGCGGGCAACGTGGTTGGCGCGCCGATCACGCTCAAGTTCGACTCGAAGGGCACGCTGCAGTCGCCGGCCGCAGGTGCTACCACCGCCATCAACATCGCCGCTGCCAACGGTGCGGCACCCCTGGCCATCGCGATGGACCTGACCGGCACGACGCAGTTCGCCGGCGCCAACGACACCAAGCCGCCTGTGCAGAACGGCTATACCGCGGGCAGCCTGCTCGGCTTTGCGATCCAGCCGGATGGCACCATCCTTGGCAGCTACTCGAACCAGCAGACGCAGTCGCTCGGCCAGGTCGTGATGGCCGGCTTTGGCAACGTGCAGGGCCTGAAGCCGGAGGGCAACAATGTGTGGTCCGCGACCGGCGCATCGGGCCAGGCCGTGGTCGGCGCGGCCGGCGGCAGCCTTGGCACGCTCAAGTCCAATGCGGTGGAGGCATCCAACGTGGACCTGTCCGGCCAGCTGGTCAGCCTGATCGTGGCGCAGCGCAACTACCAGGCCAACGCGCAGACCATCAAGGCGCAGGACACCGTCATGCAGACACTGGTCAACCTGTAATGCGCAGCGTTGGCAAGACGAGCCGCACGGACAGGAACTAAAGGGACGCCATGGACCGCATGATCTATACCGCCCTGTCGGGGGCCAAGCAGACGCTCGACCAGCAGGCCGCGGTGTCCAACAACCTGGCCAATACTTCCACGCCGGGCTTCCGCGCGCAGGTCAACATGTTCCGCGCGGTGCCGGTGGTGGGGCAAGCCTCGCCAACGCGCGCATTCACGCTGGCGTCCACGCTTGGCGCCGACTTCAAGGCCGGCCCGCTGACCTACACGGAGCGCCCGCTGGACGTGGCGCTGCAGGGCAACGGCTGGCTGACGGTGCAGGCACCGGACGGCACGGAAGCCTACACCCGCGCCGGTTCGCTGCAGGTGTCGGCGGACGGGCAACTGGTTACCAGCACCGGCCTGCAGGTGATGGGCGATGGCGGCCCGATCGCGGTGCCGCCTGGCGCGCAGGTCACCATCGGCAGCGATGGCACGATTACCGCGCGCGGCCCTGGCGAGACCTCCGCGGGCCTGGCCCAGGTGGGCAAGCTGCGGCTGGTGAATCCACCGCCCGATTCGATCGCCCGAGGCGACGATGGCCTGTTCCGGCTGCGCCCCGGCGCGCAGCCGCTGCAGGTTGACGCCAACATCCGCGTGATTTCCGGCGCGATCGAAGGCAGCAACGTCAACCCGGTCGAGGCGATGGTCGACATGATCGCCAACGCCCGCCGCTTCGAGATGCAGATGAAGATGATCCAGGGCGCTGACACCAACGATCAGCGCGCTAATCAACTGCTCTCGAATAACTGAACTTTGAATTGATGTGCTGCCGCGGCTCGCGGCAGCCTTGTGAGGACAAACATGATCCGCTCTCTCTGGATTGCCAAGACCGGCCTCGATGCGCAGCAGACGCAGATGGACGTGATCTCGAACAACCTGGCCAACGTCTCCACCAACGGCTTCAAGCGTGGGCGTGCCGTGTTCGAGGAATTGATGTACCAGACCGTGCGCCAGCCCGGCGCATTGTCTTCGGACCAGACCACGCTGCCGTCCGGCCTGCAACTGGGCACCGGCGTGCGTCCCGTGGCTACCGAGCGGATCCATACCCAGGGCAATCCGCAGCAGACCGGCAACAGCAAGGACGTGGCAGTGATCGGCCAGGGCTTCTTCCAGGTCACGATGCCCGACGGCACCACCGCCTACACGCGCGATGGCTCGTTCCAGACCGACCAGAACGGCCAACTGGTGACGTCCAGCGGTTTCGTGATCCAGCCCGCCATCACCTTGCCGGCCAACTACACGGCGCTGACCGTTGCGCGCGACGGCGTGGTCTCGGTGACCCAGCCCGGCTCGAGCGCCAACGTGCAGGTCGGCCAGCTGCAACTGGCTACCTTCGCGAACCCGGCAGGCCTGGAGAGCCTTGGCGAGAACCTGTATGTGCAGACCGATGCGTCGGGCGCGCCGAACACCACGGTGCCTGGCCTGAACGGCTCCGGCACGCTGCAGCAGAACTACGTCGAAGCGTCCAACGTGAACGTGGTCGAAGAACTGGTGAGCATGATCCAGACCCAGCGCGCCTACGAAATCAACAGCAAGGCCGTGCAGACCTCCGACCAGATGCTGCAGCGCCTCACCCAGCTGGGATGATCATGATTGCCTCGCTGACTCGCCTGGGCGCGCTTGCCCTTTGCTGCTTCGCGACAGGTTGCGCGATGATGCCGCGCGAGCCGCTGGTCCAGCTGCCCACCTCCGCGCGGGCAGAGCCGCGCGCGCTGGCGCCGGCGAGCGGATCGATCTACCAGTCGTCGTACGCGGGCAATCCGTTGTTCGAGGATCGCCGGCCGCGCAACGTGGGCGACATCCTCACCATCGTGATCAGCGAGAACGTCAACGCCAGCAAGAACTCCGGCACCAACGCCAGCCGCACGTCCAACAGCGCGCTGGCCTTCGATGCCGTGCCCAGGGCGCTTGGCGGGCTGTTCAGCAGCGCCCAGAACGCAACCATGAGCGGCGCCAATGCGCTTAAGGCTAGCGGCGGCGCCAGCGCCACCAACACGTTCAACGGCACCATCACCGTGACCGTGCTGGAAGTGCTGGCCAACGGCAACCTCATCGTCTCCGGTGAAAAGCAGATGGCCATCAACCAGGGCGCGGAGTACATCCGCTTCTCCGGGGTGGTCAATCCGCGCACGATCACCGGCGACAACGCGGTGCCGTCCACGCAGGTGGCCGACGCGCGCATCGAGTACACCGCCAAGGGCTATATCGACGAGACGCAGAACATGGGCTGGCTGCAGCGTTTCTTCCTCAATGTTTCACCGTATTGATCACTGACCGCGTCATGTCCCTGTCTTCGCTCCCCGCCTCGCGCAGCCGCTTCGTCCGCGCTCTCTTCCTGGCGCTGACGCTGGGCCTGCTAGCAGGCGCGGCGCACGCGGAACGGCTGAAGAACCTGGCCAACTTCCAGGGCGTGCGCGACAACCCGCTGGTGGGCTATGGGCTCGTGGTGGGGCTGGATAACACCGGCGACCAGACCATGCAGACGCCGTTCACCACGCAGAGCCTGACCAACATGCTCTCCCAGCTCGGCATCACCCTGCCGGCCGGCAAGAACATGCAGCTCAAGAACGTGGCGGCGGTGATGGTCACCGCCACGCTGCCGCCGTTCGCACGGCCCGGCAGCCAGCTCGACGTGGTGGTGTCGTCGATGGGCAATGCCAAGAGCCTGCGTGGCGGCACCTTGCTGATGACGCCCCTCAAGGGCGCCGACGGCCAGGTCTACGCGATCGCGCAGGGCAATATGCTGGTGGGCGGCGCGGGCGCGTCGGCCAACGGCAGCAAGGTGCAGGTCAATCAGCTGGCGGTGGGCCGCATTGCCAATGGCGGCATCGTGGAGCGCGCCGTCCCCGCGTTCCAGCCCGAAGGCGGCATCCTGAACCTGGAGCTGCGCGAAACCGACTACGGCACGGCCGAACGCGTTGTCGAGGCGATCAATCGCGCGATGGGCGGCGGCGTAGCCAGCGCGCTGGACGGCAGGGTGGTGCAGGTGCGCACGCCCGCGGCCCCGAGCGCGCGGGTGGGCTTCATGGCCCGCATCGAGAACATCGAGGTCACGCGCGCCAAGGCCGCCGCCAAGGTCATCCTCAATGCGCGCACCGGCTCGATCGTGATGAACCAGGCCGTGACGGTGGACGACTGCGCGGTGGCGCATGGCAATCTGTCGGTGGTGATCAATACCCAGCCGGTGATCAGCCAGCCGGCGCCGTTCAGTGGCGGCCAGACGGTGGTGGCGCCGGTTTCGCAGATCAACATGAAGCAAGAAGGCGGCGCGCTGCAGATGGTCAAGGCAGGCGCATCGCTGGCCGCGGTGGTCAAGGGCCTGAACGCGCTGGGCGCGACGCCGGCCGACCTGCAGACCATCCTTGAGGCCATGCGTGCCGCAGGTGCGCTGCGCGCCGACCTCGAGATCATCTGATCATGTCAGCCAGCCGCGTGGCCGCACAGGCCGAACTCTCGCAACGCTTCGCCCTGGATACGCAAGGCTTCGAAGGCCTCAAGCAAAGTGCCCGTACCGGGGCCACCCCGGAGACGCTGCGCACCGCCGCGCGCCAGTTCGAGGCGGTGTTCACGCAGATGGTGCTCAAGAGCATGCGCGACGCCACGCCGCAGGATGGCCTGTTCGACAACGAGCAGACCAAGCTGTACATGTCGATGATGGACCAGCAGCTGTCCCAGCAGATGTCCACGCGCGGCATCGGCCTGGCCGACGTCATGGTGCGCCAGCTCGCGCGCGCCAGCGGCGCGGGCCTGCCGCCCGAGCTCGCTGGCGCGGCCGCCAAGCAGGCCGCCGTGCAGGCGGGCATGGACGACGCGGTCCCCGGCCTTGCGCGCACGCTGGACATGCGCAACGGCGACGCGGACGCGCCGCGTGCAGGCAGCGTGGTGGCCGGCACCAGCTGGAACCCCACTGCGGGCCTGCGCCAGTATCAGTCGCAGGACACCGGTGCGTGGCAGGGCGGCAATGCCGTGTTGCCGGAAGACACGCCGGCCCACATCAGCGCCTTCGTCTCCCGCATGGCGGGGCCGGCGCAATCCGCAGCGCGCGCCACCGGCGTGCCGGCCAAGCTGATCCTGGGCCAGGCCGCGCTCGAATCCGGCTGGGGCCGGCGCGAGATTGCCTACCCGGACGGCAGCACCACCTTCAATGTCTTCGGCATCAAGGCGGGCGCCAACTGGAAGGGCCAGGTCGCGGAAATCACCACCACCGAATATGTCGACGGCCAGCCGCAAAAGGTGCGCGCGCGCTTCCGTGCCTACGGTTCGTACGACGAAGCCTTTGCCGACTACGGGCGCTTGCTGAGCAACAACCCGCGCTACGCCGAGGTACTGGCGGCGGCCACACCGGACGACGCGGCGCGGGGCCTGCAGCGTGCCGGTTATGCCACGGATCCGGCTTACGGCGAAAAGCTGGTCCGGATCATGCGGAAAGTGCCCGTCTGAGCGCATGCCGAGCCCTGGCAGGGCACAGGCCGAGCGGACGCAAATTGTGGGCGCCGCGCACTAAAGTCTCCTTGTACTTCTGCCGTTACTTACATCATTCACCGCCGTTCATGTCCGGCAGCGGCGAACCGGCATCGAAGGCTCCGCGACAAGCGGCCACGGTGCACGGATCGCTAGGTCAGGCACACGGCAGCCACCAGATGCGGGGTTAGAGCATGTCTCTCTTCAATATCGGACTTTCCGGCCTGAACACGGCGCAGAACGCGTTGACGACGGTTGGCCACAATATCAGCAATGCCGCCACGGCAGGCTATACGCGGCAGAACACCATTATTGCGTCCGCAGGTGGCCAGTACACCAGCAGCGGCTTCTACGGCCAAGGGTCCAACACGACCTCGGTGGTCCGCGTCTATGACGAGTTCCTGACCGGCCAGCTGCGCAACGCCCAGTCCGCCAGTGCCCAGCTCTCGACGTACTCCAGCCAGATCGGCCAGATCGACAACCTGTTGGCCGACCAGACGGGCGGTATCGCACCGCTGATGCAGAAGTTCTTCGCCGCCGTGCAAGGGGTATCCGACACGCCGGCGGATCCGGCCGCGCGCCAGAACATGATCAATGCCGGGCAATCGCTCACTGGGCAGGTGCGCGCCGCCAACTCCTACTTCCAGCAGTTGCGTGACGGTGTCAATACCCAGCTGCAGAGCTCGGTGACGCAGATCAACGCCTACTCCCAGCAGCTTGCCAAGCTCAACGACCAGATCACGCGGGCTACCGCTGCCGGCGGCGGCCAGCCGCCCAACGACCTGCTCGACCAGCGCGACCAGATGGTCTCGCAGCTGACCCAGCTGGTAGGCGTCAAGGTGGTGCCGCAGGACAATACATACAACGTGTTCGTCGGCAACGGCCAGCCCCTGGTGATGGGATCGAACTCCTATGATCTGAAGGCGGTGCAATCGTCGGCCGATCCGTCGCGTACCACGATCGCCTACACGCAGGCCAACGGCAACGTGACCGAGATGGACGAAAGCACCCTTACCGGCGGCTCCGTCGGCGGCTTGCTCAAGTTCCGCACCGAGTCGCTGGATCCCGCGCAGAACGCCATCGGGCGGCTGTCGGTGACGCTCGCCCAGACCTTCAACGACCAGCATAAGCTGGGCGTGGACCTGACCGGCCAGATCGGCGGCAACCTGTTCAAGCTCGGCACGCCCGTCACGCTGCCCAAGAGCTCGAATACCGGCACCTCGCTGGTATCGGCCAGCATCAGCAACACGTCGCAACTGACCACCAGCGACTACACGCTGGCCTACGACGGCACCAACTACTCGCTCACGCGCATGTCGGACAACACGGTCGTGGCCACCCAGGCGGGCGCTACCGCCACCTATCCGCTGACGCTGTCGGCGGATGGCGTGGACGTCAAGATCCCGACGGCGATGTCGGCCAATGATTCCTACCAGATCCAGCCGACCCGCAATGTGGCCGCGAGCATGGACATGGCCATTACCGATCCCGCCAAGATTGCTGCCGCAGGCCCGCTGCGCGCCAGCGCAGGTACCACCAACACCGGTACCGGCACGGTCAAGGTCAGCAATGTCGCGCAAGGCTTCAGCCTGCCCGCTACCACGATCACGGCCAAGTACAACGGCGCCAATTACGTCTTCACCGATGCGACGGGCGCGCCTGTCGTGCCCACCAGCGGCCCGACCCCCAGCGGCACCGCGACGCAATACTCGTTCAACGGTGTCACGGTCAGCTTCGACGGCACGCCCAAGACTGGTGACAGCTTCACGCTGGCGCCCAACCTGAGCGGCGTATCCGATAACGGCAACGCGCTCGCGCTGGCCAAGCTGCAAACCACCAAGACCATCGGCGGCGTGTCGAGCTACAACGACGCCTTCGCGCAGCTGGTCAACGACGTCGGCAGCCGCGCCAAATCAGTGCAGATCGCGTCGACTTCGCAGGACAGCGTCACGACCCAGGTGCAGACGGCGCAGCAAGGCATCTCGGGCGTGAACATGGATGAGGAAACGGTCTCCATGCTGCGTTTCCAGCAGCTCTACCAGGCCAACGCCAAGGTCATCCAGACTGCCACCACGCTGTTCGACACCATCATCGGTATCGGCCGCTGATCGCTTCTGAAGACCCGGATCTCCTAAAGGAACAGACATGCGCGTTGCAAGCTCCACGCTCTACCAACTCGGCCTGGCCTCGATGAACAGCCAGCAAGGCTCATTGCTGCATGTGCAGCAACAGCTCGGCACCGGCCGCCGTATCCTGACGCCGTCCGACGACCCGGTGGGTGCCACCCGGGCGCTGGTGGTCTCGCAGTCCAGCGCGGTCAACGGCCAGTACGCCACGTCCCGCAAACAGGCTAACACCAACCTGTCGATGGAACTGAGCTCGCTCAACAGCGTCGTCACCACCGTCCAGAATATCCAGACGCTGGTGGTGCAAGCCGGCAACGGCACCATGAGCGATGCCGACCGCGCCTCGGTCGCCTCCTCGCTGCAGGACTCATACAACCAGCTGCTCGGCCTGTCCAACGCCGACGATGGCAACGGCCAGTTCCTGTTCGCGGGTTACCAGTCGTCCACGCCGCCGTTCGCGAAGAACGGCAGCGGCGCGGTGGTCTATGGCGGCGATACCGGCCAGCAACTGCTGCAGGTCGACGTTGCCCGTCAGATGCCCACCAACGACAACGGCAACGCGATCTTCATGAGCGTGCAGTCCACCGCCACCTACGTTGCCTCCTCGCCAACCACCAATACGGGCACCGGCGAGTTCAGCGCGATCTCGGTGACGGATCCAACCAATGCGCTGTACGGCCACAGCCTCTCGCTCAATTTCGCCACCAATGCCGTCACGGGCAAGATGCAGTACCAGGTAATGGACCAGAGCGCCGCGCCGCCGGCCGCCGTTGGCGCCCCGGTGGACTATGTGGACGGCGCCGGCATCTCGGCCGGCGGGCTCTCGCTGTCGATCAAGGGCACGCCCAAGGATGGCGATGTCGTCAACCTGCAACCCGCAAAGCAAGCCGGCACGGACATCTTTGCCAACCTGCAGAGCGTCATCAATGCCCTGAAGCAGCCGATCGTCACCAGCACCGACCGCGCCACGCTGGCCAACGCGCTGTCCACGGCAAACCGCCAGATGGCCAACTCGCTGGACAACGTCAGCACGGTGCAGACCTCGGTCGGCTCGCGCATGAATGAGCTCGATGCGCTCAACACCATCGGCACCAACCGTGGGTTGAACTACACCGAGACGCTCTCGGGCCTGCAGGACCTGGATTACTACTCGGCCATGACCGAGTACTACCAGCGCCAGACTTCGCTGCAGGCGGCACAACAGTCATTCATGCAGATCCAGGGGATGAATCTGTTCAAGTACCTGGGGTAAGCGCGAGGTTTTGCGTCCGGCAAGAAATAGCTCGCTTGTCCCGAGAGAATGGATATAGGTCATCTTGTGTGAGTTGCACGCTATAGGCCCTGCCGGATAATCTGGCAGGGCGCTGGTGTCCTGAACGCACTTGGAAATTCTGCCGGCCGGCCTAATTCAGTTCAGGTTTGAATAGTCGTCGGGAGTTCGCTTGCGGACGCTCGCGACTAGCTTCTCGCGATCGATGTTGATGGCGAGATCAAGCACCGTAGTTTTGATGGCATCGAGCAATATCTCGATTGCGGCGACGGGCACCTGCTTCCAAGCCGCGACAAAACGGATACCCTTGTGTTGCGCGTGATCCGCATTGGCGCACAAGCTCCGGCACCCATGGCAACGTCAGAGTTGCCCCGACCTCCCCGTCTGTGAAGCGCTGGAAACCGCTGGCAAGGCCACCCATTTGAGCCACGCGATAGACGTCCCGAAACGCGGCTGGCAACACGCCAACCTGGGATGTGGAATTCCCCTGGGAGACTGACGAAGAGACGGTAGTTCCCCACCAATCCTTTCCGCCGCCTACATAGATCGCTCTACCCGAGCGAAGAACATGTTCCAGCCCACCCTCGGGCTCGGCGTACGCCACTTGCGCCGGTTCTTGCCGCCGGCCTAAAGTTGCCCGCTCGGTTGCCGTAGTTAGCTCTGTGGCGCCTAAGACCGGCCGATGCCGTGGTCTCAGGCACCGCGATAATGCCGTACTCAGACCGACTCACCCAGGTAACATCACTCTCTTCGGTATGACCGCATCCTCGCTCCGCACCCGCATCGCTCTGATCATGTCCGCCACGGTTGTCGGCGCTCTCGCACTCTCGGGTGCCGCCACCTATGGCATCGTCCGCGCAAATATGACGGCAACAATGGAGAGCGACCTTAGCGCCATCGCCAGTGGCAACACGCTGGCGATCGAACAATGGGTCGCCGCCAAGGCTTTGGCCGTCAAGACTGCAGCGGAGGTCGTGGAGAAAGGCGACCCCGCTGGCTTGGTCAAGTTCATGGGTGATGCCAACGGCTTTCCCGTGACCACCATCGGGTGGAGCGACAAGTCATACTACTCGAGCAGCAGCACGACGCCGAAGGACTACGACCCCACCGCGCGCCCTTGGTACAAAGCGGCGCTGGCCGCGGGTAAGCCGACTGTGACCAAGCCGTATGGAGATGTCTCGACTCGAGTGCCATACGTTTCCTTTGCGGCGCCACTCATCCGTGACGGTGCGGCAATCGGCGCCGTCAGCGGCGCAGTGCCACTGGAAGGCGTGCGAGAGGTCGTGAAGGCGATACATCCAACGCCTTCGAGCTTGGCCTTCGTCGTAGCCAGGGATGGCCAGGTAATCGCCCACGCCGATGCGAATCAGATGCTAAAGCCGGTCAGCGAAGTGACAGCCGTACTGACGCCGGCCACGCTCGAGAACCTGGTTCGGGCTAGTGCGCCGCTAGAAGTGGAAATCCAGGGCGTGCCGAAGCTGCTAAAGGCCCAGGCTGTCGCCGGCACCGATTGGTATCTGGTGATCGCGCTCGATAAGGCCGAAGCCACCGTAGGCCTGCGCCACGTCGTAAGCGCCATGGGCATAGCCTTGGTCCTGCTTACCCTGGCTGCGCTCGGCATTGCCACCTTCTTTACCGCAAAAGCACTCCGCAGGCTCTCCGGGGTACGTGACGCGATGGATACCATCGGGACTGGTGGGGGCGACTTGACCCGCCGGCTGGATGTCGTGGGCAATGATGAGGTGGCACAGATATCCGCGTCGTTCAACGCCTTCGTAGAGAAGATCGGCGCCGTGTTGGTCGACGTGCGTGCCAGTGTGCAGGGTATGACCTCGGCAACTGGCGAGATCGAGGCAGGTAATCGCGACCTATCCCACCGCACGGAAGCCTCAGCCAGCAATCTGCAGCAGACCTCGGCAGCCTTGACCCAACTGGCATCGAGTGTAAAGCAGACTGCGGAAGCGGCCGAACAGGCAACGCAGTTGGCGACTGACGCCAGCGCCACCGCGGCGCGCGGCGGCGAAGTTGTCTCTGGCGCTGTGCGCATCATGGACGAGATTGCCAAATCGTCGGGACGGATCACGGAAATCATAGGCGTGATCGACAGCATCGCCTTCCAGACCAATATCCTAGCGCTTAACGCGGCAGTCGAGGCGGCGCGTGCCGGGGAACAGGGCCGCGGCTTTGCCGTGGTGGCTGGCGAGGTGCGAACCCTGGCTCAGCGCAGTGCCACAGCCGCCCAGGAGATCAAGGGACTCATCGAAAGCTCCGTAGCCAGCGTAAGCAGCGGCACCGAGCGCGTCCAGGCAGCGGGCTCGACCATGACCGAAATTGTCAAGGACATCGAGCACGTTCGACGGATCATTACTGAGATACACGGTGCGGTGAGCGAGCAGAACACAGGTATTGGACAGCTCGACCAGAGCGTGTCAGAAATGGATCAAGCCACGCAACAGAACGCTGCGCTGGTGGAGGAGTCTGCGGCAGCATCATCGATGCTTAATGATCGGGCACGGGAGCTCGCGCGAACAGTGGCACGATTTCAATTGCACGAGGCATAACACGATGTTGTACCTCGGTCGATAGCGGCAGTCCGCCTCCAAGGATTCAGATCTGGAGGTCGGCACGCCTCCCGGACTGCAAGCTGATTGACATGCTGTTCGACAGGTGGGGATGCACATTCCAATGTCCGCATGGCGAGTCCGCGCGTTCATGTCGGTGCCGCTGTCTGCGGGCTGCTGCCAGAGAACCAACCTTTGGCCCATCGCGATTGCCGGCCTGCTTTGACGTTGCGAACTTGCTTCCCACCATCCCCTCCGCAGCCTGAAATGGCTCGCCTTCAGTCACGGCGGGACTGCAGCAAACAAAGCTCTCGTTGCTCTGAGACTCGGTCCATCCCATATTGACTGTGGATGCAACCGGTCAATGCAACGGATCGATGGATTCCAAGTGAGCCCCATTCTTCTTGTGGCGCCGCGCGCGCTCGCCTGGCTTAGTCGAGCCCGGCGCCGGCCTTCTCCCGCTCGGCTACTATCATCGCGGCCCGCGCTGGTTGCGCTGCGCCTGCGCCTCGCCCACCTGCCAGATCGACCGCACGGCGCCGTGAGGTAGTTTCTAGTACGGGAGGGTACCGATTCTTTACGCGGGACCTTCAAACTCCCTCGCCTCGCATCCGCTATGTTCCTCCGCCCCTCGCCTCCCTGTCGCTGTTGCTTGCCGCGGCGCCCGTCGCCCATGCCGAGCGGTGGCAACCTTTGCGCCCCTCATGCTTGACTAAGCACATAGGGCGTACCCCCCACTTAAGTGGGGAGTCGACAATCGTATTCGGCCTTGCCCCCGCTCCAATTTGAGATAACGTTGTAGAGACAGGTAAAAGAACGCTGCGCAAATCCGCGCGCCCCGGTGGCGGCGGCCCAGCAGTAGCCGGCTGACACCATCGCCGCTTGATCGCTTAGGTCTGCAGTCCACACGTCACGTTCCTGGGGGATATCGTGTGCGCAAGCTACTGACGCAATTGTTGCGTCCGATCGGACGCGTCAGTACGACCGTCATCACGCTCGGCGCGCTGCTGCTCGGCCTGCTTAGCACGATCGTCGTGCATTCGCTGTACACAGAGCTGCTGGAGAGGGATGCGCGCCTGCGATTCAAGAGCGATACCGACGATATCGTCCAGCAGATCGATACGCGTATCCGGCTCTACACCGACGTCCTGGTAACCATGCAGGCGCTCTTCGGCGCTAGTGATGATGTTTCGCGCGAGGAATTCCGCGACTTCGTCAATGGCCTCAACCTGGAACAGCGCTATCCCGGGTTCCAGACGCTGAACTACGCGCCCTATGTGCCGGCCTCCGAGCTGGCCAGCTTTGTCGCCAGCCAGCGCAAGGACCCAGTCCTGCGCGAGGCCGGCGTGGCGTTCTCCGTCCACCCTGCAGGGAAGCGGCCAGCCTATTTCGTGTTGACTTATGTCGAGCCGTTCCAGAACAACCTGCCGTCGATCGGCATCGACATGGGTGCGGAGCCGGGGCGCCTGGCCGCTCTCGAAAGAGCCCGTGACAGCGGGCAGGCAGTGAGCAGCGGGCGCCTGATCTTCAGCGAAGCCAAAGGTCCCCACGTCGGCATTGCCTTGCGCCTTCCGGTCTACAGAAAAGGCCAGCCGCTCGATTCAGTGGAGCAGCGCCGCCGTGCCTATATCGGCTCCGTTGGTGCTGGCATACGAATCAGCGGGCTGCTTGGGGAGATTGCCGGCAGCGAGCGCGTGTATGGGACTCGTTTCGAACTGTACGACGCCGGGAAACTCGATGGCGAACCAGTACCGCCGTCCCCGGCGACTCTGCTGTACAACAGCGCCGGCGGCATGACGGCCACCGCCCCCGCCAGTGCCAAGGCGGCTAGCCAGGCCAGCGCCGCACGGCTTGCCGCCAGCAACGAGCCTTCCGCGCCCCAGCGGGCAAGCGTATCGGACGATCGTTCCTTCCAGCGCAAGGAGATGACACAGCCGTTTGGAGGGCGGCGCTGGCTCATTGTCTTCTCCGCCGACGCCCAGGCCATGGTGGGCCCGCAACGCTACCTGAAGAGTGTGGTGCTTGGGGCCGGGCTGATCATTACCGCGCTGCTGGCCGGGCTGGCCTACGCGCTATCCAGTTCCCGGTCACGAGCCCTGGCGGTGGCCGATGGCATGACGCACAGCCTGCGCGAGAGTCGAGAGGGCCTTGCCCAGGCGCAGCGGATCGCGCACCTGGGGGATTGGCGTCTTGACCTGGAGCGCAATGCGGCCTATTTCTCCAGCGAGATGGCCCGGCTGCTGGGTGTGCGAGCGCTGGATCCCACGCCCGACACACTGCTAGGCGCAGCCGATCCTCGCTTCCGCGGCGTGTTGCGGCAGAGGATGCAAACCGCCTTGCGGGAGCGCGTCGCTTTCGAGCTCGAATGCCCCTACCGCTCGTTACGTGGACGCATGGGTTGGCTTCACCTGATCGGCCATGCGCATGGCCCACCGGGCACGGCCGTCCTGCGCGGCACCGCGCAAGACATCACCCAGCGAAAGCTCATCGAGCAGGCTCGCGCACAGGAGCATCTGGTTGCCTTGCATCTCGCCACCGTGTCTAGCGAAGCCGAAGTCCTGGAAAAAATCATCCGTACCTTGGTTGCGGGAATGGAATGGGAGGCGGGTGCATTCTGGCCTTCGGATGCAGGACGTGGCTTGGCGCTTGCGCCGGTTTGCCGGGCCAGAGAGCAAGAACTGGAACCTTGGCTGGCACGGCGCCCGGCCGATCCGCAGGCAGATCAGGCAGATCAGGCAGACGTACTGACGGAACCGCGTTGGTATGCGGGCCGCGGTGCCATCGCGCGCTTGCCTCAGCATCGCTGGCTGGCCGACGGGAGCGTGCGCACTGTATTCGCTTTCCCACTGCGCAAGGGCACGACCACGCTCGGACTGGTGGAGATGTATTCGCGCACCAAGCGTCCACGCGATCCACATGCGCTTGCGATGGCTAGCGCGATAGCTAGTCACACTGGCCACTTCCTGCTGCGTCGCCAGGCCGAGGAGACCCTACGCTTTTTTGCCAATCACGATGCGCTCACAGGTCTGCCCAACAGGTTGATGTTCAAGAACCATCTCGAGAGCAGCCTCGCTCGTTCCCGCTCCCGTCAACACCGTCTCGATATCCTCTTTGTTGACCTGGACCAGTTCAAGAGGGTCAACGACACAATGGGCCACAACGCGGGCGACGTCTTGTTACGCGCCGTGGCAGATCGCTTTAGCGCCACGCTTGGCGAAGCCAACCTGATTGCCCGGCTCGGTGGCGACGAGTTTGTCGTACTGGTCGAGCCGATCGACGACTTCTCCCTTTTGCACCGCATCATCAAGCGTATCCAGGCCGCGCTCGCATCCGGCTTTGTCGTCAATGGCAAGGAGCTGCAGGTGACGGCAAGCATTGGCGTCAGCTCCTTCCCCGAAGATGGCAATGACGCGCAGACGCTACTAAAGCATGCCGATCTCGCCATGTATGCCGCCAAGCAGCTCGGCAAGAACGGCTTCCAATACTATGTGCGCGAGATGAGTGTGACCCTGCAGAATCGCATCGACATGGAATCGCATCTGCGCAGCGCACTCGATCACAATGAGTTCGTGCTGCACTACCAGCCACGCATCTCGCTGGACACCAATGCCTGTACCGGCGTCGAAGCCCTGATCCGATGGCGCCACCCGAAGCTCGGCATGGTGATGCCCGCTGACTTCATTCCGGTTGCGGAGGAGTGCGGGGCCATCGTGCAGATTGGCGCATGGGTACTGCGTGAGGCCTGTCGCCAGAATGCGCAATGGCTTGCCGACGGCAATGCCCCGATACGCGTCTCGGTCAACCTTAGCGCAAGGCAATTTGCCGACAAGGACCTGAGGCAGGTCGTGCTCGATGCCCTGAAGCAAGCCGGCTTGCCAGGGTATCTGCTCGAACTCGAACTAACCGAAAGCATGGTCATGCGCGATGCCGAGCAAGCGGCGCGCTGGCTGTCGCGCCTGAAGCGAACCGGGGTACGGCTGGCCATTGACGATTTCGGCACCGGCTACTCCTCGCTCGCCTACCTGAGCCGTTTCCCGATTGACACCGTGAAGATCGACCGTTCGTTCATACGCTATCTGCCCGATAGCAGGAGCGATGCGCAAATCACGAGCGCAATCATCGGGCTAGGACATCAGATGGCGCTGGAGGTCGTGGCCGAAGGCGTCGAGAACGAGGCTCAGCTGGACTTTCTTCGCCGCGAGGGCTGTGACGAAGTCCAGGGCTACTACTTTAGCCGCCCTATTCCGGCCGAGGACGTCACCGCGTTCCTCGCTGGCCATACCGTGCACGGTCTGCTGCCTGAACAGGGACCGCAGCCGATGCGCGCCTGATTCTGAGTTCCGGCGCGCGCCCCAGCGTCAACAACAGGAGGGAACACATCATGACAGTGCAGAAACAGTGGATTGAACGGTCATGGCAAGCCATCGATGCGCTCGATTTCTCGAGGATCAAAGCCAAGCTTCTACATGGCAAGTCCGCCCATTGGAGCCCCGAAAGCCTGGCCGATGCCGAGGCCGGCTACCGCAGGTTTCTCAAGCTAGCGGCAAAGTACCCCGACACACCAGTCGTGCCCAGCGAACAGGTAGACGCGTTCTGGCACGCCCATATCGTCGATACCAGGCGCTATGCGAACGACTGTGAGCACATTTTTGGCCATGTCCTGCATCATGACCCCTACGTCGGTATCGATGGCCCACAGGATGAAGCCCGCCTGCGCGCGTTGGCCGAGGCAAGCGCCCGGCTTAGCGCGCGCGAGTTTGGGTTGAGACCGGCGACGGCGGCCTACTGTGCGGTCACGAGCGAGGGCAAGCCCACGCTGGGAGCCGAGCCCGCGGACGCCAAGGCAGCGTACTGCGCAATCACCAATGGGACGCAAGCGGCGTACTGCGCGATCACCTCCGGAGTCGTTTCGTCCTGCGGTCGGGACGCGCCTTGCCCTGTGGGGCTGCCGCGTCACTGATGCGTTGCGAAGTGCCGTGCCAACTGGCCGTAGGCGCATTCACGGCACCCCGACCACGTCCGGGAGGGGTGCCATCCTGTGGGAGACGATGCGATGATGGATTCATTGCTGTTTAGCAAGCCGTTTACCTTCCTGGCTTGCCCGCCGATTGCAGAACTCAAAGAAGCCATCGATGCGCTTAACACGTTGCCGGGACATTCGCGCTGGCTTAAGGAGGAAAACGCCATTCGCCGCGATCATGTTCCTGCCTTTGTCGAGCAGAGCCGCCAAGCCCTGGAGGCGCTTGTTCCGGGCCGGTCCTTCATGGTCGATAGCCTCGCCGATCGGATTCGGCACACGCCACGGGTGCTACAGGAGTTGCGCGAGTACGGTCCGGAGGTGGCGGCTGCCGCTCACTCCTACTTCTACTGGCGCTATTCAGCCGACGTGCTCGGACGGGCGCAGGGCATTCCGCGCAGTGCGCTGGAACGTCAATTTGGCAGGGTGGCGGCACGCGATGGCTCCCACAAGATCATATGGGGCTGTCCGTGTTGCGATCATCCAGCGCGATACCAGGTCGATGGGCTACTTGCCAATCAGCGCCCGGCGCGCCAGGGCGGCTTTGCGCTTGAGTGTGATCACTGTGGGCATCAGGAGCGGGTGTATGCTGGATTTCTGCATTACGGGCGTCTCCAGTGCCAATGCGCTGCGTGCAAGAGCTATGTTGGCGTTCTCGCCTATGACATGGCCAGGGCTGCGCGAAAACTTGCTGAAAATCTCGAGAAGTACGCCTGGAGCCAAGCTGCCGAGACCCTTGCCGAGATCCAGGAGTACAAGGACGAGTCCATGCAAATGCTGCAGCGCCGGGCTAGCCCATCACGCAATGCCGCTTCCTTTGCACTTGAAGTCGTGTCCGGCAGGCACCAATCGATGCCAGCGATTCTAACGAGCCTGGACCCTGGCCTGGAAGGTTGCATCGAGAAGAATCCCAGGGCTTGGGCGTTGCTGTGCGAACTGCTACGCGAAGGCGTCGTTGACAACGAATACCTCATCTACGAGGAAGCTGACCGCGAGCGCGTGGCGCTGCAGCTATCACTGCTAGAAGAGTCCTCCTCCCAAACGGAAGGCTTGCCACAGAAGAATCTTGAAACTCTGTTGCAAGGCTACCAGCCTGCGTCTCGCGAGTCCTTTGTCGCGTGGCTGAAAGCAAGCATGCAACTCAAGATCTTTACCGGCAAGTTCTGTACCGCGGTGGAGGTTACCTGGAAACCCAACGCGCAGCGCTGCGAGTTCATCGCTAGCAGTCAGGTCGACCATGCTCGGCCGCTCGCGCACGATACGCCTGCGAGATCAGACACGTCCTTCGTGCCGCCTTCAAAACACCTGCCTCACACTGACGCTGAAATTGAGGCAGTGACGCTACTGAGATCGCTGGGGTACATTGTTGTGGATCCCGCCGTCATTGAAGCGCATGGTTACTCAAAACTGGAGGAAAACACACCGCTCAACAAGTAACCCTGTGTAGCACGCATCGGTGATCGATTCAGCTCCAAACGGGTCACATTGCGCGGCGGATACTTGCCTACCGGCACAGATCCGCGGCCGAAGGCGGCGTCGCCCGGCTCAAATCAAAATCGCTCTCTCGCAAGCCCGCCGGCGTAAGCGAGACCCAGTGCAGTATGGATGACGAGCGCACCAGCCCAAGGCTGCCCGCATAAGTCCATGGAAACGGCGATGGCTGGCTACCGCGCAACTCAATCGTGCCGGCGGACAGCTTCAGGTGCAGCAGGCGGCCGTCCGCCGCAGGCGTGTACGCCATGTCGCCGACCACGGTGATGCTGGCCTCGCGCACGCTTTCCGGCATGCAGGCCAGCGAGGCACTCACCCTGCCGGCCTTATCCAGCAGATGCGCGAAGCCCTTGCCCAAGTCGTTGGTGCCGACCAGCAGGAAGCTGTCCAGGGCCGGGACATAGGCGACACTGTAGGTGTAGTACTTCAGGCGGCCATTCAGTGCTTGCATGCCAGTCAGCGCTCCGTCGACGGGCCGATAGACGGCCGTCTTCAGCCTGGCGTGCGTCTCGCCGGGTACGAACTCCTGCCAGGCAAGCAAGGCCGTCTCCTTCGAGCCTGTAATCAATGGCCACCACTCGCGCTTGTTCGGCGCCACCTCAGTGCTTTGCAGCAGCCGGCCGTTACCGTCATACGTCTTGAGGTAGACGCCGTTCCCGGTGCCCAGGTTGTCCACGCCGCCACCATCGATCCAGTCGTCCGAGTAAAACACCACAAAATTGTCCCCTACCGCCGTCACGTGGCCAGAGTGCCCGCCAGACCAGACGTCAGTCGATTTCGCCTCTTGCGATTGAAGGTCCGTGCCGTACACACGATAGCGCTGGCTGACGCTGTTGGTGGTATTCGAGCCATCCTCAAAGGTCAGCATGATGCGGCCCGCGGCGTTCTGCGCTACTGACACCGGCTCCTGCGCTTCCTTCTCGGCGACCAGTAGCCGGGGCTTGCCAAGACTGGCCTGGGCCGGGTTCCATTCGGCGACGTAGATGTCGTGCGTCCAGTTGCGATTGCGATCCGGGCCGCGCGGCGGCAGCCCGGAGCTGCTGAAGAAGACGTAGGTGGTCTGCCCAGGCCCGGTGGCTGCGCCAATGCCATGCATAAAGGCGCGCTGATCGATCGCCGGGCGGACCTTGGCGGGCGGCCGGGTATCAGCGCGGTTATGGTTCCGGGCTTCGTTACGCGCACCCGACGGCGAGCACAGCAGCGCACCGGCAAGCACTAGAGAAGCGCCACACATCATGACGAGCGGACGCATGGCTACTCCACATTTCCTCGTGACAATGGACAATGCCAAGACCATTCAATGAGGACCTCGCGCGACAGCGGGCGGCACCGCCGGCTGCCGCGCGAGGCCAAACCGCGGAGCTGCTCAGGCCAGTTCCTGCTGTAGTGGCGCAACGTGCGAGATCAGGCCGTCTTCGTCGTGAAAAGCCACCAGGCGACGACCGGTGCCAACCGAGAGCACCACATCCTTGGCCAGGTCGAGCGTCGAGATCGGCGCCACCCGGGCAGGCTGTTTCAGGTTGGAAACGCTTGTCCCGAAGCGGCGCGCCAACGTCCACGCCGTGAACGCCAGCCCTATCCCGAGGACGGTCAACGCATCGGGGATGATCTCCCCAAGCGAGAATTCGCCGCTTCCCGCGGAGGCCACGCACCAGTGGATGTAGAACGCCGCAGCTACCCAGATGCTGGCCACCAGCAGCGGCCGCGCCAGCCGATACCAGAGATATCGTCGGACCGCCTTTCCCCGCGCAAGGTGCTGCAGATACTGCTGCAATGTCGTGCTGGACGCGTCAATGATGGGTTCTTTCATGTCTCACTCCTCCTCAAGAATGCTCTTCAAGCTGCCCGACAACTGGAGATGCGGGCGCAGGTGACCTTGGCGGCGTGGACGCGGGGGCGTCCTCGCGGATGCCGCGGTCGGGGCTGACCCACCTTGCCCGGGTGCGGCGCTGGTGCAACAGCACGCTGGGCAGGGCGATCACCGATGCGACCATGCTGATGGTCCAGAACGCGATCGGGTACCAGATCGTGTCAAGGAAGTAGCGCAGCAGCTTGGTGTCGTAGCAGCGATCGATGACGCAGCCGACCAGGATCTGCACGCAGCAGGTCAGAAAGAGAAAGACGCCTGCCCCGCGCGGCATGCCGGCGAAGCGCCAGGCTTCGGGCAGCTCGAACAGCGCGGTCGCGGCCGTCATCACCAGGGTGAACAGCATGCAATAGGCCCAGATCACGCTGACCGTATACTCGAGGAAGATCGGCCACATCATCGGCTTGTTCTTTGTGACGATGGGCGCCGCATACTTCTGCAGCACCTGGATGCCGCCCCGCGCCCAGCGCAGGCGTTGCCTGAACAGGCCCTTGAATGTCTCCGGCATCAGGATCCAGCTGAGCGCGTGTGGCTCGAAATGCAGCCGCCAGCCATTGACCTGCAGTTTCCAGCTGATATCGATGTCTTCGGTCAGCATGTCGGGGCTCCAGTAGCCCACGCCGCGCAGCGCGCTCTTGCGGAACATGCAGATCACGCCAGACACGGTCAGCAGGCGGCCATACAGTTCCTGGGTCCGTTTGATCAGGCCCACGATCGACGAGAACTCGCCGACCTGCATGCGCCCCAACAGCGAGGTCCGGGTGCGGATGCGCGGATTGCCGGTGACTGCGCCAACCCCCGCATCCCGCAGGAAGTGCCGCAGCATCCAGCCGATCACCTCGCGGTCGAGCAGCGAGTCGCCGTCGATGCACAGCAGGTACTCGGCATCGGTCAGCATTGCCGCAGTGGTCAGGCCAATGGCCTTGCCCTCGTTACTGTGCTGGTGGATCACCAGCAATTGCGGATACTGATCGATCAGCGCATTCAGGATATCGCCGGTGGCGTCGCTGCTGCCGTCATTGACGGCGATGATGTTGTAGTTCGGATAGCGCAACTCCGCCAGGTTCGCGATGACCTCGCGCACATTGGCTTCCTCGTTGAAGCAGGGCACGATCACCGAGACCTTCGGGCACTCGAGCAACACGTCCGCCCGCGTTTTCTTGCTCTCTTTTCTCTCGATCAGGAAGTAGTGAAGCAGGCCACCGGTCATCCATAAGTAGGACATGAACAGTGGGTAGTAGAAGACAAAATTCGAAAGCAGGCTTGCCGTATTCTTCATAATCTTCCCCTACCTTGTTGCTATCGGCTCTTGGTCTGGATCTGGCTCTTGATCCGGCTCTTGGTCTAAACCTTCATGCCATTGCGCGGTCGCACCAGGTTCTGCATGGACATGACATCCCGCAGCACCGCCAGGTCTGGCTGGTTCACCATGAACTGGTCGGGGCAGTAGCCGAGGTGCTTCACGCCAGCCATGCGCAGGCGCTGCATCTGATCACGTAGCGCGGTGCTGGCGACCGGTGCCTGGGTTCGGCCATCGAGTGTCTGCAACGCGAAGATGGTCTTCGGCAGCGCGCCCGGATGCGCCGCTACGGCGCTGACCAGGCCCTCCAGCCAGGGCGTCGAAGGCGGGCCGCCTCCGGCATCCGCGTAGGCCATCAGGTTGACGAAGTCGTATTGCGCGGCGAATGCATCGATGTCCTGGGCCAGGCGCATGCTCGCGTCGGGACGCAGCACCGCATTGGCAGGCAGGCTGCGCACGGTCAGCACATTGCCGCCGCCCTGATAGTCCTTGACCAGGTCGCCCAGTTGCCGCGTAAAGTCGATCAGGTACCGGAGCTTGGCGTCCGACCATCGTTGCAGCAGATCGGGGTTGGCGCGGATCGCAGCCAGTTCGCGCGGCAACCCCCAGTCCGCGTAGGCGGCAAGCGCCGCATCGCTCGCATCTTCAACATCGCTCAGGCTCGCGTCATCGCCAAACACGACGCCGTTAAGACTGGTGTATCTGCCCAGGTCGTAGTAGATATCGCGGATCACGCTGCGGGCGAGCGGGTCGAAGGGGCTGAGCCGTTGCCGCTGGCGCGGGTCCAGGGGCGTGGCCGGCGCGGCCGGCATCACCGCTACCAGCCGGGACGAAGCCGGATGGCCCGCGGGCAGCTTGTAGGCAAGCACCGGCAATGCCGCGTAGACCTGTACGCCAGCGCGGGTGATCAGCTGCCAGGCCGCGCGCGAGAAAAGGTCGCCGCGCACCGGCATGTGGCGGTTGGGAAAGTAGAGCGCCTGGGCGGTGCCGCTGCCGTCGGGATCGTGAAACGCCTGCAGGTAGACCGATTTGGGCTCAAGATCCTTGATCCGGTCTATCAGCCGCGATAGCCTGGCCTCCTGGCGATCGGGGTTCGGATCGTACACGTCGTCGAGAGAGACGTTGACAACCCGTTCGACCGGCTGGTTGTCGCCGCGATAGGCCGACTGCTGGCGGAACTGGCCCATCATGACACCGGCATCCCAGTCGTAGGAAACCAGCAGGCGCCTGATCTTGGTCAACGGCACCTCGGGCGTATTGGGTCCGTCGTCGAGGGTGAAGTGGACATTCATGCCCAGTTTGTGCGAAGCACCGATCAGCGCCGCGTTGTACATGCCGTAGGGCCAGACCATCGAGCGCACCCGAGCCCCGGTTTTCGCCTGGATCATGTCCGAGCACATCTTCAGGTCGCCACCGACCCGGTTTTCGTATTCCTGGTCGGTTTCGTAGCGTTTCAGGTCGGCATGGTAGAGGTGCGCGCTGGCCGCCGGTAGTTCGTTGCCTTGCGGATTGGCCACTGCGCCGTGGTGCATGTCGTGCGTGTGCGAGGCGATCTCCACCAGGCCTGACTCAGCCATCTCGCGCAGGTTGTCCCAGCTCATGAAATAGCCTGGCGCCATCACCGACTTATGGCTGATGCGCACCGGCTCGTCCCGGGGAGTACCGGTCCAGCGCGACACCACCGCGACCAGGCCTGGGTAGTTGTACTGTTGCAAGAGCGGAAAGACCTTGGTGTACTGGCTCTTGTAGGCATCGTCGAAGGTCAGCAGCACTGCACGCGGCGGCAGGCGCGGGCCGCCGTTGCGCGAGGCAATGATCTGGTCGACGCTGACAGGGTGGAAGTCGTTGCCCTTGAGCCAGGCGAAGATATTGTTGAGCGTGGCGGTGCTGATCGCACAGGTATCTGCCACCGTTCCCACATCCGCACGCAGGTCGTCCCGGATGTCGTGAAACGCGAGTACGCGGAAGGTCAGCCCGTCGTCGCGATCCTGCGGCGGCAGCAAGGACAGCGCATAGCCAGCGTGGACGCTATTGGTCACCGACAGCGCGCCGGCGAGCCCGATGAATGTTCGGCGATTGAGCTTTTGCATGATGACCTATAGAGGGACGTTGAGGTTGAGGTAGATCAGCTTGGTTGTCTCCCGGTTGGCGTCGAAGCGCCTGCTACCGATGCCGATGCCGTAGGTGAGCGAAGCCTTGCGGCCAAGCTGCCAGAACTGTTCGAGGCGCGCTTCCCACAACATGCTGTCGCCGAAGCCGTCCTGCCGGTAGCCACCTGCGGTGACATACACGCGCTGGCTGAAGGATTTTTCGGCATAGCGCCACGGCGTCCATTGGTACATGGTGCGCAGTTGCGCGGTGTAGTCGCGCCGCGGATTGAAGTAGGCGGTGCTGTCCAGCGTATTGCTGGTGGTGCCCACGTCGAGCCAGATCGCCACCTGGTGGCGTGGTTGGTTCAGCAGCCGCTGGTAAGCGGTGCCCTGCCACATCTGGTGAAAGTTGGTGTCGCTGTAGCGCGACGCGCCGTACATCACATTGAAGTAGCGCGCATCGTCCTGCGAGTAGCGCGCCGATGCCGTGGCAGTGCGGCCTGTCACGCCGGCCTGGTAGGCTTTCAAAGGCAACGCGTTGTCGTCGGAGTCGACGCCCGCGCCAAAGCGCCAGGAGTCATTGGGCTGGAAGGCGACCGTGCCGGTGCCGCCGGTCTTGCCCTGACCTCCGGTGGACTGATGCAGCTCGGCGGCGGCTTCCCAGCCGTCGCGCCGGAAGTCGCCGCCGAGGCCGTTGCGTATGCGGCTGACGCTCTGGCCATCGCCGGTGTCGCCACGCGCCGTGTATTGGTGCGCGAAGACACGCCAGTAGTCGGCCATCGGCGACGAGTAGAGACGGGTGTCAACCCCCCAGGCATGATCCGCCAGCACGGCGTTGCCGCGCTCGCCAATGGCGTCGATGATCAGTTGCGGGCGCTCGTAGACGCGGTACTCGCGCTGGAAGTTCTTGACGCTGTTGTTGTCGGGGAAATTGCCGTCGAAGGCCGCGGCGACCGCCTTCGCCTGATCGTACTGATGGAGCTGGAGGGCGGTCTTGCCGAGCCCCACCAGGCTTTCGATATCGCCGGGGTGGTCGGCCTGCGCCTGCCGGTAGATGCTTTGCGAGGCGTACGGGCGTTCCAGCACCAGCGAACCGTCCGCGCGGGCGGTCAGCAGGGAGGGATCGAAGGGGGCGTCCTTGCGCAAGGCATCCAGTGCCTGGACGCCCTCATTGACGTGATTGGTATAGAGGAGGTATTGCGCCTGCAGCTTCTTGACGCGGCCGTATTCGGGATTGGTCTTGTCCACGTCTTCGGACAACTCGGTTTGCGCCGGCGTGTTGCGGGCCATCATCGAGACCAGTTCGCGCGCCGCCTCGTAGTGTCCCTGGTCCAGGTAGGCAAAGAACAGGCTTTCCTGCACGCTAGGACGCGATAGCGCATAGGGCTCGGTAGTCTCCTTGATCGGCTCGATGACCGCCTGCAAGGCCAGTTCGTAGGCGCGCGAGGCAAGGTCGGGCTTGTCGAGATAGGCGTAGGCGTCGCCCGCGGCGGCATAAGCGGAGCCCGGTAGCGGCTCGTTGGCCAGCGAGAGCTGCTCGTATAGCGCGGCGGCTTCCTTCATGCGCCCGCGCACGGACAACGCCGTGAGGCGATCGGACTGGACCGCGCGCCGCACCCCGTTGTATTCGTCATCGGCGGGAATCCTGCCTTGCAGTGCCTCGGCAGCAGCAAGCGCGCCGTCGGCGGGAACCAGGCGATCCTGGTCATTGGAAGCGCTGGCTTGCTGCCGTGCCCACCGGATTTGCTGGGCAACGACAAGATGCTCCAGCAGCAGCAGATCCCGGCGCGCGAAGACATCGGGGCGTGCGGCGGCCTGTTCCAGCGCTAGTTTTGGAGACCCTGCTTCGGCCAGGGCGAAAATGCGCTCCCTGAGCCCGTCGTTCTCGCCCGCCGATGCGGGTTGCTCCAGCCTGGCCGGCGGCTGCACGCGCGGTGCTGCCGGCTTTGCGGTTTCTGCCGCGCAATGCTCGCGAGCGAACAGCGCTAACAGCACGGCTGTGGTCTTGAGCGTGGTCCGCAATCGCCTGCGGCACTGCTGGGATGCGTTCACGTTTTGATCCCCCGGAATGCGCTGCTGCAAACAAAACGTCTCCCTTGGCGTGCGGCATATCCTTGCCGGCGCCAATGCGTGTAACCGGAGAGACGGACATCACACGGCTAACCTGCTGGCCCTGTTGCAACGCAACGCGCCAATCCGGTCCGCCGAGACATGACCTTGCTGAATCCGACCAGAAATCAAAGCGACCCCGGATCTTCTCCGGTTGCGCCCTGTTATTCCCATCCAATGCCTGTCGCGCCCGGCAGCGATTTGTGCTGCGGCGATGCGGCCTATTCCACTGTCTTCTCGTTCTGCTTTCGTCTGCCGCAAAAAACGGCTGCTCCCTGCCAACCACGTCTCCAGGCTTGCTCTTTGCGCCTGCCTTGATGCCCTTCTTAGTGCTTGTGCGCCATTATTTGGTGATCGGGTGCTATTGCGACAGTCGCCAAAAGCACTAGAGCGACCAGCTGAAAGATGGAGTCGACCTAAACCGGGAGACCAGCCCCGCTGTTACAAGGATGAAACGAAAGCGTGCGCAGGAATGCGCCGCTAAGGAAAACGCGCCGTCCAGCAAGCGAGCACTGCCACGAGCGCATGCCTGAGGTCGGATGTCGGATGGGGAGACCTACACTGAGGCACAGCGCGTCGAACTGAACGTTCAAGCGAATCTGCGCCGGATTGGCCCGCCCTCGCGGGTTACCTCACCGGGTCTGGCCCGGGTGCGGTAGACGAGGAGGGCGTAATGTGCGCCACGCCGCAAATCGGTGGGACTTCTGGCGGATAGCTGCGTATGCCGCTTGTGTCTAGTCTTGTCGCACCAATTCAGAGGGGGAGCGCCATGTCAATCTCACATACTGCCCGCCCTGCGGCTGTTGCGCGCTTTGTTCTCATCGGCATGTCGGCGGCGCTCGCGTTTGGCACGCAAGCCCAATCGTTGCCCGAGGCGCCGACCCAGCAAGCGCAAGCCGTGCCTACACCGCCGGAGATGGCAATTCCGGCGGCGGCAATGCCACAAGCCGCAGACCCGCAGGCCTCAACGACACAGGCGCAAGCGGAAAATCAGGAACCGCCGCTTGTCATCGCGCAGCCCGAGGCCGCAGCCTCGCCGGCGCAGCCGGCAGTCATGCGCCAGCAGGCCTCGGGACCGCAGTTGATGACGCCGCGGACTATTGGCAATGTCACCTATATCTGCGGCGGCACGGGCGTCGAGGAGCAGGACCAGCTGACCAGTCTCGAACAGCAATACAACCTCGGCGTCATCTTCACGAAGGGGCCGCAAGGCGATTTGCTGGCGGGGGTCGATGTCCAGCTGCGGCGCCATGGCAAGGTGCTGGCCGCGTTTCAGGCCACCGGTCCGCGCTGCCTGTTCAAGGTGCCGCCCGCCGACTATCGGGTGGAGGCCACCTACAAGCAGCGAACGCAATACGTGATCTTCGAAACCGGATCCCTGGGGACAGGCCTGCGCTGGTAGCAATGACCCGCGGCTGGCGCGCCTGGCAATGACGCGGCCCCCTGTTATCCCCCTACTGGGTCGAAGGAGCGGGCCGAGACCCGCTGTGCAGCTTCGCTATGCTTCCACCAGTGTCACTGCAGATGCTGGCCCCCATTGATCGCAATGTTTGCGCCAGTCAGGAAAGCCGCTTCACGCGAACATAGGTAGACAATCAAGGCCGCTACTTCCTCCGGCTCCCCCAGGCGGCCAACCGGGATTTGCGGGATGACCATACCCCCCGTTACCAGGGCTATCCTCGTCGTCATGATTTGAATCCTCCATATACTGCGTTGAAGGCCAGGTCGGTGACACGGCCGTAGGAGCAGGTGGCCGAAGCCCAGCCTGCCGCTGGACATGGCTCGCGCTCGCCGCGGCCCCGCGAAGCGTAGGGGCCGCGGCAGCCATTGCGCGGCTTACTGCCGGACGGCTCGGGCAGGCGGTTGCTTCACCGACCTTGAGGCCGCTTCGGCAGCCGTATTGAAACTGCTCTGCGCAACGTGCGCCGCCTGCTTTGCCGTCGACTGCATGGTCTCGTATAGCGTGTGGGTTGCATCGATTGCCGACTGCCAGGCGGCGACAGCCGCGCTGGAACCTGCTGGCGCAGCGCTCACCGCGTTGTCAAGGAGACGCTGCACCCCGCGCTTGTTTGCCTCGTAGTGCGTTTCCGCAGCCTTGTCGAATTCGACCCGCGTCGCGGACGCAATTTCAAAAAATTGCAGGCGATACGAGAGTGTCTTTTCCGTCGCTTGCTTGAGCAACTCGATCTGCAATGCAAAAAAATCCTGGGGGTGCTTGACCGACAGGGCTTTGCGCGCGCCTTCGCAAGTATCGGATAGCGCGGCTTTCGTCGTCTCGATATTCAATGCGAGCAGCTTCTCAAAACCTTCGACAGCTTTGGCCGTCAGACCTGCCGTGGCGTCAATAATCGCCTTCTGCGCAGCCAGGACTTGCTCGGGGGACAGCTGATTCATCTTGCAGCTCCTTGGTGTGACCCACGCCCCGTGCCATCCCATGACAGCACGTTCGCGGCGGAGTCGCGTGAATCGGGCGGCGGCGTAACCGCGGCGGAGGTTCCGGTGCGCAAGAGCCGAGTACATGCCAGGCACCTGCAGGCATCTCAGACGGGCGCGCTGCGCCCTTTTCGTGAGGCGGGGCGTGTCAGATCCGCTCTGTGGAGGACACGCCTGAAGGCTCTGAGCAAGGCGTAGCCCTGGATTGTTAGCTGAGGTCGGCGAAAGCCCGGCACAGGCCGGTCGAGCGCTATTGGCTCATGCTCCAGAAGCGCCTTCTGAGTTCACACCCAAAATAACCTCTATTGGCTTGAAACCAAAGATCAGATACTTTAGATCAAAATTCGCATGCTCCGGGATTTAATATTTTGAATTCAGAGTTAATTAATATTCACATAAAAAGATTTTAAACAATTTACCCCCGGAAAGAGGGGTTTGAGATCGCAGGGCTCGTTGCAACGCGCCCATTGCCTGGGTGCCTGATACATCGGTGCGACGTGGGCCGATACGATGAACACGACGCGCGTGCCGTTGGCTTGCCTGGATGTCAAGAACCTGAAGGTCGCGTCCTGGCAGTGGAATGAAGTGTTCGACGCAAGTCTGGAGGAGGGCATCCTCACCTGGACTGCTTCTCGTGCTGCCCGCACAAAAACGCAGGCACCGGGTATCTCACGGAGTCAGTGTTTGGCAAGTGCTTTCGCGAAGTATCGATCGAGATCGTTTTCGAATAACGATTGCTCATGGGCCTGCATGGCTGCGCGGCCGCCATTCGCCAGTGCGTGCGCAAGGATGCCGGTGTCGGTATGCTGGGGGTAGCTGCCCCAGTCAGTATTGCGCTGCGGCAGCGCAAGCGCGGACATCGCGGCCAGGAACGCCTGCCGATGAAGCGCGACAGAGTCCGTCAGCGTGCCGTCGATGTCCAGAACAAGAATGCGGTCGGCTCTCGTGGTCAGGCTCTGGTTGGCAGGTAGCGCACGTGCGGCATGCGAGAAGCGCTCCCTGCGCTGGGTTGGTTAGCTGGCTATCAGGATGTCTTCATAGAAGGCGCCGAATGACTTGGTGGGATGGGCGATCTGGATCTCCAGTATCCACAGTCCAGTCTTGGGGCACCGTTCATAGTCTCCCAAGTCCCCCGCCCGATAGATCGCATGAGGGAAATCGGATACGCGGTGCCCCTTGATTTCGAGGTTGAGCTTCCAGCCCGCAGCCTCAGCCCTCTGCGCTGCATATTGGTATAGCGCCGGTCCGCCAAGACCATCTTCACGCCAGCGCGCGCTGACTTCTTGCCAGAGGATGCGCGCGGCCTCGGCGCAGGCATGCATCTCCGGGTCCTCCCCGACGACGAAGGTATCACCCGCATCGCCTTCATGATCGTTCCAGACAATGCCGAGGTCTATGAAGAAGATGTCATGCTCACCGAGAACATGATCCGGGTCTATGCGCTCCTTGAACGTCTTCAGGGTGTTCCGGCCAAAGCGCACGATGATCTGATGCCAGATGCGCTGCATGCCCATCTCCTCGAGCGTGATGCGCGCAAAATCACAGGCCTGCTTTTCGGTCATGCCTGGACGAATGCCCGCGGCAATGCGCCGGACCCCTTCGAAGGTCTTGTCCCGCGCGTATTGCATGGCGGGCAATGAGAATTTGGCCCCAACGGCTTCCCGGTCAAGGCTTGGTGTGCTTTCCATGAAAAATCCAGATGTCGTCATGATTCTGCCGAGTTGAGGCGGGCTGCGGTGCCGGCGGAATCAGCGGACCCCTCTGGGGAGGATTGCCGGGCCCATCGTGTGTGGGGCCGGAGAATCGCTGCCTGGAAGGCCTTGCTGCCTTGGTCGCCACAGCAGGCGTACCTCGCGTCGGAAGGGCTCGTTGGGGCCGGATGTTGCCGCTGGCAACCTATCGTGTCCCGGCTCCCGCTTGATTGCCGAAATATATCATTGAATATAACGAATGTGCGTTACGACACTCTTTCCGGTTTCATTGCGGCAGCATCTCCCAGTTGGGCGCGCAATAATGCGCTCACCGTGCAACCGCAAGATCATGCGGGCCACGCGAGAAGTCGCACACAAGCCGGCTGACCTCGGCAATGACATCCAGCGCCGCACTGAAGGCATCGTCCCGGTAGACGGCGGAGTAAACCAGCGGCGGTGGCATGGGGTCGCTCTTTACCACGCGCAAGAGCCCTTGCTCGATATCCGTGGCGAAGTAGTCCAGGGCAAGCTGGCTGATGCCGAGTCCTTCGATGGTCAGTGCTCTCAATACGGTCAGGCTGTTGGTGGCAAATACCTTCTTGAACCTGAATCCATGCTCCCGGCGCCAGGCGCCGTAGAAGGTGTTCTTCGCGGACCCGATGGATTGCTCCAGCACGGGATACTGGGCAAATTCTTCGGGGCGCAGCGGCCTGTCGGGTAACGCGAGGGTGGGGCTCGCCATCCACAGGTCTTCCACGCGGCCGACCTCCACCGTCTTGTAGGCTTCGCCCCAGAACGTGCCCGGCAGGATCGCCAGGTCGATCTTGTTTGCCTCCAGGCCTTCGAACAGGTTCATGCCCGCATCGACCACCGGTTCCAGTTGAAGCTCTGGATGCCGGTTCTTGAGTTCCTTGAGCAGCTTGGTCAGCCAGGTCAGTGCGATGAGCTCGGTGACGCCGATCCGGTAGGTGCCGGTGAGCTTGTCGACCTGCCCGACCTCGGCATCGATCCGCTCGCGCAGTCGCATGGCTTCTGCGGCGAGGGTCAGGAGCCGGCTGCCGGCATGGGTGGGCACGAGGCCCTTTGGCGTGCGGTGGACGAGTTGCACGCCCAGGACCGCCTCCAGTTCGCCGACACGCTTGGACATGGCCGATTGCGTCGCGTGGAGCTTGGTGGCCGCCGAGCTGAAGGATGCATGCGTCACACAGAAGTAGAAGGCTTCGAGTTGCTTGAACGTGACAGACATTTGATTTCCCGATTCTGTGCGGCGACATATTCTCGCACCAACAATGCCCTCATCACGAAAAAATGGAATACCGGCGCAATCCGATTTCTCGTTTTGCCGGGCCGGCGCGGTGGCGGATACTTTCTCGCAAGATCCCTTCCATGGCCACGCCTCATGCTTTCGCTCACCGACCGACTCAACCGAATCAAGCCCTCTCCCAGTTCCATGGCGGGGCAACGCGTGCGGGAGCTCCGCGCCGCGGGGCGCGATGTGATCGGCCTCACCGCCGGGGAGCCGGACTTCGAGACGCCGGCCCACATCCGGGAAGCCGCCTGGAGCGCAATGCAAGCCGGCAAGACGCGCTACACCGATGTGGGGGGCACGGCCGAGCTGCGCCACGCCGCCGCGCAGAAATTCAAGCGGGAGAACGGTCTCGACTATGCGGCCAGCGAGATCATCGTCAGCACCGGTGCCAAGCAGGTCATCTTCAATGCGCTCATGTGCACGGTGCAACAGGGCGACGAGGTCATCGTGCCCGCGCCATACTGGGTGTCATACCCGGATATCACGCTGTTTGCCGGTGGCGTGCCGGTGTTCGTGGCATGCCGGCAGGAGAATGGGTTCAAGCTCACGCCCGAGGATCTCGAGCGGGCCATCTCCGCGCGGACCCGCTGGCTGATCCTCAATTCGCCGAACAACCCCAGCGGCGCCGCCTATACCCGCGCGGAGCTGGTTGCCATCGCCGACGTACTGGAGCGTCACCCGCACGTCTGGGTGATGACGGATGACATCTACGAGCACCTTACCTACGACGACGCCGCCTTTGTCACGCTGGCGCAAGCCGCCCCGTCACTGAAGGCGCGCACGCTGACCATCAACGGCGTCTCGAAGGCGTACGCGATGACGGGCTGGCGCATCGGCTACGCCGGCGCGCCGGCGCCGCTCATCAAGGCGATGGTGAAGCTGCAATCGCAAAGCACGTCTGGCGCCAATTCGGTGGCGCAGGCCGCGGCGATCGCGGCGCTGGATGGCCCGCAGGATTTCATCACGGCCAACAAGGCGGCGTTCCAGGCGCGCCGGGACAGGGTGGTTGCCGCGCTCGGGCAGGTCGACGGCATTCATTGCCAGGCGCCAGCCGGCGCATTTTATGTCTTTGCGTCGTGCGAAGCGCTGATCGGCGCACGCACGCCGCACGGCTCGGTGATCCGGTCCAGCGACGACTGGGTCAACTGGTTGCTGGACTCGCAGGATCTCGCGGTACTGCAGGGTTCCGCCTACGGCGTCGATACGCACTTCCGGCTTTCGTTTGCCGCCAGCATGGCGCAGCTGGACGAGGGCTGCCGCCGGATCGAAGCCGCGGCGGCCGCATTGATTCGCTAGGCATCGCACGACCTTCCTTCCTTCATTCATTTCATCCACCAGGGCGCACCATGAACTATCTGCTGAAGTGTCTTCGCCTCGTCGCGGCGGGCTTGCCGCTGCTTGCCACGGCTGCCCATGGCGAGCCCGCGTATCCCTCGAGGCCGATCCGCATCCTTGTGGGTTTTTCTCCTGGTGGCTCGAACGATATCGTCGCCCGTCTGCTGGCGCCCAAGCTGTCCGAGGCCCTGGGCCAGCAGGTGCTCATCGACAACCGCCCCGGCGCCGGCGGCAACATCGCTGCCGACACCATGCTGAAAGCGCCCGCCGATGGCCACACCCTGATGATCTGCACCACGGGGATGCTGTCCATCCAGCCGTCCTTGCAGAAGGTCAGCTACGATCCGCAGACCGACATCATTCCGGTGTCCCTGATCGCCAACACGCCGTATATCGCGCTGGTCAACGCGGCGCTGCCTATCCACAACGTCAGGGAGCTGATCGCGTATGCCAAGGCCAATCCAGGCAAGCTGAACTTCGCTTCGTCTGGCAATGGCACGGCGGGCCACCTCGCGGGCGAAATGCTCAAGCTGCGCGCCGGCATCAACATTGTCCATGTGCCTTACAAGGGCACGGGGCAGGCCATGACGGACCTGCTTGGCGGCCAGGTCTCCATGATCTTCGACCAGCCCATCAGCTCCCTGCCTTACGCCAAATCCGGAAAGCTGCGCGTGCTTGGCGTGGCGTCGCTGCAGCGCTTGCAGTCGCTGCCCGACGTGCCGACTTTTGCGGAGTCGGGCGTGCCCGGGTTTGACCCCGTGGCGTGGACCGGGCTTTGCGCGGCCAAGGGCACGCCGGCCAGCGTGGTGGCGCGCTTGCAGCACGACGTGGCGCAGGTGCTGCGCCAGCCGGAGATTGCGCAGCGCCTGAGCCAGGACGGCATGGAAGTGGTTGGCAGCACGTCGGATAAATTCCGCGAGTTCCTGGCCACCGACAAGCGCAAGTGGGTCAGCGTGATCAAAGAAGCCAACGTCACGCTGAATTAAAGGGACACGACATGGACATCGACATCGACATCGACATCGAGAGCAACCTGCCGGATATGGTCCGGGATTTCGAGCGTGTTCGCCCGGACCTGGTCGAGCAAGCATCTCAGTTCGCCGCCTCGATCTTCGCGGATGTGGCGGGGCGCCGGGGCGGCATGCACGGGCGCATCGCACCGCTCGACCGCGCGAGCCGCTTCTGCGGGACCGCGCTCACGGTCGAAGTCCGGCCGGGAGACAACCTGATGATTCACGCCGCCATGGCGCTCGCAAAGCCAGGTGATGTGATCGTGGTGGACGGCAAGGGCGACCAGTCTTGCGCGCTGATGGGGGCCATCATGACGAACCAGTGCAAGGCGCTTGGCGTGGCGGCGGTGGTGCTGGACGCGGCATCGCGCGACGCCGACGAGATCCGAGAGCTGGGCTTTCCGATGTACTCCGTGGGCACGAATCCCAATGGTCCCACCAAGCTTGTGCCCGGCCGCGTCAACCATCCGATTCAATGCGGCGGCGTTACGGTCAGGGCCGGTGATCTTGTGATCGGCGACGCCGATGGCGTGGTGGTGGTCGAGCGCGAAAAGGTGGCCGAGCTGATCGGGCGGGCGGCCGAGAAGGTGGTGGCGGAGCGAAAGCGGATCGATGGTATCCGGTCCGGCCAGGCGTTGCGCCCGGCGTGGCTCGACGCGTCCTTGCGCGCGGCGGGCGTGCTCAAGGCGGGCGAGGCGCTCTGAGCGTAGCTGGCAATCCGGGCCTGTCTCTGGCCCTGGCCCTTCCGATATAAATAAAAGTAACAAGAATTGTTATCAATATCTTTCTTGTCTAATTTAGGTACCCCACGTTGTCCCCATGCCATCCGCGATCTTACTAGTGGACGAAATAACTTCTGTGCGTCATATTTCCCCTTAATACTTCCTTAAGTATTCACGCTATACCGTACAACTTTAGTCAAAACCTTAATTTGAGGGCTGGCCGAAATGACGTTGGGAGGGCTCGCTGGTCCGGCAGTTGCATGGCTCGCGGCAGGATATGCCGTGGCGGCGGCGTGGATCAGCCGACGGTCCTCGCCCGGCCCGGCGCCCGCCTGCGTAGCCCCGGATAGCGCGAGCGTTCGGCCCGTGAGCGTGCTCAAGCCACTCTGCGGCGCCGAGCCTCGTCTCTACGAAAACCTGGCCACCTTGTGCAGACAGCAGCACCCCGCCTACCAGATCGTGTTTGGTGTACGCGCTGTCGACGATCCCGCCATAGGCGTCGTGAAGCGCTTGCGCGCCGATTTCCCCGCCTGCGAGATCGACCTGGTCATCGATCCCCGGGTGCATGGCAGCAATCTCAAGGCCAGCAACCTGATCAACCTCTGCGCCAGCGCGCGCCACGCATGGCTGGTGGTCGCCGATAGCGACATTGCCGTGGCGCCGGATTATCTGGCACGCGTTACCGCCCCCCTGGCCGATGCCCGGGTCGGTGTGGTGACTTGCCTGTATCGCGGCCATCCGGTCGGCGGCTTCTGGTCGCGCCTGGGGGCGGGATTTATCGACCACTGGTTCGCGCCTTCGGTGCGGATCGCCCACGCGGGCGGCTCCCGCAGTTTTTCCTTTGGCGCTACCATTGCCCTGCGGCGTGACGCACTGGCCGCAATTGGCGGGTTCGAAGCGCTCTCCAACCGCCTTGCCGACGATTTCTGGCTGGGCGAGCTGGTTCGGCGCCAGGGGCTGGAGACGGTGCTGTCGGATGAGATGGTCACCACAGATGTGACTGAATCAACTCTTTTCGATCTCTGGGCGCATGAATTGCGGTGGATGCGCACCATCCGCTCGCTCAATCCGGCTGGCTTCGCCTTCACCTTCATCACGTTCACCTGGCCAATGCTGGCGCTGGCCGCCTGGATTTCGCCGCAGCCGCTGGTGCTGGCCGCGGTGGTGTTGGGCGGGCTGGCACGCAGTTTCCTGGCTGGCGGCCTCGGCGCCGCGCTGATGGCGCCGCTGCGTGATACCTTGCTGCTCGTGGAGTGGGCGGTTGCCCTGGCCGGATCGCAGGTGCGTTGGCGTGATCGGATATTGCCGGTGCGAGACCCTCCCACAGCCGAGGCGCCGCTGCAGCCGCGCGCGCCGGCGGCGCGCGCGGGCATGGAACCTTACCAGGGTGCTGGCGTAACGCTTCGCCCCCTTCCCTTGATGACGGAGGGGACGGACAATGGCGTGCCGGAACGCCAGTCGTCCCTTTCGACAAACGGCTTGAATCCCCCGAGGCTGCTATGAAAACCTTGTTCCTCCAGGTGCCTTCCTTCGATGGCTTTGACGGCGGCGCCGGCTCGCGCTATCAAGCCAAGCGCGAGATCAAATCGTTCTGGTACCCGACGTGGCTGGCGCAGCCCGCCGCGCTGGTGCCGGATAGCCGCGTGCTCGACGCGCCCGCCGACGGCCTGGGTGTGCAGGAAACGCTGGATATCGCCGCCGGCTATGAACTGGTCATCATCCACACCAGCACGCCGTCCTTTCCCACCGATGCCAAGTTCGCGGAAGAACTCAAGGCACGCCACCCAGGGGTGATGATCGGCATGGTAGGCGCCAAGCCCGCCGTCGACCCCGGCGGCACGCTCGGCGCGAGCTCCGCCATCGATTTCGTGTGCCGCGAGGAATTCGACTACACCTGCCAGGAGGTGGCCGCCGGCAAGCCGCTCAAGGACGTGCTCGGCCTGAGCTACAAACTGCCCGATGGCTCGCAGGAGCATAACGGCCCGCGCCCGATGATCGAGAACATGGACGAGCTGCCCTTCGTGGCACCCATCTACCAGCGCGACCTGAAGATCGACAACTACTTCATCGGCTACCTGAAGCACCCCTACGTCTCGATCTATACCGGGCGCGGCTGCCGCTCCAAGTGCACCTTCTGCCTGTGGCCGCAGACCGTGGGCGGGCACCGCTATCGCACGCGCTCCCCGGAGAACGTGATCGCCGAGGTCAAATGGATCAAGGAGAACATGCCCGAGGTCAAGGAGATCATGTTCGACGACGACACCTTCACGGATTTCAAGCCGCGCGTGGAGGAGATCGCGCGCGGGCTGGGCAAGCTGGGCGTGACGTGGTCCTGCAATGCCAAGGCCAACGTGCCCTACAGCACGCTCAAGATCATGAAGGAAAACGGCCTGCGCCTGCTGCTGGTGGGCTACGAGTCCGGCGACGACCAGATCCTGCTCAATATCAAGAAAGGCCTGCGCACCGATATCGCGCGCCGCTTCACCGAGGACTGCCGCAAGCTCGGCATCATCATCCACGGCACCTTCATCCTCGGCCTGCCCGGCGAGACGCGCGAGACGATCGAGAAGACCATCGCCTACGCCAAGGACATCAACCCGCACACGATCCAGGTCTCGCTGGCAGCGCCCTATCCGGGCACCACGCTATACCGGCAGGCGGTGGAAAACGGCTGGCTGGAAGACAACAAGGTCATCAACCTGGTCAACGACAAGGGCGTGCAGCTGGCCGCGATCAGCTATCCGCACCTGAGCAAGGAAGAGATCTACCACGGCGTGGAAACGTTCTATAAGCGCTTCTACTTCCGCCCGAGCAAGATCTGGGAGATCGTGCGCGAGATGCTGGGCAGCTGGGAAATGATGAAGCGCCGCCTGCGCGAAGGGGTGGAGTTCTTCCGCTTCCTGCGCTCGCACGAGGCCTGACCCTGGCTAGCGATCCTGTGGCGTCTGATCCTGCGCGGCGTGCCCTGATCATCACCGCCGACGATTTCGGCCTGCACGGCGGTGTCAACGAAGCGGTGGAGCTGGCGCACCGCGATGGCGTGCTGAACGCCGCCAGCCTGATGGTGGGCGCGAGTGCGGCTGCCGATGCGGTGGCGCGCGCCAGGCGCCTGCCGCGCTTGCGCGTGGGCCTGCATGTGGTGCTGGCCGACGGCCCGGCCGTGCTGGCCCCGGCCGCCATTCCGGCGCTGGTGGATGCGCATGGCCGCTTCGGCTCGGCCATGGCGCGCGACGGCTTCCGCTTTTTCTTCCTGCCGCATGTGCGGCGCCAGCTGGCCGCGGAGATCCGCGCCCAGTTCGAGGCGTTCGCCGCCACCGGGCTGACGCTGGACCACGTGAACACCCACAAGCATTTCCACTTGCATCCCACCGTGCTGTCCCTGATCTTGCAGATCGGCCGCGAGTTCGGCCTGCACGCCATGCGCCTGCCCAGCGAGCCTGCGGCGCCGCTGCTGCTGCGGCCCTGGCTGGCTTTGTTGCGCAGGCGGCTGGACCTGGCCGGCATTGCCCACAACGACTACGTGCTTGGCATTGCCAATAGCGGCCGCATGGACGAAGCCGCCTTGCTGGCCGCGCTGGCGGAGCTGCCGGCGGGCGTGGGCGAGATCTACCTGCATCCCGGCGTGGTCTCCGGCGCCGAGGTCGCGCCCAGCATGCGTGGCTATCGCCATGCCGACGAGCTGGCCGCGCTGCTGTCGCCCCGCGTGCGCGAGGCGCTGGAGCGCGCCGGTGTGCGTCGCGGCGGCTTTACCGACATCTTTGGCGCGCCAGGTGCCCTGGCCCCAGCATGAAGCGCCTGATCTACCTGACCGGGCTTTTGGGCATGCTGGCCCTGACGGCACTGGTGCTGCACGAAGGCGCGTCCGACATTGGCCGCATCGTCGGCCAGGCTGGCTGGCCGCTGCTGCTGCTGGTGCCTTTCCACGCCCTGCCGCTGCTGCTGGACGCGCAAGGCTGGCGGGTGTTGCTGACGTCAGCCGATCCGGATGAGTCCGCCGGCCTCGCCTTCCTGTGGTGGGTGGCCACCGTGCGCGAGGCGGTCAACCGGCTGTTGCCTACCGTGGGTGTGGGTGGCGAGCTGGTCGGCATCCGGCTGACCCGCCTGCGTATCGCGGATACCACGGCAGTGACCGCCAGCATCGTGGTGGAAGTCATGGTGACGCTGTTCGCGCAGTACCTGTTCTCCGCGCTCGGCGTGGTGCTGCTGCTGTTGGCGCTCGGTGGCGGCGATGGTCATGCCTGGGTGATCCTGGCTGGCTTGCTGCTGTCCTTGCCGGTGCCAGTGTTGTTTGCGCTCTCGCTGCGCCATAGCGCGCTGTTCGAGCGGCTGGAGGGCGCCGCGCGGCGCTTGTTCGGCGCGGACCACCGGGTGGTCGCGCTGATCGACGGCGCCCGGCTCGACGCGCAGATCCGTGCGTTGAATGCGCGCCGCGGCGAATTGCTGGCCGCGCTGTGCTGGCAGTTCGCCGGCCTGGCCTTAGGCGCGGCGGAGATCTGGTTCGCGCTGTGGCTGCTGGGCCATCCCGTCCCGCTCTGGCAGGCGCTGGCGATCGAGTCGCTGACGCAGGCCGTGCGCCATGTGGCCTTCTTCGTGCCGGCCGGCCTTGGCGTGCAGGAGGCGGTGATGATGCTGCTGGGCCACCTGCTTGGCGTCGACCCGCAGGTGGCCTTGTCGCTGGCCCTGGTCAAGCGCGCGCGCGAGGTGCTCTTCGGCATCCCGGCGCTGCTGTCGTGGCAGTGGGTGGAGCTGCGGCGCTACATGGCCCCCAAGGCCGGGCCGGCCAAGGGGGCGCATCGGCACGCAGCGCCGGAACTGCCTACTTCAGGTCGCTGAACTTCCTGCCCTGCGCAACCAGGTCCTCGAGCAGCTTGGCCGGCTTGAAGTCTGCGCCGAGCGTTGCCTCGAAGTTCTTCATGGCCGCCAGCACCTTGTCCAGCCCGATCGTGTCCGCATAGCACATCGGGCCGCCCCGGTACACCGGCCAGCCGTAGCCGTTGACCCACACCACATCGATGTCGGAGGCGCGGATGGCCTTGCCTTCCTCCAGGATCTTCGCGCCTTCGTTGATCATCGGGTAGATGCAGCGCTCCAGGATCTCCTGCTCGGAGACCACGCGGCTGGTCTTGCCCTGCCTGGCGGCAAAGTCGCGGATGATCCCCTCGACCACGGGCGAGGGGATGGCATTGCGCTTCTCGTCGTAGTCGTAGTAGCCCGCGCCGGTTTTCTGGCCGCGGCGGTCCATCTCGCACAATATCTCGCGCAGCGTGGAGCTGCTGGATTTCTCGCGGATCCAGCCCAGGTCCAGGCCGGCCAGGTCGCTCATGGCGAATGGCCCCATCGGGAAGCCGAAGTTGTACAGCACGCGGTCGATGTCCCACGGCAGCGCGCCTGCGAGCACGAGTTTTTGCGCTTCGCGCTGGCGCTGGGCGAGCATGCGGTTACCGACAAAGCCCGGGCACACGCCCACCAGCGCGGCAATCTTGCCAATCTTGCGGGCCAGCTCCATCGACGTGCGGATGACGGGTTTGGAGGTCTTGTCGCCGCGTACCACTTCCAGCAGCTTCATGACGTTGGCCGGCGAGAAGAAATGCAGGCCGATCACGGATTCCGGGCGCGACGTGGCGCGGGCGATCTCGTTGACATCGAGCGCGGAGGTGTTGGTGGCCAGGATGGCACCGGGCTTCACGATCTTGTCGAGCTTGCCGAAGATGTCTTTCTTCACGTCCATGTTTTCATAGACGGCTTCGATGACCAGGTCGGCGTCGGCCAGCTGGCCGAGTTCCAGCGTCGGGGTCAGCAGCGCCATGCGCTTGTCGACCTCGGCGGCGGTGATGCGGCCCTTTTTGGCGGTGTTGTCGTAGTTGGCGCGGATGGTGCGCACGCCGCGGTCCAGCGCTTCTTGCGCGGTTTCCACGATCACGACGGGAATGCCGGCGTTGAGCATGTTCATGGCGATGCCGCCGCCCATGGTGCCCGCGCCGATGATGCCGACCTTCTTCACGTCGATGACCGGTGTGTCGGCTGGCACGTCGGGCAGGTTCCAGACCTGGCGCGAGGCGAAGAAGTAGTAGCGCTGCGCGGCGGATTGCGTGCCGTTCATCAGCTCCAGGAAGAGCTTGCGCTCGACCTTCATGCCTTCGTCGAAGGGCAGGTTGACCGCGGCCTCGATGCAGCGGATGTTGTACTCGGGCGCGTCGAAGCCACGGAACTTGCGGGCGTTGGCGCGGCGGAAGTCGGCGAACAGTTCCGGCTTGCCGCGCGCGGCTTCCACTTTTTCGTTGAGGTCACGCACCTTGCGCAGCGGGCGCTGCTCGGCGTTGACCTGCCTGGCGAAGGCAATGGCGCCGGCGCGCAGCGCGGTGTCTTCGGTCACCAGGTCGAACAGGCCCATCTCGGCGGCGGCGGCCGCGCCGATGTGGGCGCCCGAGGTCACCATGTCGAGCGCCTTGGCGGGGCCGACGATGCGGGGCAGGCGTTGTGTGCCGCCAGCGCCGGGCAGCAGGCCGAGGTTGACTTCCGGCAGGCCGCATTTGGCGGACCTGGCTGCCACGCGATAGTGGCAGACCAGCGCGACTTCCAGCCCGCCGCCCAGCGCGGTGCCGTGGATGGCGGCGACCACCGGCTTGGGCGAGCCTTCGATTGCGGCTTGCACGTCGGCCAGCGAAGGGCCAACCGGCGGCTTGCCGAATTCGGTGATGTCGGCGCCGGCGATAAAGGTCTTGCCCGCGCAGGTCAGGACGATGCCCTTGACGTTGCCGTCGGCGATGGCGCGCTCGACGCCAGCGAGGATGCCGGCGCGGACTGCGGCGGACAGTGCGTTCACCGGCGGCGAGTTGAGCGTAAGGATGGCGATATCGCCTTCCACGGCGAGATCGGCGACTGCGTTGATAGCGGTCATGGGTGTGGACTCCAGTGTGTCAGTGTGTCGGTGTGTCGTTGTGTCGTTGTGTCGGTTCAGGTGGCTTGCTGCGAGGGCTGGCGCCCGGCTCAGAAAATCTCGAACAGCCCGGCCGCCCCCATGCCGCCGCCAATGCACATCGTCACCACGCCGAACCTGGCGCCACGGCGCTTTCCCTCCAGCAGCAGGTGGCCGCTCATGCGCGCGCCGGACATGCCGTACGGATGGCCAATGGAGATCGCCCCACCGGAGACGTTCAGGCGCTCGTTCGGAATGCCCAGCGTATCGCGGATATGCAGGACCTGGCTGGCGAACGCCTCGTTCAGCTCCCAGATGCCGATGTCGCTCATCGACAAGCCATGCTGCTTGAGCAGCTTGGGAATGGCGAACACCGGGCCAATGCCCATCTCGTCCGGATCGCAGCCGGCAACGGCCATGCCGCGATACGCGCCCAGCGGCTGCAGGCCGCGGCGTTCGGCTTCCTTGGCTTCCATCAGCACCATGGCGGATGCGCCATCGGACAGTTGCGAGGCATTGCCGGCGGTGATGAAGCTGCCCTCGGCCACGCGTTGCCCATTCTTGAAGACCGGCTTGAGGGCCTGCAGGTCGGCCAGCGTGGTGCTGGGGCGGTTGCCCTCATCCTTGGCCAGCGTGACCTGCTTCTCGCTCACGGCGCCGCTGGCCTTGTCGGTGACCAGCATGGTGGTGGTGATTGGCACGATTTCCGCGTCGAAGCGGCCGGCTTGCTGCGCGGCGGCCGTGCGCTGCTGCGATTGCAGCGAGTACGCATCCTGGGCTTCGCGGCTCACGCCATAGCGCTGCGCCACGATCTCGGCGGTCTCCAGCATCGTCATGTAGATCTGCGGCAGCGTTTGCACCAGCTGCGGGTCCTGCGCGCGGTAGCGGTTGATCTTGTCGTTCTGGACCAGCGAGATCGACTCCAGCCCGCCGCCCACGGCAACCTGCATGCCGTCGACGATGATCTGCTTGGCGGCCGTGGCGATCGCCATCAGGCCGGAGGCGCACTGGCGGTCCATCGACATGCCCGACACCGTGACGGGCAGCCCGGCGCGCAGCAGCGCCTGGCGCGCGACGTTGCCACCCGTGGAGCCTTGCTGCACCGCGCAGCCCAGGATCACGTCGGCGATCTCCGCCGGGTCGATGCCGGCACGCTGCACGGCGTGCGAGATGGCGTGGGCGCCGAGTTCCTGCGCCTGCGTGTTGTTGAAGGCGCCGCGATGGGCCTTGCCGATCGGCGTACGTGCGGTGGATACGATAACTGCTTCACGCATGGGAAGTCTCCTGCTGTGTTTTGAGTGAATGCCTAACCGTGGCGATGCGAAACGTCCTTGGCGATGGCCAGGAATGTCTCCAGGTCATCGCGGATCTGTTTTTTGTTGTACTTGCCTACGCTGGTCTTGGGGATGTCCCGCGTGATGGCGACGAGCTTGGGCAGCATCCACCTGGTGATCTTGCCGGTCTCGACGCCGTGGACCTTCAGGAAATCGATGACGCTGTCCTCGCTGGCCGCAAAGCCGTTGCGCACGCTGACCAGCGCCAAGGGCTTCTCGCCCCAGACCGGATCCGGCACGCCGACCACTGTCGCCTCATGCACGAAATCGGCCATCGCGATCAGGTTCTCCAGCAGTACCGTGGGCACCATTTCCGCGCCGCTGCGGATCACGTCCTTCATGCGGTCGGCGATGGTGATATAGCCCTCGGCATCCACCTTGGCGATGTCGCCGGTGTGCAGCCAGCCGTCTTGCCACAACTCCGCGCTTTTCTCGGGGTTGCGGTAGTACTGCCCGGTCGCCCAGGGCGCGCGCACCACGATCTCGCCGACCGTGTGGTCGTCCTGAGGCACTGGCTTGCCTTTGTCGTCGATGACCTCCACCTCCACGCCAAGAATCGGCAGGCCGGATTTGACCAGCACCGCATCGGTCTCGTCCCGGTCCAGGTGGACCATGGTCTTCTTGATGAACGAGCCAACGATGGTGGGCGCGGTCTCGGTCATGCCGTAGCCCGAACTCATGCGGAAGGTGGGGATCAGGGCTTCCAGCTTGCGCTTGAGCCCGAGCGGCAGCGCGCCGCCGCCCACGCTGACGCGCACCAGGCTGCTGAGATCGTACTTCTTCAGGTCCGGGTATTCGAGCAGCATGGCCGCGATGGTCGCCACGATGCCCACCGACGTCACCTTCTCGCGCTCCACCAGCTCGCAGAAGCCCTGTACGGTAAAGGTCCCGTGCAGCACGATCTTCTGCGCGCTATAGACCGCGACGAAAGGCTGCCCCCAGCCGTGGATGTGGAACATCGGCGTATTCAGCAGCGGCACCGCGCCTTCGCCCAGCCGCGTGCCCAGGCCATCGGCGATATCGTGGTCCGGCGTGTTGCCGATAGCGAGCTGCGCCATCATGTGGATCGTCAGCAGGTAGAGCTGGCGATGCGTGAAGGTGGCGCCCTTCGGCTGGCCCGTGGTGCCGGTGGTGTAGCACAGCGTGGCGTTCACGTCCTCGTGCAGGGCGGGCCACTCGATGGTCTCGGCCTGGCGGGCGATCAGCGTTTCGTACTCGATGATGTTGGGGATGCGGGTCTGCGGCAGCCCCGGCTTGTCCGACATATAGACCACCAGCTCGACCACGTCTTTGATCTGGTCGTAGATGCCTTCCAGCAAGGGCATCAGGGTGTCGTCGACAAACAGGATCTTGTCCTGCGCGTGCCGGATGGTGTAGACGATGTGCTGCGGGGACAGGCGGACATTGATCGGGTGCAACGTGGCGCCAATGCCTGTCACGCCGTAGTACAGCTCCAGGTGGCGGTGGGTGTTGAGCGCCATCGTGGCGATGCGCTCGCCAGGTTCGCCAGGCATGCCGGCTTGCACCTTGAGCTCACCGCGCAGGCCGTTGGCCAGCTGGGCGACGCGCCGGTACCACTGCATCCAGGTAAAGCGGAGATACTCGCCGGTGGCGGGGTTGCGGTAGACGACGCCGATCTCGTCGGGATACATCCGCACCGGGCGCTTCATGATCGTGGTGAGCACAAGCGGGTAGTGCGTGCTGAATTCCGGATAGGTCCTGAATGTCATCCTGTCTCCTGTTGATCCCTGATCCTGTTGATCCCGATGATCCCGATGTTGGCGCTACGCGTTGCCCTCGCGCTGCGGCCGCGGGCGGCGGCGCGGCTCCTCCACCCGCAGGGCTAGCACAAAGGCGATGCTCATGACCACCATGGCCGCGACGAACACCAGCGAGAAGCGCACCCCCTGCGCCAGCATGCCGCCGAGGATCGGCCCGCACGCCATCATCGTGTAGGTGGCTGTGTCGGACACCGCCAGCAGCATCGGGCGATCGCGCCGGTTGCCGAACTCCAGCGCAAAGTTGTCCGCGGACAGGAAGTAGCCGCCAAAGCTGGCGCCCAGCCCGCAGAACACCAGCAGGAACGCGCCCAGGCTATCGCAGAGCAGCAGCGCGGCGGTGGACAGCACCCACAGCCCGATGCTGCACAGGAACACCAGCCGATAGCCGTGGCGGTCGGCCAGGCGGCCCCAGATCAGGTTGCTGGTAGTCTGCGCCAGCAGGTAGGCAATGCTCAGGTAGCCCAGCGTGGCACCCGAGAGCGGCAGATGGCTACCGACATAGATGGCATAGAACGGCACGGCCATCATGCTGAACGCCACCAGCGCGCGGGCCACGAAGAAGCGCACGTAGTGCTTGTCCGCGCGCAGCAGCGCCGGCACTTCGCGCAGGCGCTGGCGAAAGCCCGATTGCACGCGTACATCGTGCAGCACCGGCTCGCGCATGCGGGTCAGCGCGGAGATGCCCAGGCTGGTAAGGACAAAGGCGGCGAGGAAGGTAGTGGCGTAGCCATTGCCGAACACATTGCCGCCAACCAGGAAACGGCCGCCCAGATAGGCCACCGCCGCCGCGATCAGCCCGCCGAGGAAATTGCGGAACGCGCTCAACGCGCCCCGCCGCTCCAGCGGAATGATCTTGGACGTGAGGTAGTTGAAGGTGACGTTCTGCACGCCGTTGAACAGGCCGAACAGCAGCAGGAACCCGGCGGCGGCAGCCAGCGCGCCGTCGCCCGAGAGCAGGAAGGCGGACAAGCCCAGGCCGAGGATCTGCAGGCGCACCAGCCAGCCCACCAGGTAGATCAGCGGCATCACGCGCTGGCGATGCTCGATCTGCGTTGCGCCCCAGATGGAGGACATCGCCATGCCGGCGTACTGCGCGCCAAGCACGCACCCCACCACCAGCTTGGAGCCGGACAGCAGGTAGATGTAGGCCGGCACGAAGGTGGGGGCGGTCACCAGCCGGAAGCCGGTCATGCCCAGCATGCCGTGGACCAGGTAGGCGCGTGCGTTGCGTGGCAGGTGCTGCTGTACGTGGGCGCGGAAGCTATCCTCGGCCAGTGCGTGCGCATCGCCATGTCCGGCATTTGTGCCACGGGCGGCTTGCGCGGCGAGTTCCGCTTTCATGCCTGAGCGTCTCCACGCATCGCCGCTTGCGCCGCGTAGTGTTGCAGCGCCTGGTCCAGCTCGACCTTCTCCAGCGAGAGCAGCTCTGTCACCGCTTTCAGCCAGTCCGGGCGCTCGCGCGTGCACACGGAGATCGGCTGCGGTGTGTCGGAGTGCTGCGCGGCCAGCATCGCGTAGTTGGCCGCGTAGCTCGGCGGGCGCACGTCGGTTGCCAGGTCGGCGATGGCGTACGGGTCGGGCGGGCCGGTGCGCGAGGTATCCACCACCGGGATATACGGATTGCGTGCCGCGGTGCCACCACCGGCCAGGCCGGGGCCGTCGCGCAGGATGGCGCCGCGCACCTGCTCCGGGCGCGCGCCGGCCAGCAGCAAGGCGATATAGCCGCCCAGCCCGCGCCCCGCCACGGTCGACGGGCCCAGGTGCGCCAGTGCGATATCCGCGTCCGCCATCAGGAACTCGCAGCTGTAGCCACCGCCGCGCGGAATGTCCGAGAGCCCGTGCCCGGTGAAATCCAGCGCGTGCACCGTGCCGGGCCAGCCGGCGTACTCCGCCGGCAATGTGTCCGGCGATCGCTCGCCCAGCCCGTGCAGCAACAGCAGCGCGGGCCCGCTGCCGGTCTTGAGCGGATGCAGGGCAAGGCGCAGGCGATTGTGGCGCAGGTAGAGGGTCATGATCGGAGGAAGGGCAGGATGCGTTCCGCGGTCTCTCGCGGCCGCTCGATATGGATGAAGTGCCCGGTGTCGGCCATCACCTGTACCTGGGTCGAGGGCGGGAAGTACGGCGCGAGGTCGGCCGCGGTGGCATCCCACCCCATCGGTTCGCGCTCCGTGCCGAAGATGGCCAGCATGGGAATGGGAAAGCCCGGCAGGCGGTCGGTCATCCAGCGCGCGCGCATGGGGCCAAAGCCGGAGGAGCCGATCACCGGGTCGAGCTTCCAGCGCCAGCCGTGCGCATCCTGCCGCGCGCCGAGCGCGGCCAGGTAGCACAGCCACGCATGGGCCAGCCGCGGGTTCATGCGGGCGCGCCGCCGGGCGAGTTCCTCAAGGGTGCCGGGCTTGCGTGCGAGGCCCGGGCTTTGCCGGCGCGTATCGAGCCAGCGCGTGATGATGGGCGCGGTCATCGATTTCTTGTCGCGCACGGCGCTGTCCGCGTGCGGATTGCGAAAGGGCAGGCCATCGATGGCGACAAAGCGGGTGAACCGGTGCGGCAGCGCCTGGATCGCATGCACCAGCAGCGAGCCGCCCTTGCTGTGGCCGATGGCGATCAGCGGCTCGCGCGTGACCGAGTCGGCCACCGCCAGCAGGTCCCGCTCGTCCGCGACCCAGCTGTACAGGTCGGCATGCTCGGAGTCGCCGTGGCCACGCTGGTCATAAGACACCACGCGGTAGCCGGCATCGGCCAGCAGCGGCGCGAAGACATCGAAGGTCCGCGCGAAATCCATGGCGCCATGCACCAGCAGGACCGGCGTGGCGTCGATCGCGCCCCACTCATGGACGGCGATGCGGATGCCGTCGGCGCTGACGGTGCGCGAGCGATCCGGCGCCCGGGCACCCGGAAAGGCAGGGATGGCACAGCGCGGCGCGCTGCTGGCTTTGGCCTCCACATTGTCTCCTGGTTGCGCCCCCACGGGCGCCGACCGGCTTGGTGTGCTTGCCGGTTTAGTGGTTACGGTATGTTCCCGGGAATGCTATCACATCGGCAGAAAATGCATGATTGGCAGCAATGGTCGGGTGTTTGGCCGTACCACGTTTTCATTTTAGGAAATGGAGTATTGACGTTGCGGGGTCGGGCTTATATAACGAATCCAAACCAAACCAAAACAAGACAAGCCAAAAAAACAGGAGACAAGCGTGGATGACCTGGAAACCTTCCGGCAGGAGGTGCGTGCCTGGCTGGAGGCGCAATGCCCGCCCGAAATGCGGCAGCCCGTGCGCAACGAGGACGACATCTGCTGGGGCGGGCGCAAGTTCCGCTTCCAGTCCGAGGCGCAGCGCCTCTGGCTCGCGCGCATGGGGGAGAAGGGCTGGACGGTGCCGGAGTGGCCGCGCGAGTATGGCGGCGGCGGCCTCTCCCGCGAGCAGGCCAAGGTGCTGCGCCAGGAAATGCAAGCGCTTGGCTGCCGCGTGCCGTTGCAAAGCTTCGGCATCTGGATGCTTGGCCCGGCCTTGCTCCGGTTTGGCTCGGAGGCGCAGAAGCGCGAGCATCTGCCCAGGATCGCCCGCGGCGAGATCCGCTGGTGCCAGGGATATTCGGAGCCCAATGCCGGGTCGGACCTGGCCTCGCTGCAAACGCGCGCGGACGAGCGCGACGATCACTTTGTCGTCAACGGCCAGAAGGTGTGGACCTCGTACGCCGACAAGGCGGACTGGATCTTCTGCCTGGTGCGTACCGACTTTTCGGCACAGAAGCACACCGGCATCAGCTTCTTGCTGTTCGACATGGAAACGCCGGGCGTGACGGCGCGGCCCATCGTGCTGATTTCCGGCAAGTCGCCGTTCTGCGAGACCTTCTTTGACGATGTAGTGGTGCCGCGCGCCAACCTGGTGGGCGAGCAAAACGGCGGCTGGGCCATCGCCAAGTACCTGCTGACCCATGAGCGCGAGATGATCAGCGGCATCGGCGGGCGCGGCCAGCGCCCGCCGATGGGCAAGCTGGCGCGCGACACGCTCGGCCAGAACGAGCGCGGTGAAGTCGACGCGCCCATGCTGCGCGCGCAGATCGCCACCTTCGAGATCGATGAAGCGGCATTCGCCCTGGCGGGGGAGCGCGCGCTGGACCTGGCCCGGCAGGGCGAGGGCATCGCCGCGTTCTCGTCGGTGCTCAAGTACTACGGGTCGGAGCTGAACAAGCGGCGCTATGAGTTGCTGATGTCGATTGGGGGCAGCGAGGCCCTGGAGTGGGAGAGCGAGCGCAGCAACGACGGTGCCACCGCGCGCGGCTGGCTGCGCAGCAAGGCCAACTCGATCGAGGGCGGCACGAGCGAAGTGCAGCTCAACATTGTTGCCAAGCGCCTGCTCGGCCTGCCCGGCGTCTGACCGCCCCAACTCCACGCTTGAATGCTCAGGGACCGACTATGGCAATCGTATTGAATCAGACCCAGGAGATGCTGCGGGACAGCGCCCTGGCATTCCTGCGCGAAAGCGCACCCATCCCGATGCTGCGCAAGCTGCGGGACACCCGGGACAACACCGGCTTCTCGCCCGCCCTCTGGCGGGAGTTTGCCGAACTGGGCTTTGCCGGCGTGCTGATCCCCGAGCAGTATGGTGGCAGCGAGCTCGGCGTGGTGGAGGCGGGCGTCCTGATGGAGGCGCTTGGCCGCACGCTGGCCCCCACGCCGTTTTTCTCCACCGCCTTGCTGGGCGCTTCGTTGATTTCCCGCGAAGGCAGCGCAGCGCAGAAGGCGCATTTCCTGCCCGCCATCGCGGCTGGCAAGCACCTGACCGCGCTGGCGATCGACGAGGGCGCGGCGCACCGTCCGGAGCGCCAGGCGCTCGCCGCCGTGGAGCAGGACGGCGGGTTCGTGCTCAATGGCGCCAAGGTCTTCGTCATCGACGGACATATTGCCGATACGCTGATCGTGGTGGGCCGCACCAGCGGCAACGCCGACGACCGTGACGGCGTCACGCTCTTCCTGGTGCCGCGCGGCGCCGATGGCATTACCGTGGAGCGCACCGTGATGGCGGATGCCCGCAATGCCGCGCGCGTGCAGTTCCGGGATGTGCGCGTGGCGGCGGACGCGGTGCTGGGTGAGGCCGGTAGCGGCGCGGCCGTGCTTGAGCACGCGCTCGATATCGCCCGCGCGGCGCTGGCGTCCGAGCTGGTCGGCATTGCCGACGAAGCCTTCGAGCGCACGCTGCAATACCTGAAAGAGCGCAAGCAGTTCGGCAAGATCATCGGCGAGTTCCAGGCGCTGCAGCATCGCGCCGCCCACCTGTTCAGCGAGATCGAGATCACGCGCGCGGCGGTGCTGCGCAGCCAGCAACTGCTAGACGACGGCCCGGCACAGCCAATCGCGCTGGTATCCGCGGCCAAAGCCCGCGCCGGGTCCACGGCGATGCTCGCGGTGCAGGAGGCCGTGCAGATGCACGGCGGCATTGGCATGACCGACGAGTTCGAGATCGGCTTCTACATGAAGCGCGCCTGCGCCGCGCAGATCCTGCTCGGCGACACCAACTTCCACGCCCAGCGCTGGGCGATCTTGCGCGGCTACTGAGCGCCGCAACGCACCATCTTCAACCGTGTTTGCAGGCCGTCCACGCGCAGGCGCGGCGCCTGCGCTCGCCCTCGCGTTTCCCGCCGCGCGTTTGCGCCGCACAAGCGGCCCGCCACGGCGGCGCCGACCTAGGTAAATCCACTAGACATTCAAGGGTCAGTTCGGTTGTCATGAATTAGAACTATGGGTATGCTGAATGGGCTATCTGCACAAACAGCAGCTCGGTGGAAGACTCCCAGGGATACTTCCTTGATCGCACCAGATATCGCTTGATTTACGTGTTCAGCGATGCTTGTATGGTGTGTTTGGCGACCACGCGAAGCACCGAACAGGAGACGGCATGGTCGGGGCGGCATTCTTTATCGTATCCACGGTATCTTTTTTAAGGGCTTACGGCGTGGCCCGGACTGGCGTCACGGAAGCGGGCGCGCCATGAGTGCCTACATCCTGCGCCGCCTGCTGGCGCTGCTGCCCACGCTGCTGTTCGCCAGCCTGATCGTCTTTGTGATCGTGCGCATGGTGCCGGGCGATGTGGTCGACCTGATGCTGAGCCAGAACGACATCAGCGCCGACACCAAGAGCCGCGAGGACCTGATCCGCGCGCTGGGCCTGGACCAGCCGATGTGGTTCCAGTACGTCCACTGGGTCGGCAACATCGTGTTGCACGGGGATCTCGGCCAGTCGCTGTGGCAGGGTGAGCCGGTGCTGAAGATGGTGCTGGCGCGCATGCCCGCCACCTTCTCGCTGGGCGCGCTTGCCCTGTTCGTGGCGCTGTCGGTTGCGTTGCCCGTGGGCGTGCTCTCGGCGATCCGGCAGGACACCGCGGCCGACTACGTGGCGCGCTCATTTTCCATCCTGATGCTGGCAGTGCCCAGCTTCTGGATGGGCACGATGATCATGGTGTTTCCTTCCGTGTGGTGGGGCTGGTCGCCCGAGGTGCGCTACGTTCCCTTCCTGGAGGACCCGCTCCAGCACATCAGCAACATGCTGGTGCCCGCCATCATCCTTGGCATGGCACTGTCGGCCATCACCATGCGCATGACGCGCACCATGATGCTGGAGGTGCTGCGCCAGGACTACATCCGCACGGCCTGGGCCAAGGGCTTGAACGAGCGCCTGGTGATCCTGCGCCATGCGCTGCGCAACGCGCTGATTCCGGTGGTGACGCTGATCGGCCTGCAAGCGCCGCTGCTGATCGGCGGGGCCGTGGTGATCGAGCAGATCTTCGCGCTGCCGGGCATGGGGCTGCTCCTGCTGGACGCCGTGAACCAGCGGGACTATCCCGTGATCACCGGCGTGTTCCTGGTGGTCGGGGTGGCCGTCATGCTCATCAACCTGCTCGTGGACCTGAGCTATGGGCTGTTCGACCCGAAAGTGAGGCATCGCTGATGGCACGTCCAATCGCAAACGCCCCGGCGCTCAAGACGGCGCAAGCCGTCCCTGCCGCGCCGCCGATGTCTGGCCCGGGCCGGCTCGAGTCAGCCTTCGCACTGGTGGGTCGCCTGTTGCGCGAGAAGCCGCTGGGCGCCGCCGGCGCGGTGATCTGCATGATCTTCCTGTTCTGCGGCGTCTTTGCCGACTGGCTGGCGCCTTATGGCGTCAACGAGATCAGCATGATGAAGCGGCTGCAGCCGCCGTCATGGGCGCACCCCTTCGGCACCGACAACCTCGGGCGCGACATGCTCTCGCGCTGCCTGTACGGCGCGCAGCTCTCGGTCATCATCGGGCTGTCGGCCGCCACGCTGGCTACCGCCATCTCGGTGCTGATCGGCATCCTGACCGGCTACCTGGGCGGCAAGTTCGACCTGATCGTGCAGCGCATGGTGGATGCGTGGATGAGCTTTCCTGACCTGGTGATCCTGATCGTGGTGGTGTCCGTGCTCGGCCCGGGCAGCTGGCAGATCATCGGCACGCTGGGCTTGCTGCTGGGCGTGGGCGGCTCGCGCATCATCCGCAGCGCGGTGGTCTCGGTGCGCGAGAACATGTATGTGCATGCCGCGCAGTCCATGGGTGCCTCCACCGGCCGCATTCTCTGGCGCCATATCCTGCCCAATGTGCTGCCGCCCATCATCGTGCTGTTCACCACGCGCGTGGGCACCGCGATCCTGGCCGAGTCCGGCCTGTCCTTCCTCGGGCTGGGCGTGCCGCCGCCCGCGCCGACCTGGGGCGGCATGCTCTCGGGCAACGGCCGCACCTTCATGTTCCAGGGGCCCTGGCTGGCCTTGGCCCCCGGCATCTGCCTCACCGTTGTCGTCTATGCGATCAACGTCTACGGCGACGCGCTACGTGACCTGCTCGACCCGCGCATGCGCGGATCGCGATAACCAACAACGAGGGATGACGATGGAGGGACGCGGCTTGAACCGGACAATATCTTCAGTGGTGGCGGGCGTGGCGCTGGCGCTTGCCGCCGGCGCGGCCTGCGCGCAGGCCGAAGCGCCGAAGTACGGCGGCAATCTCGAGATCGGCTCCATGTATCCCACCATCTCCGCCTTGTCGTGGGACCTGGCCGACTGGAACTGGAAGCAGAACTACGACACCGGCCAGGTCTACGAACAGCTCTTTGTCGCCGACCTTTCCAAGGCCAGGCGCAACGGCGGCAAGTATCCGTTCCAGGCCGATGCGTGGCTGCCGGAGGATGCGATTCGCGGCGAGCTGGCCGAGAGCTGGAAGTGGGTCGACCCGCTGACGCTCGAAGTCAAGCTGCGCAAGGGCGTGAAGTTCCCCGCCAAGGCGGGCGTGATGGAAGAGCGCGAACTGGTGGCCGATGACGTGGTCTTCAGCTACAACCGCCAGAACACCAGCGCCAAGAAAATCCCCACGTATTACGACCACCTCAACAAGGTGGAGGCAACGGACAAGTACACCGTGGTCTTCCGCTTCAAGGAATTCAACGCCGAATGGGATTACCGCTTCGGCTGGGGCTACTACTCCGGCATCATGCCCAAGGAAGTGGCGGCGGCCGGGGCCGGCAACTGGAAGAATGTGAACGGCAGCGGGCCGTTCCTGCTGAGCAACTTCGTCCAGGGCACCGCCAGCACTTACACGAAGAACGAGCAATACTGGGATAGCGACAAGATCGCTGGCAAGGACTACAAGCTGCCCTTCGTCGACAAGGTCGTGCTGCGCACCGTCAAGGACGAGTCCACCCGCAACACCATGCTGCGCACCGGCAAGCTGGATGTGCTCGAGTCCGTCCGCTGGACCGCGGTCGATGAGCTCAAGAAGAATGCGCCGGCGCTCAAGTGGTCGCGCTGGCTGTCGACCAACGGCCAGTACGTGGCGCTGCGCGTCGATACCAAGCCGTTCAACGACCTGCGCGTGCGGCGCGCGCTGAACATGGCGGTCAACAAGCAGGAGATCGTCAAGCAGTTCTATGGCGGCAATGCCGAACTGTTCGCCTACCCGCAGCATCCGGATTACGCCGGCTACTTCGAGCCGCTGAGCGCCATGCCGGATTCGGTGAAGGAGCTGTTTGCCTACAACCCGGACAAGGCGCGCAAGCTGCTGGCCGAGGCGGGCTACGCGAAGGGCTTCACCTTCAAGGTGCAGGTATGCGCCTGCCAGCCGGAGCACCTGGAGCTGCTGCCGCTGATCGGCGCCTACCTGGAGCAGGTTGGCGTGCGCATAGAGATCCAGCCGATGGAGTACGGCGCGTTCCTGTCGGCCATGACCACCAAGACCAATGCGCCCGGCTACCTGATGAGCAATGGACATACCAACCCCACCACCACGATCCGCAAGAGCTTCGTGAAGGGCCAGGTCTGGAACGCCGCGCAGTGGGGCGACGCCAAGTACGAGCAGCGCGTGAACGAAGCCTTCCAGATGCGCGACCTCGGCCGCCGGCAAGAGGCCTTGCGCTCGCTGACGCGCGATGTGCTCGCGGATGCGCCGTATATCTGGTTGCCGACCCCTTACGTGTACACCGCATGGTGGCCCTGGGTGAAGAACTACAACGCCGAGCTGCGCGCGGGCGCGGTCCGTCCCGGCCCGATCTACGCGCGGATGTGGGTCGACCAGGACATGAAGAAGAAGATGGGGTTCTGATTTCCTTGCTCCCACCTTGCTCCATGCCTGTCCACACCTGTCCCACGCCTGTCCCTTTCAAGGAGGCCCGCATGACGCAGCCCATCCTGCAGGTGAACCAGCTGACCACGCGCTTTCGCACCGACCGGGGCGTGGTCACGGCGGTGGACCAGGTCTCGTTCGATGTCGCCCCCGGCGAGACACTGGCCATCGTCGGCGAGTCCGGCTCGGGAAAAAGCGTCACCGCGCTATCCATCCTGGGCCTGATTCCCAGCCCGGCAGGCCGCATCGAATCGGGCGAGATCCGCTTTGACGGGCAGGACCTGCTCCAGCTCAGCCCGGCAAGAATGCGTGCGATCCGCGGCAACCGGATCGCGATGATCTTCCAGGAGCCGATGTCGTCGATGAACCCGGCGCTCACCGTGGGCAAGCAGATCGCCGAGCCGATCAACCTGCACCAAGGCATGCCGTGGAAGACCGCCCTGGGCATCGCCGGCGAGCTGCTTGGCAAGGTGCAGATCCCCGAGCCGCAGAGCCGGCTGGGCGCCTATCCGCACCAGTTCTCGGGTGGCATGCGCCAGCGCGCCATGATCGCCATGGCGCTGGCCTGCAAGCCGCAGCTGATCATTGCGGACGAGCCCACCACCGCGCTCGACGTCACAGTGCAAGCGCAAATCCTCGACCTGCTCAAGGACCTGGCCAGCCAGTCCGGTACGGCACTGGTGCTCATCACGCACGACCTGGGCGTGGTGGCCCGCTATGCCGATCGCGTGGCCGTGATGTACGGCGGCCGCATGGTCGAGACCGCCACGGCTCGTGAGCTCTACGGCCATCCCGCGCACCCGTACACGCGCGGGCTGATGGCATCGGTGCCGCGCATCGACGGCGATACCCGCCAGCCGCTGGTGCCCATCGACGGCCAGCCGCCCGACCTCACCGCGCTGCCGCCAGGGTGCGCCTTCATGCCGCGGTGCAAGCTCGCTACCGATCAATGCGGCCTGTCGCGCCCCGCGCTGCGTGCCGTGCGTCCGAATCACTTCAAGGCATGTTTCCTCCATGACCATGACCACCACTGAAGCACGGGCAGAGCCCGCCGCGCGCCAGCACGGCAAGATCGGCGACGAGATCCTGCGCGTCGAGGACCTCAAGGTGCATTTTCCCGTGACCCAGGGCGTCTTCATCAAGCGGCAGGTGGGCTCGGTCAAGGCGGTGGACGGCGTATCGTTCACCCTCAGGCGCGGCGAGACACTGGGCCTGGTCGGCGAAAGCGGCTGCGGCAAGTCCACGACCGGCCTCGCCATCATCAAGATGCTGGCCGCCAGCGGCGGACGGATCGCCTTCGATGGCGACGACTTCGCTACCTTCAGCAAGGCGCAGGAGAAGAACTTCCGCCGCAGCGTGCAGATGGTCTACCAGGATCCGTTCGGCTCGCTGAACCCGCGCATGAAGGTCTGCGACATCATCGGCGAGCCGCTCGAAGTGCACGGCATGGCCAACGACCGCGAGCACTATCGCGCCCGCATCGCCGAGCTGCTGCAGATGGTCGGCCTGCTGCCCTATATGGCGGACCGCTACCCGCACGAGTTCTCCGGCGGCCAGCGCCAGCGCATCGGCATTGCCCGCGCGCTGGCGGTCGAACCCAGCCTGATCGTTTGCGATGAACCCGTCTCCGCGCTGGACGTATCGATCCAGGCGCAGGTGGTCAATGTGTTCATGGAGCTGCAGCGGCGGCTCGGGCTGACCTATATCTTCATTGCGCACGACCTGGCCGTGGTGCGCCACATCAGCGACCGCATCGCCGTGATGTACCTCGGCCGCATCGTGGAGATCGCCGGGCGCGACGAGCTATATGCGAATCCCCGGCATCCCTACACCAAGGCGTTGCTGTCCGCCGTGCCGGTAGCGAGCGTCGAAGCCGAGGAAAGGCGCCAGCGCATCGTGCTCAAGGGCGAAGTGCCAAGTCCGCTGAACCCGCCATCCGGCTGCCGCTTTCACCCGCGCTGCGCGCAGGCAACGCAGCGCTGCAGGGTGGAGGATCCGGTGCTGAGGGAGCGGGGGGATGGGCAGATGGTGGCTTGCCATCTTGAGGGTCTTGCGGTGTGACACGGGAAGCGGGGAGCCAGGCGTTGGTGCATCGAAGCGCATCAGGCGCATCAAAGAGCATCAAGGCGAATACTCGCGCTCACTGCCCTGAAAATATCCCCAGGAACAAAGGCCGGATAAACAAGTCCGCCGCGTTCTCCCCGGATGCATCCGGCACCCACCGCCGCAACTCCACCGCGGCATTGATCATCCCATTCACCTGCAACGAAGCAATCGACTGATCCAGCGCCCGGATCGACCCGTCCTGCATCCCTTGTACGAGGAACCGCGCAAACCGCGCCGACAGCCGGTTCATCGTCAGCATCTTCTCCTTGCGCATCTCCTCGGGCAGCGCGCCGTAGATAGTCAGCCGCAGCAACGGCCCCTGGTTGGAGAACTGATAGCTGACCAGCGCGCGCGCGATCGCGCACAGCTTGTCCCAGCCGGTGCCCGGGCCGTCTTCCACTTTCGACTGCGCATCGCGGATCACCGCGAACATGCGGTCGAAGCAGGCGGAGATCAGGTCGTCCTTGTTTTCGTTGTGGTGATAGAAGGCCCCCTTGGTGAGATTCAGCCGCGCGGAGATGCGATCGGCGGAAGCGCCCCGATAGCCCAGTTCGTTGAGCAGTTCCGTTGCGGCGCGCAGGAAGGCTTCCTGCGTGGTTTCGGCCACCGGGATTGGGGGCGTCCCGGCGGGGGCGCTGTCCCATTGCGATGACGGTGACGCAAAGCCGTTGAGCAGGATATCCACGACGGTATCCGCCACCTTCGGATAGTCCTCCGGCTCATAGCGCTCCACCCATGTCATCGCGCCGCTGGTCAGCGACAGCAGCAAGTGCGCCGCCGCGCTCAGGGCACTGCGTTGCGCCGGGTCCTTGGGTGTGTCGCTGCGCAGCAGCTTGCGGATGCGCCGGAACATGTCCGTGTAGGCCGCGAAGGCGACGTCCGCGTGGGTGTCGGGCAGCGAGCGGATCTCGCGAAAGCTCATCAGCTCGGGGCGCTCGCCGGTTGCCGTCCTGGCCAGCCGCTGGAAAAAAAGCGCGATGAAGCGGCGCACCCTGGCCTGCGGCAGCGGCTCGCCGGCCGTGGCGTCGGCGATGCCCGCGATTTCATCGATGGTGCGCATCAGGCACGCCACCACAAGGTCTTCCTTCTTGCGGTAGTAGTAGGTGATGCTGTTGGTGCTCAGGCCGACTTCTTGCGCTACGTCCGAGAGCGTGGCGCCGCGCAAGCCCTTGCGGTTGAACAGCCGGGCAGCGGCATCGAGGATCGCCTCGCGTTTTTCCACGTACCGGCGTGTCGGGCGGGCTTGCGCTGTTTCCTTGAGCATGAGGCGAGATATCTGCGATGGTTGGCCGGGAGCGCGGATTATAGAGGTGGCCCGCGCGGGTTGAGGCTGTGCCGAGTCTACCATCGCGCCGGCCTGCCATTTTAGATGCTTACCCGTTGTCCGGCTCCGCCGCGATGCCGGCCACCTTCGTGCCATTGAGCACGGGTTCGATACGGTGCCAGCTGGTGGCTTGCTGGAATGCGGCGCAGGCGTCAAGCAGGGTACCTTCGGCCCAAGGCCTGCCGATCAGTTGCAAGCCCACGGGAAGGCCGTCGGGCGTGAATCCCACTGGCAGCGACACGGCAGGCAGGCCGAGATAGCTGATGCAGCGGTTGGCGCGCAGTAGCGAGGTTGTCACGCGCACCGCTTGCGCGGCGTCTTGCGCCACGGAGGCGATCCGCGGCGTTGGCACGGCAACGCTGGGTGCCACCAGCACATCGCACGCCGAGAAGACGTGATCGACAAAGCGCCGCAGCGCCAGCGGCCGGTAGGCCAGGGCACGCGCGTAATCGTCGGGGCCGGCCGCCAGCGCCGTCTCCAGCCGCAGCCGCGTGGCACGGGCCAGGCGATCCGCATGGCTACGCAGGCGCTCGCCGTGGAGCGCTATCGCTTCGCGCCACGTCACCACGGTGGCCGCGGTATCGCAGGCCTCCACGCCGGGCGCGGTCTGCTCATGCAAGCTGGCGCCCAGCGACTCGAACGCTAGCAAGGCGCGGGCAATCACCGAGGCGCCGTCGTCATGCGTTACCTCGAAGAACGGGTGCCGGGCAATGCCGATGCGCAGGCCGGCCAGCGGACTGCGGAGGTCGCTGATGCGATCGAACGTGGTGGCCTGTGCCGCCGTTGGCTCCAGCGCGTCGAGCACCGCCGCGCAATCCCTGGCGGTCCGGGCGATGATGCCGAGCGTGTCCTGCGACGGCGACAGCGGGACCGCGCCGCGCGTGCAGAGGCGGCCCCAGGTGGGTTTCAGGCCGACCACCCCGCACATCGACGCTGGGATGCGGATCGAGCCACCGGTGTCCGCTGCGATGGCGAACGGCACCGCGCGCGCCGCGACCGCCGCCGCCGCGCCACCCGACGAGCCGCCGGTGATGTAGCGCGGATCCCACGGGTTGCGGCAGTGGCCATAGTGATCGTTCAGGCCGGTGGCGCCGTAGCTGAGTTCGTCGAGCGCGGTGGCGCCCAGGCCGATCGCGCCGGACAGGTGCAGGGCTTCGAGCACTGCTGCCGGCCTTCGGGCCGCTGCCGGATCGTCGATCAGGTCGTCGATCAGGTCGTCGAACAAGGAACCCGCGCGCGGCGGCCGGACGGGGTCGGACAGCACGTCCTTATGCGCGAACGGGATACCCCAGAGGGGTGCCTGGGCAGCGCCGGCCGCGCTGTGCGTCTCCAGCTGGATGGCGCGGGCGAGCGCGCCTGCGTCGTCCAGCGCGGCAAAGCAATGCGTGGCGGCGTGCGCCGCCGCGGCCCGCCGCAGGCAGGCTTGCACCAGCGCGGAGGGTGACAGGCGCCGGTGGGCCAGCGCCATGCGCAACTCGGCAACGCTCAGGAGGGTGGGGTCGCTCATTGTCCTCCTAGCGCGCGGTGGCGCACTGCCGCAGCCAATGCGTGTACGGCCATGGCTGCGCTGCAAGTTCCGCGTCGCCCGCCGGCAAGGCACGGACGGCTTGCAGCAGCGGCGCGGCCGCAGCCGCGATCTCGTCGCAGCGGCCACCATCCAGCCGCAGCCCGAGATCCGCCGCGCGCTGCATCACCTGCGCCGCCAGGTCTGCCAATGCTGCCGGTGCTGCCGGTGCTGCCAATGTCTCCAGCTCAGACATGCCCGTACTTGGCCAGCGCATCGGCCAGGCTGAGCCCCTGCTGCAGTTCCACGCGGATGCTGCGCTCCTGCTCGGTCAGGCGCTCCGCTTCGAGCAGCACGGTGTCGACCACTTCGTGCGGGATCACCAGCACGCCGTCTTCGTCGCCCAGCACGAAGTCGCCCGGGCGCACCTGCACCCATTGCGAGGTGGCGCCACGGATGCTCACCGGCACCTGCCATCCGTTGACCTTCCAGCGGGCAATCGACTGCACCGGCGTGCGGTAGCGCGCGAACACCGGGAAAGCTTGCTCGGCGATCCAGCGGATATCGCGAATGCCGCCATCGATCAGCGAGCCGACGCAGCCGCGCTCTTTCATGCCAATGGCGATCAGCTCGCCGAAGTAGCAGACGCCTTCGCCGTCGCCGCTCCAGACCGTGACGTCGCCGGCGGACACGCCCGCGCAGGCCTTCATCTTGTCCGGGTCGCCGCCGAGCGCGTACGGCGACATCTGGCCGCGGATGGTGTAGGCCCAGCCGGCCAGCTTGCCACCATTGGCGGGGAACGGCGTAAAGGCGGACGAGAGGCCCTGGTCGAACAGGCCGAGCGTGTCGAGCACGTCGGCAACGTTGGAGGTATCGACCAGCAGGAATCGCTGGCGGATCGTCTCGCGCTCGGTGGCGCTGCGGGCTACGTGGGTGGTTTCCATGCTGTGCTTCCTCGGGAGATAAGTGATCAGATGCTCGGGATCATGCCGCCGTCGACGCGCACGACGGAGCCGGTGACAAAGGCGGCGCGCTCGCTGGCCAGGAAAGCCACCACGTCGCCGTACTCCTCGGGCCGGCCGTAGCGCCGGGCTGGAATCGTCCCGGTGCTGGCCGCCACGATGTCTTCATAGGTCTTGCCCTCGCGCCTGGCGCGGGCTTCGTCCAGCGCGCGGATGCGGTCCGTGGCGATGCGCCCGGGCAGCACCACGTTGACGCAGATGCCGTCGGCGGCTACCTCGTTGGCCAGCGTCTTCGACCAGCCCAGCAACGCCATGCGCAATGTGTTGGACATGCCCAGGTTGGGAATGGGCGCGACCACGCCGGACGAGGTGCTGGTGATGATGCGGCCCCAGCCCTTGCGCTTCATGGCCGGCAGCAGCAGGTCCGTGAGATGCATCAGCGACAGCACCATCGATTCGAACTGCTTGCGCCACTGCTCCGGTGCGACTTGCGCGGCCGTGGAAGGGGGCGGCCCGCCCGAGTTGTTGACCAGGATGTCCGGGTCGCCCAGCGTGCTCCTGACCTGCTCCACCATGGCCGTCACGCTCGCCAGGTCGGCAAGATCGGCGCGCACGCCGAAAGCCTGCCCACCGGCCGCGCGGATGCGGGCCACCGTATCGTCCAGTGCCTCCTGGTTCTGGTCCGATACGGCAACCACGGCGCCTTGCGCCGCGAGCGCCAGCGCAATGGCCGAGCCGAGCCCGCCGCCCGCCGACATGACCAGCGCGACGCGCCCCTTGATGCCTAGATCCATGTTGTTGCTCCTTGATGGTTTTCAGGTGCCCACGCGCAGCGGGCTGCGCAGCTTGCGCAGTACGGCCAGCACGCTCTGCGCCGTGATGCGGCCGGTCTTGGGGTTTTCCGTGGGAATGTTCTGGATGCTCATGGAGAACGACGCGGCATCGGAGTCCACCACGATCTCGTGGGTGTTGCGGGTCAGCGCCGGGTCCGCCCAGATTTCCAGGTGGGTCTTGTCCGGGCCGATGCCGGCCAGCGCCAGCGCAACCACCACGTTGAGGTTGGCGGGGAAGCCCTTGGCGGCCTCGCGGGCGGTGCCGGAGAAGATCTGGATCGGCGCCGTCACGTCGTCGATGTTGATGTTGTTCTCCACCAGGAACGGCGCCCCAACCAGGCCACGCACCGGCTTGCGCGTGATCATGCGCACGGAGTGGATGACGCCCTCCGATGCCGCCGTCACCGCATCCAGGCCCAGCAACGCGCCGGTCGGCACGATGATCTGGCCGCCGTGCTCGCGTGCCAGGTCCACCAGGTCCATGCGGTCAAGCAGCGCCCCGCAGCTGAGCACGATCATGGTCTTGCCCGCGCGCAGCACCGGCTCGGCGATCTCGCCGACGAGTTCCGCCGGCGCGCATTCGATCACCACGTCCGCCAGGCCGGCCAGCTCGCCGAGCCCGACGATGGCCACCTCGTTGCGCAGGCCCTGCAGCGCTTGCGCCGCCTTTTCCTTGTCGCGCACTGCCACCGCCGTCAGCCGCAGGCCGAAGACGCCGGCATCGAGTTGCTTGACGAGCTTCTTGCCGACCGCGCCGAACCCGGCGATGCCGACCCGCAGTTCTTTGTCGAATGACATTGTGTGATCTCCTGTTTGATGAACTTGTTGTTTGGTTCGGCTCAGGCGTCTTGCGCAGGCAGGCCGATGTAGTGCCGCGCAATGGCGCCGGTGGTGGTCAGCCAGATCTGGTTGCGATGGCGCAGGATGTGCTCCATCGCCCGGCGGAACTGCCGCAGCCGGTAGGGCTGGCCGACCAGGAAGGCGTGGATGGAGATGCCATAGACGAGCGGCTGCTCCACGCTTTGCTCCAGCATCTCGTCGAAGTTGTCGATGATGATGTCTGCGAACTCGCTCGCGGTGGCGTCGTGCAGTGCGATGGCGGGGATATCGTTGACCTCGTGCGGGTAGGGGATGCTCAGCAGGCGGCCGCCGCGCGTGTTGATCCACACCGGCTGGTCATCCATCGGCCAGTCGAGGATGTAGCGGTAGCCGGCCTCCTGCAGCAGGTCGGGCGTGACGTTGCTGGGATTGACGCCGGGGCTGAGCCAGCCCGCGGGCGGCTTGCCCTCGTGGTGGGCGATGGCTTCGGTCACCTCGCGGATCAGCTCGCGCTCCTCGGCTTCGGAGAAGTTGTTCTGCTGCTCCGAGTTGGTGCGGCCATGGCCCAGGATCTCGTCGCCGCGCTTGCGCAGCGCGTCGATCACCTGCGGGCAATGCGCATAGCATTCGGCGTTGAGCAGCACCGACAGCGGGATGCCGAGCTTGTCGCACAGCGCGATGATGCGCCACACGCCAACCCGGTTGCCGTACTCGCGCCAGCCCCAGTTGTAGGTATTGGGGTGCGGGATGCCGGGGGAATAGGAGATGCCGCCGCCGGTGTTGTAGGCGAAGTGCTCCAGGTTCAGGCACAGATGCACCGCGAGGCGCTTGCCGCCGGGCCAGTCGAATTGCGGGCGATCGACGATGGGCGAATAGGGAAATCTGTCGTGAGAAGCAAGCATGGCGTTATTGACCTGGCTGGATGCGTGAGTTTGAGTAAGGCGGAATCGAATGGTGGCGCTGCGTCACGGACGATAGTCCTTCGGCGCGGTCACCAGGGAAAGGTCGAGCGTGGCGAGATTGTCGCGCGTGGCCAGGATGGACGGCGTGCGCACGACTGCTGTCGTGCTCTCCTTGCGGGCGGCGGCCACCGCCTGCCTGAGCGCCTCGCGGCCCTGCGTGACGATCTGCTGCACAGACGAGCAGGCCAGCTCGCCGTTCTGCAGCATCTGCTGCGCGGTGGGGCTGAGGTTGGAGGCACTGATCTTCACGCCTTCGCGGTGGGCGGACTTGACCGCCAGCGCCGCGCCCGCCGCCGAGTCATCCACCGCGGAGTAGATGCCGTTGAGCTCGGGAAAGCGTTGCAGCCAGTCGTCCACCAGGTTGATGGCGCCGTTTCGCGTGACCGCGCTGCGCGACTCCGCGACCACCTTGATGCCGGGGTATTCCGCCTTGATGGTTTCCAGGAAGCCCTGGCGCCGCAGGTCGGCCCAGGTCTGCCCTTGCTGCTGGGAGATCATGCCCACCGCGCCCTTGCCGTTGAGCGACTTGCCAAGGCACTGCGCCTGCAGGCGGCCCATGTCGTAGTGGTCCGCGCTGATCCTGGAGGCCAGCTTGTCGCTGCTGGGCACGCTGGAGAGGCCCACCACCGGGATGCCCTTGCCAATGGCATGCTCCACCGCGCCACGGATGGCATCGCCGTTGGTGGCGCCGACGACGACGGCGTCGACCTTGCGCTGTACGAGGTCCTGCAATTGCGAGATCTGGATGTTGACGTTGGCATCGCCGCCAGCGTTGAGCTTGACCAGCGCAACGCCGAGCTTCTTCGCTTCATCCTCCACCCCGTAGGTCATGGAGATCCAGAACGACGATGACAAGTCCGGCGTGGCGTAGCCGATCGTCAGCGCTTTCTGCGCCATGGCCGGCCCGCATGCCAGCAGGGCGCCTGCCAGGGCGACGGCGGCCCGCAGCCGGGGAATGCTGATTCGCTTCATGATTCAAGCTCCTGTCCGATGTCGTTGCAGTGAAGGTAAGGTAAGGTAAGGGTTCAGCCCTGGCGCGATCCCACCCTGCGCATCAGGTATTCGAGCAGGCCTGCGGATACGATGACCGCGCCCAGTACGATCTCGGAGGCAAAGGGCGAGGTGCCTAGCAGGTTCAGCCCGTTGAGCAATGCCTGGATGAACAGGGTGCCCACCATCACCTGCCACACGGCGCCCTTGCCGCCGCTCAGCGCCACGCCGCCGATCACGCACGCGGCAATGGCTTGCAACTCCATGCCCGCGCCGTCGACCGCCACCGCTGCGCCGCTGCGCGCCAGCAGGAACACCGCCGCCAGCCCGGCCAGCGCGCCGCACAGTCCATAGGCCAGCACGCCGGCGGTGCGCACGGGCACGCCTACCAGCAAGGCCGCATCGGGATGGCTGCCGATCATGTAGAACCAGCGGCCGAGTGGCAGGCGCGCGCACAGCAGCCAGGCCAGCGCCGCCACCGGCGCGGCCAGCCACACCATCGCCGGTACACCTAGCCATGCCCCGTAGGCCAGCGACTGGATCACCGTCGCGGGCGGCAGCGGCACCGCATCGACGCCACCGGAGACGATGGTCGATATGCCGCGCACGATCAGCGTGGCGCCCAGCGTGACGACGATCGGCTCCATGCGGCGGCAGGCGATCAGGTAGCCATTGCAGAGCCCCACCGCCAGCCCGGCGCCCGTGCCCAGCAGGATGGCGGGCGCTTCGCCCAACTGCGCGGCCGTCTGCGCGATCACGATGGACGACAGCACCGCCACGGCGCCCACCGAGATATCGAAGCCGCGCGTGACCACCACCAGCATCTGCCCGAGCGCGAGCAACAGCAGCACGGCACTTTGCGAAACGATGTTGGCCAGGTTGTCCGAGGTGGCGAAGCCGGGCGAGATCACGCCCATCACCAGCCACAAGCCCGCGCAGGCGAACAGGCCGGTGGATTTGCGCAGCGCGGGCACGGAGCGCGGCGAGAACGCTGAGAGGGCGGCGCCGGTGCGAGCGTGCAGGGACATCAGTCGTTGCGTGTTCATGTTCATGCGCTCAAGATGCGTTGGCAGGAAGGCTGGGCAGCGGGCGCGCGCGCAGTGAGCGGCCGCGCAGTTGCTGGAGCAGCACGGCCGCGAGGATCAGCACGCCAAGCAGGACGCTCTGGATATAGCTGGGGAAATTGACCAGCACGAGCGCATTGCCCACCATGGCCAGGATCAGGCAGCCAAACAGCGCGTGCAGCGGGCCGCCCTTGCCGCCGGTGAGCGGAATGCCGCCGATGGCGCACGCGGCGATCGCCTCGAAGGGCAGGTTGGGATAGAGGTTGGGCTGGCCCGAGCCGAGCCGCGAGGTCAGCACCGCGCCGGCTATCGCCACCAGCACGGCATTGGCCAGATAGGCCTGCAGCACGCGTGGCTTCACCGCGATGCCCGCCAGGTGCGCGGCCTCCGGGTTGCTGCCCACCAGATACCATTCGCGGCCTGGCGCCGTGTAGCGCGTGAGCGCGCCCACGACCAGCAGCGCGGCGCCGGCCAGCCACAGCGGCAACGGCAGGCCCAGCCACTGTCCCCGGCCCAGCGCGGAAAAGTCCACGCTGGACGGGGCATCCAGCGGCACGCCGCCCACCAGCACGCCGCACAAGCCGTGCACCGCAATCATGGTGCCGAGCGTGGCAAGAAAGGCGGGAATGCGCAAGATGCCAACCAGCGTGCCATTGAGCACGCCCAGGGCCAGCACCGACAGCGCGCCGGCGGCAAACGCGCCCCCCACGCCGATGGCCGGCATGCTCAGCACAGCCACCACGCTGAACAGCGCCACCCCGGAGCCCACGGAAAAATCGAGCCCGCGCACCACGATCACCAGGCCCTGGCCGATCGCCACCAGCAGCAGCACCGCCAGCACGCGCGCCAGGTTGAAGATGTTGCCGCTGGTGCCAAAGCGCGGCACCGCGATCACGCAGACCACGAACAGCGCCAGGCAGACCCAGGCCGATGCCGGCCACTTCCTAAGCCAGGCCATGATGTGCCTCCTCACGCGTGGGTTGCCTGCTGTCATCGCCATCGCTGGCACCGGTGGTGCACGCAATCACCTGGTGCAACGCCACCCCGCGCGCAAACACCCTGGCCATGCGGCCGTGGCGCATCACCACGATGCGATGCGACAAGGCCACCACCTCGTCGATGTCGCTGGACGCCACGATCACGCACACGCCACGGCGCGCCGCGTCCACCAGCGCATCGTGGATGGCCTCGCGGGCGTTCACGTCAACCCCGCGCGTGGGCTCGATCACCACCAGCACCTTCAGCCCGGGCAGCAGCAGGTTGCGGATCACCAGCAGCTTTTGCTGGTTGCCGCCGCTCAGCGCGCTGACGTCCAGCGCCGGATCGCCCGGGCGCACCCGCAGCGACGCGAACAGGCGCTCGCTGGCGCCCACCTCCATGGCATCGGAGACGAAGAGATGATCCGAGATGGATGCGTAGGTGGAGGCCACCGCGTTGGCGGCGCAATTGAGCCCCGGGAAGATGCCGTCGCTGCTGCGGTCGGCCGGGATCAGCCCGACGCCGCCTTGCTTGAAGCGCCGGCGCGACATCGCCGTCAGGTCCAGCTCGTCGACCCGGATGGTGCCGGCGCTGGGGGGGCGGCTGCCGCTCAGCACTTCGCCCAGCTCGATCGCACCCGAGCCGATCAGGCCAGCCAGCCCGACGATCTCGCCTCGCCCCACCGACAGCGTGACGTCGCGCAGCAGATCGCCGCAGGCGATGCCTTCAACCCGCAGCCGCGTGTTGCCTACGACGGGGAGCGCGCGCGCGGGGCGCTCGGCCACCGGCCCCACCATGGCCTCGACGATCTGGTGCGGCGTCATGGCGGCCACCGGCGCCGCATCCACCACGGTAAAGCCATCGCGCAGCACGGTGATGGTGTCGCAGACCTGCTTGATCTCGCCCAGCTTGTGGCTGATGAAGACGATGCCCTTGCCTTCTTCCTTGAGGCGCGCGACAGCGGCGAACAGACGGTCGGCTTCATGCGCGTTAAGCGCGGCGGTCGGCTCGTCGAGGATCAGCACCTCGCACTTGCGCGCCACGCCGCGCGCGATCTCCAGCAACTGCCGCTCGGCCATCGACAGGCCGGACACCAGCTGGCGCGGGTTGAGCGCCAGCCCGATGCGCCGCGCCGTGTCCAGATAGCATTGCAGGGGCAGGCGGGCGCCAGCGTGCAGCGCGCCGGCCCGGGCCACGTCGAAGGCATGCAGGTTTTGTTCCACCGTCAGGTCCGGGAACACGGTGGCATGCTGGTACACGGGAATCACGCCGGCCGCGATGGCGTCGCGCACCGAGCCAAAGGCAACCGGCTGGCCGCGCAGCACGATGGTGCCCGTATCCGGGCGCAGCGCGCCGACGAGCATCTTCACCAGCGTGCTTTTGCCTGCACCATTTTCGCCCATCAACGCATGCACCTCGCCGGGGCGCACGGTGAGATCGGCGCCGCGCAATGCGCAGGTCGCTCCAAATCGCTTGGAAAGACCGGATACCGAGAGCAGGGGGCGCTCCTCGCCGGGCGTGGTTGTCATGTGGGCTCCTTTTTTTGGCTTTGTCTTTTGTCTGGGTCTTTGTTTTTTGCAGATGCTTTTTTTCTTGCCTGAGAGGAATACTCGGCGTCGCGGATCTTTTCAGCAAACGACTTGATTGCACATACGCATGACTTATACTTATGCGTCCATCGCCCTCGCCCCCAGGTGCCGCATGAAACGTTCGCTTCCTCCGCTGGTTTCGCTGCGCGCTTTCGAGGCCGCCGCGCGACACATGAGTTTCACGCTGGCCGCGGACGAGCTGTGCGTGACCCAGAGCGCGATCAGCCGGCATATCAAGAACCTGGAAACGCACTACGGGCTCAAACTTTTCAACCGCCTCACGCGCGCCATCGAACTCACCCCCCAGGGCGCGCGCTTGTTCGACGTGGTGACGCGCTCGCTCGACCAGATCGAGACGGTTGCCCGCGAGCTCACCGGGGCCAGGAACTCGCGCAGCCTGCTGGTCAGCATCCTGCCCACGCTGGCCTCCACCTGGCTGATGCCGAAGCTGGTCAACTTCACGCAGGCGCACCAGGCCATCGAGATCCGGCTGATCACGTCGATCGATCCGGTTTCGTTCGATCGCGACAAAGTGGACGTGGCCATCCGTGTGGGCAAGCCGCCTGGCAAGCGGGCCCGCAAGGGTGCGCCGCGCATCGACCTGGTGATGACGGATGAGTGGAAGGGCGTGGCCACGGAGCCGCTGTTTCCCGACAGCCTGGTGCCCGTATGCAAGCCTGGGCTGGTGAAGGGCCGGCTGCCCGCCAGCCCGGCCGCGCTGGCGCGGCTGCCGCTGATTCACACCGACTCCCGCGCGCATGCCTGGCCCGACTGGTTTGCCGCGCTGGACGTGCCCTACGCGGCCGGCGCGCAGGCCCTGCATTTCGGGCATTTCTTCATGTCGGTGCGGGCCGCCATCGAAGGCCGCGGCATCGCGCTGGTGCCCGATGTGCTGGTGGCCGAGGAGATCGCCTCCGGCAGGCTGGCCGTGCCGGTGCGCGAACGCATCACCAGCGGCGGCGACTACTGCTTGCTGTACCGCAAGGAGCGGGCCGACGACTACGCCATCGCGGCGTTCCGCAACTGGCTGCACGCCGAGGTGGCGGCGATGCCGTCGATCTGAGCTGTCGTTGGACCCACGCATGACCTCAGGGCATGCATGCGGCGCAAGGAGTCATTTGTCCGCGCACAGGGGCGGCTACTAGCATGGGGTCGTGACAATCGCGAACGCGTTCGGTGTTCAGTGTTCTGCGTCTCGCATTTGCACGGTCCGGCAAGGCAACGCCGCGTTGCCCGGATCCTCCTTCCTTGCTTCTACCGACAGGCCCCCCATGCGCGCAACACGCTTGCTATCGTGTATTTCCATCGCCACCGTCGTCGCTCCGGCACTTTGCATCGCCACGGCCAACGCCGCCGAGCAGATCGTCCGGCATCGCAACCCGGCGCACATGACCGAACCCTGGGCGCGCGAGTTCGCCGAGGCGATCGAGATTCCCGCCAGCGCGGAGCAACTCGTGCTCAGCGGCGTGGGGCCCACGGTGGCGAATGCCTCCGCGCCGCCCGATACCGCGGCCTCCTATGGCGACACCGCAACCCAGACCCGCAACGTGCTCGGCCAGATCGAGCACATCCTCAAGGACCGCGGCTACCAGATGGGCGACATCGTCTCCATGCAGGCGCTGATCGTGGCGGACCCGGCCACGGGCAAGCCGGATTTCACCGGTTTCTCGGGCGTCTATAACCAGTACTTCGGAACCGGCAAGCAGCCCAACGTGCCGGTGCGTACGCGCGCCGAAGTGTTGCGGCTGGTGCCGCCGGGATGGCTGGTCGAGGTCACGGTCACCGCGAGCCGCGTGCCGGCGCGCCCGGCAAGGTAGACGCCGGGGCCGCTTGCCATCTCTTGCCGGGTCGCAGCATAATGCAACACTGTTGCATTATGCTTGGCGAGGTTCTGGATGGCGAATGGTATCGGCGAACGTAGCGAACATGGCGAGCCCAGCAAGGCCGGCGGCGATGCCGTCATCGACCTGCGGGACATCGCATTCACCTGGCCCGCGCAGGCCGCGCCCGGCCTGCGGCTTGACCGGCTCCGGCTGGGCGCGGGCGAGCAGGTGTTCGTGTGCGGCCCCAGCGGCAGCGGCAAGAGTACCTTGCTGTCGATGCTGGCCGGCGTGCTGCTGCCACAGCAAGGCACCGTGCGCGTGCTGGGCACCGCGCTCGACGCGTTATCGGCCTCGCAGCGCGACCGCTTCCGTGCCGATCATGTTGGCCTGGTCTTCCAGCAGTTCAACCTGCTGTCCTACCTGTCGGTCGTGGACAACGTGCTGCTGCCCTGCCGCTTCTCGCCCGCCCGGCGCGAGCGTACGGCGGCGCAGGGCGAGACGCCGGAAGCCGCCGCGCACGCGCTGCTCAGGCAGCTCGACCTGTCGCCGGCCCTGTGGCAGCGCCCTGTCACCCAGCTCTCGGTTGGCCAGCAGCAGCGCGTGGCCGCGGCGCGCGCGCTGATCGGCTGCCCGCAGGTGGTGCTGGCCGACGAGCCCACTTCGGCGCTGGACGCGCCGCGCCAGCAGGCCTTCATGGCGTTGCTGCAGCGCGAATGCGGCACCGCCGGCGCCAGCCTGGTGTTTGTCAGCCATGACGAGCGCTTGTCGGCGGGCTTCGCACAGAGGTTGTCGCTGCCGGCGATCGATACGATGGACGCGACCGGCGCGATCGAGGCTAGTGACGTGATGGAGCCGGCATGATGCTGATGCTATCGATGGCGGCGCGCAGCGCGTGGAACCGCCGCTTCAACCTGCTGCTGATGCTGCTGGCAATAGCCCTGTCCGTTGCCATGCTGCTGGGCGTGGAGCGTATCCGGCATGCGGTGCGGGCGAGCTTCGCGCAGTCGGTGTCCGGCACCGACCTGGTGGTCGGGGCGCGCACCAGCCCGATCCAACTGATGCTCTACACCGTGTTCCACCTTGGCGGGGCCACCAACAACATGCGCTGGGACAGCGTAGAGCGGCTATCGCGGCATCCGGCGGTGGCGTGGACCATTCCGATCTCGCTGGGCGACTCGCACCGCGGCTTCCCGGTGCTGGCGACCACGGCCAGCTACTTTACCCACTACCGCTACGGGGATCGCCGTGCGCTGGAGCTGGCGCAGGGCAGGATCTTCCCGTCGCTGTTCGATGCGGTGCTTGGCGCCGAGGTGGCGAGCCGGCTCGGCTACCGCGTGGGCGACCGCATCGTGCTTAGCCACGGCGACAGCGACGGCGACAGCGACGGCGGTGGCGATGGGCCACATGCCGATCCTGCCGGCCATCATGACCATGCCGACAAGCCCTTCGTGGTCAGCGGCATCCTGGCGCGCACCGGCACGCCGGTGGACCGCACCGTGCATATCTGCCTGGATGCGATGCAAGCCATCCACCTGGGCTGGGAGGGCGGCGTGCCGCTGCCGGGCCTGGCGATCCTGCCGGAGCAGGTGCGCAAGTTCGACCTGACGCCCCATAGCGTGACGGGCGTGCTGGTCGGGCTGAAGCTGCGCTCGCAAGTGTTTGCCGTGCAGCGCGAGATTGCCGAGGACCCGCACGAGCCGCTGACGGCGGTGTTGCCGGGCGTAGCGCTGGATGACCTGTGGCGCGTCATCGGGGTGGCCGAGCGCGCCATGCTGCTGGTGTCGGCGCTGGTGGTGGTGGTCGGGCTGGCGGGGCTGGCGTCCTCCATCCTTGCCGCGCTGGGCGAGCGGCGGCGCGAGCTGGCCATCCTGCGTGCCGTCGGCGCCCGCCCGCGCGACCTGCTGGCCATGCTGGCGCTGGAGGGGCTGGTGGTGATGGCCGCCGGTGCCCTGCTCGGGCTCCTGCTGCTGAGCGCGCTGGCAGCGGGGCTTGGGCCCTATCTGGAAGCCACGTACGGCGTGGCCTTGCAAGCGGCCTGGCCGACGCCGGGCGAGTGGCCACTGCTTGGCGCCGCGGTCGCCGCCGGCTTCTGCGTGAGCCTGCTGCCCGGGTGGCGCGCTTACCGCCTCAGCCTGGCCGACGGGCTGATGCCGACCACATGATGATGAACAAGCCCGGCATGACCCCACGTGTGCGGCGTGCCTTGTTTGCGCTCACTGTCATCGGAGTGGCTATTGCTGGCGCGGCGTATTTCTTCCGGCCGTCGGCGCCTGCGCAAGCCAAAGCGGATGCAGCCACGGCCGAGCCGCCCGCTTATGCGATAGGCGAGGCGCTGCAACCCGCGCCCGCCACACCTGACCCCACCTTGCGCGAGATCGGCTGGCAGGCCTTGCTGCCCAAGGGCTGGGATCCACTGGAGCCGTTCAAGGGCCTGCGGCTCGATGAACTGGAGGACGCCGACCCGCGCGCGCAGATCGCCCTGTACAAGGCCCGGCAGTACTGGAAGAACGCACCGGTGGAGCCCTCGCTCGATGGCGCGGCGGTGCGCATAGCGGGCTTTGTCGTCTCGCTCGACGGCGAGGGCGAGGCGATCCGCGAATTTCTGCTGGTGCCGTACTTTGGCGCGTGCATCCATGTGCCGCCGCCGCCCGCCAACCAGGTCATCCTTGTGCGCACGGACAAACCACTGGCGGGGCTGCGCAGCATGGACACCGTGTGGATCAGCGGCGCGATGCGGGTGGAGCGGGCGGACACCATGATGGGCTACGCCGGCTACGCCATGCCGGCGGCAAACGTGCAGCCTTATCTGGCGTCGCCGCGCCGTTAATCGGTGGCGACGATCCGTTCCCGGCCTGGGGCTAAGCACGGCAGCGCAGGCAGCGCGCGCCACATTTTGCGTGCGCGCTGCCCATTCTTGCGCCGGAATCAAATATGTTCTGCACGCCGCACGGTTTTTCTCTGCATGGGTTGCGCGGATACTCGGGTCACGTTCATCCGGCCATGGCCGCCGCCTCACGGTCTCACGGCCCCGCCCCAATCCGGCGCGCTTCACAAGCCCGCTTCCAGGATCATCCCATGCAAATCTTCATCACCGGCGCGGCCGGCTTTATCGGCGGCTCTGTCGCGGCTCACCTGATCGCCGCCGGGCATAGCGTGCGCGGCCTGGTTCGCAACCCGGCGCAGGCCGCACAGCTGGCCATGCGCGGCGTCGTGCCCGTGCAGGGCACGCTCGACGACGCCGCGCTGCTGACGCGCGAAGCCGCGCAGGCCGACGGCGTGATCAACGCCGCCAGCAGCGACCACCGCGCCGCGGTAGAGGCGCTGCTGGCCGGATTGCGCGGCTCGGGCAAACCGTTGCTGCATACCAGCGGCTCCAGCGTGATCGGCGACGACGCCGGCGGCAATGCCTTGTCGCCGCGTATCTTCGACGAACAGACGCCGTTCGTGGTGGAGCTGGGCAAGCAGGCGCGCCACGCCATCGACCAGATGGTGCTGGCGGCCGCTGCGCAAGGCGTGCGCAGCGCCGTGCTGTGCAACAGCATGATCTACGGCGTCGGCGCCGGGCTGCATGCCGACAGCGTGCAGATTCCGCCGCTGGTGGCGCAGGCCAGGCAAAGCGGCGTGGTGCGCATCGTCGGCGCGGGCGTGAACCGATGGTCCAACGTGCATATCGCCGATGTGGTGGACCTCTATGCGCGCGTGCTCGACAGTGCGCCCGCGGGCGCCTTTTACTTCGTCGAGAACGGCGAGGCTTCGTACGCGGAGATCGGCGCTGCCATTGCCCGGCGGCTTGGCCTCGGGGCCGTGCAGTCCTGGTCAGTCGAAGAGGCCACGCCCATCTGGGGCGAGGGCCAGTCGCGCTACTCCTTCGGCTCCAACAGCCGCGTGCGCGCCCGGCGCGCGCGCTCGGAACTGGGCTGGCAGCCCCGGCACGCGTCGGTGACGGCGTGGATCGAGAACGAGATGCCGCTCGCCTGACGCCCGCCTGAAGCGCGGATTCATTCCGGCCATGGCCGCAGCCGGCCGTGGCCGCCAACGCATGACCTGATATAGGAAAACACAATGTCCATTCCCGCCATTGGCCTCGGCACCTTCCGCCTGCAAGGCCAGACCGTCATCAACTCCGTGCGCAACGGCCTTGACGTTGGCTACCGCGCCATCGATACCGCGCAGATCTACGGCAACGAGGCCGAGGTCGGCCAGGCCATCGCCGAGAGCGGTGTGGCGCGCTCGGCGCTGTTCCTGACGACCAAGATCTGGACCGAGAACCTGTCGCGCGACAAGCTGGTGCCCAGCCTCAAGGACAGCCTTGCCAAGCTGCGTACGGACCATGTCGACCTGACGCTGATCCACTGGCCGTCGCCAGGTGATGGGGTGCCGGTTGCTGAGTTCATGGGCGCGCTGGCTGATGCTCGCGAGCAGGGGCTGACGCGTCAGATCGGGGTGTCCAATTTCACGATCGGGCTGATGCAGCAGGCGATCGACGTGGTGGGGGCGGGTGCCATCGCGACCAACCAGATCGAGTTGCATCCGTTCTTGCAGAATCGCAAGGTGGCTGACTTTGCCCGCAGCCAGGGGATTCCGATCACTTCGTACATGACGCTGGGTTACGGCAAGGTGTTGCAGGATCCGGTGGTGCAGGCGATAGCGCAGCGCAACGAGGCTACGCCTGCGCAGGTGGTGCTGGCTTGGGCTATGCAGCTTGGGCATGCGGTGATTCCTTCCTCTACCAAGCGTGCGAACCTGGAGAGCAACCTGGGTGCGCTTGCGGTGCGGCTGTCTGAGCAGGACATGGCTGCCATCGGTGCGCTGGATCGGGGCGCACGCTTGACCAGCCCGGAGGGGTTGGCGCCTGCCTGGGATTGAGGGCGGTGGCTTGGTTGCTGTATTTGCTGTATTTGCTGTAGTTGCCCGCGCCAGGGCGGTCACGGCCTGAACCACTTCCTTCAGAATGCGCAGCCGGGCACCGCCGCGATGGCGGCGATACCCGGCAAGCCGTCGTCCTTGCATTTGTCTCACGACCATCTATGATTTGTAAATCGATTTAGTAAATCGTTTTACGGAGACGCTTAATACTTGGTGCCGAGTACCGGAGACCAAGTGCGCAAGCGCGGCAATCATGGCGTCAGACGAAGTGCAGCGCGACGCGCCTCGCCGCAGCCTGGTGCCATCCTCCCTGGACTTTGCCGCCGGCGCCGATCCTGTTCGGCCGGCTGCTCATGCCCGGTGCTCATGTCCATTGGCCAGCAGGCCGGCGTGCATCCGCTACACTTCGGCACGGTGATGGTGATTGCCATGGGCTTTGGCCTGTTCATGCCGCCCTCGGGCCCGGGGCTGGTCGCCACTTGCGCGATGGCCGCCACGCGCATGGAGCAGGTGGCGGGGCCGATGCTGAAGTACCTCGCCTTGCTGCCGCTGATCTTGCTGTTGTTGATCCCGACGCCATCGCTGACGCCATCGTTGACGCCATGGCTATCCCGCCTGATGACGCTGGCATGAGATCCCGATAATGGCAACCATACAAGATGTCGCCAGGCTGGCGAACGTATCCGTGAGTTCCGTTTCCAACGTGCTCAACGGACGCACCGAACGGCTCAATCCCGCCACGTTCGAGCGGGTGCAGGAGGCCATCCGCACGCTTGGCTTCCGGCCCAGCCAGGTCGCGCGCCAGCTCAAGACCGGCCGGACGCCGATGCTGGGGCTGCTGGTGCCGTCCACCGCCAACCCCATGTACGGCCAGCTCGCGCTGAAGATCGAGGCCGAGGCGCAGCGCCAGAACGGCTACCGCGTGCTGCTGGGCAATACCAACCGGGACCGGGAGCAGGAGTCGCGCATGCTCGACGATCTGCTCTCGTTCGGCGTGCACGGGGTGATCATCGTGTCGTCGCTCACCGACGAGCAGCATTTCCAGGCGGCGACCCGGCAGGGGCTGGCCATGGTCAGCTACGACGGCGGCGCCGACGCGAACATGCCTGCGTACATCGATCATGTGGCGCCCGACAATTTCCAGGCGGGCCATCTGGCCGCGTCGCACCTGATCGAGCTGGGCCACCGGCGCATCGCCTTTGTCATGCCCGCCGGGCGCACGGTGAGCCGCGCGAGCAAGATCGCCGGTTTCCAGGCGGCGGTGAAAGAGGCCGGGCTGGGGGACGCGGCGGTGATAGAGTGCCCGCCCACCGCGCATTACGGCGATGCCGAACTGGCGGAACTGGGCCAAGTCCTGGCGGGGCAGTTGGCGCAGGCCAGCATGCGCCCTACCGGGCTCATCGCGGTCAACGACATGATGGCGATCGGGCTGATGTCCGGCCTGCACCAGGCGGGCCTGTCGGTGCCGGACGACGTCTCGGTGATCGGCATGGACGATATCGGCATGTGCTCGTACACCAATCCCGCGCTGACCTCGGTGGCCATGCCCTTTGACGAGATGGTGCAAGCCATGGTGCGGCGGGTCATGTTGCGGCTGGCGCAACCAGACGAAGCGCCGATCCGCCTGTGCTTTCCCAGCGGGCTGGTGGTGCGCCAGTCCACCGCGAAGCCGCCCGCCGCCACCCGGCTGGCCGGCGCGAGCGCACCAATGCGAGGCTGACGCACGCATGACAAGCCCATGGCCGCGGGGGGGCCGCAGCCATGGGCGGATGGAACCACGCACGCCGTGCGTGGCTGTGGTTGTCACAAATCGACCTGAATCGTGGAGGAACGAGATGGTGCTCGACAAACCGGAACGCCGGCTGGCAGGCCCGGCCAGGACGTATATCGAGGCCGGATATGCCATCGAGGTGGATATCCTGCAGGTGGCGCAAGGCAGTTGGGGAGCGCTGGTCCGCCTGTCAAAGCTGGCCGACGGCCAGGTCCCTGCCGCGCACTTCATGCTCAACCGCACGTTCGAGGACCGCGCCATGGCGTTCTCATACACGCTGGCGCTGACGCGCTCCTGCGTAGCGCAATTCGCACCGGCCTCCGCGACCGAGATTGCCGAGATGCTCAAGACTGGCAAGGCGGACCACTAGGATAGCGGAGGCTATCCAGCATGCAGCAGACGTGGCGCACCACAAATGCCCGGCACGATTCAGCGCCAGCCCTGGCCGGCGCGGGATATCCGGCGAACGATCGCAACGGCACGCGCGCCCCCCGGGCGCCGGCACGCTGCGGCAAGAGCTGAAGAGGGGACCCACCAGGCAATCAGGGGGGCAGCATGGAGAACACCACGGTGTTCACAAGACAGGAACTAGATACTTACTTTGCTTCATATGTGGGGATGGAGGGGGGCAATCCGCGGGCCTCGGTCTGGTTTTGCGACAGGAGCCCGCATCCGTGGTCCGAGCACCTGCGCGCGCCACTCAAGCCGCGCCTGGCGCCGCTGGCCTGGGACGCGGCGTTTCGCGCCGCGCACCGCGCCAGCATGGGCAAATGGCTCAGCCACCAGCGCATCGCCCGCATCATGGCCGCCGCCCGCGCTCAGGTGCTGGGCTTGCGCGACGACGATGCCGGCTGGAAGCCATATTACGAGCACCACCTGTACGCCGCCTGCGGGGCCGAGTTCAAGCTCAACCTGTTTCCCCTGCCCATGCAGCTCGATGGCCTGACCCCCTGGTCCACGGTGTTCCGCGGCCAGCCGGCCCTGGTGCCCAAGGAGCACTACCTGAATCTGTGCCGGCACGGCGGACGCTTCCGCTTCCTGGCCGAGATGTGCGCGCGCTGGCGGCCCAAGGTGGTGGTGTGCCTGGGCCACCGGCATACCGAGGATTTCGTCAACGCGTTCGCGCTGGACTACGCGGCGGTGCGGGACGAGAAACTGCAGCCCGCTGACCTGGTGAAATCACTGCGGGTGTTCACGCGTGACGACATCACCTGGATCATCTGCCCGGCGCTGGCCGGCCCCTCCGGGCTGACCTCCGATGTCTTGCTGAACGCCTTCGGCAAGCTGCTTGCCGCCAGCCTGGACGCGAGCGACTTCGGCCTTGTGCAGACCGGCCGCAAGGCCGTGGGCTTCAGTCCATGGCCGCAGGCCGCGGCTTACCAGCAGGCCGAGCCCATGCGCTGACGTCGCCCTTTCCTTGCATCGATTTGCATCAGTCAGCCTTGAGGCCGATCCGCAGGGCCAGCTTGGTCCATCGCGCGATATCGGCGTTCACCACCCGCTGGAACTCCGCCGGCGTGCTGTGGGTGGTGGCGAAACCCAGGTTCGCCAGGTTGGCCATGACCTCCGGCCTGGCAATGACCCTGGCGATCTCCAGGTTGAGCTTTTGCACGACTTCGGGCGACGTGCCCGCTGGCGCCAGGATGCCGAACCACTGGTCGACGTCGTAGCCCGGCAGGCCAAGCTCGCTGGCCGCGGGCACCTCGGGCAGGAACGGTGAGCGGCCACGGGACGTGACCGCCAGCGCGCGTAGCTTGCCAGTCTTGAGGTAGGGCAGGGTGTTGGTGAGCGTGTTGATGCTGACGTCCGCCTGGCCGCCCAGCACGTCGGTCATGGCGGGTGCGCATCCCTTGTAGGGAATATGCAGCAGATCGGTCCTTGCCGAGATCTTCAGCAACTCGCCCGCCAGGTGCTGCGGCGTGCCGTTGCCGCACGACGCATAGCTGGGCGGCTTGCCCGAGCGCCCGGCAGCGATCAGGTCCTTGACGCTATGGATCGGGGACTGTTCCGGCACGGCGATCACGGACGGCACCGACGCAAACGCGATGACCGCGCTGAAGTCCTTGCCTGGCTCGAAGGGCAGCTTGCGGAACACGCCGGGATTGATGGCGAAGCTGCTGTTGACCACCAGCAGGGTATAGCCATCTGCCGGGCTCCTTGCCACCAGCTCCGCGCCGATATTGCCGCTGGCACCGGGCCGGTTGTCCACCACCACGGCCTGCCCGAGGCTGCGCCCAAGTTCCGTGCCGATCACCCGCGCCAGGGTATCGGTGCCGCCGCCCGGCGGAAATGTCACTACCAGGCGGATTGGCCGCTGCGGGAAGTCGCTAGCGGGGTTGGCGCTGGCATTGGTATTGGTATTGGTATTGGCCCGGGCCGGCATGCCTGCCAGCGCCGCCCCAAGCAACGAGATCGCCGCGAGGCAGCGTACGACGGATGAGAATTTCATGTGAAGCCATCTTCGGATGACCGACATGATAGAGCAGCATGCGCGCACACACGGCGGCAGGGTTATTGCCGCAGCCGTGCGGCGCTGTGCGGCTTCGGTTCCCTTCGTCCTGGCCCGCGTCGCATCCTACAATCACATGGTGTGACGCCGTCGCGGCTCGTGGCCGGCAGGACGGCTGGCGGCGCGGGCCGTTCCGGTTTTGCGCCTTTGCGGTTAGGCAAGCGAGTTGGCAACTTACCTATCAAGGGGATGCATCGATGGAATCGAGAAGCTCGTACCCCGGGATCTCCCGCGGCAATGGCCTGTCGCGCACCGCGTCCGTCATAGCGTGGATAGGCTTGCTGGGGCTTTGCGCGGCCTATCTGCAGGGCGGCATCAACAAGGCGCTGGATTTCCCCGGCGCCGTGGCGGAACTGGCGCACTTCGGCCTGGCGCCAGCGGCGCCCTTGGCGGCGGCCACCATCGCGCTCGAACTGGGGGCTTCGCTGATGATCCTGCTCGGCTTCTATCGCTGGGCCGGCGCGCTGGCGCTGGCGGTGTTCACCGCCTTTGCCACCCTGATCGCCAACCGGTTCTGGCTGATGGCGCCGCCGGAGCGTTTCATGGCGGCCAATGCCTTCTTCGAACACCTCGGCCTGGTTGGCGGCTTCGTGCTGGTGGCCTGGTACGACCTGCGTCACCGGCGCCATCGTGGCTAGCCTGGCGCGTAGCCGCAGCGGGCCGCCCGGCATCACTGGACCTGGAGTTGAAATGAATCAGGAACTCTCCGGCACCGCGCTGGCGCAGCCTGCGGGCGGGCCGTGGAGCCCCTTGCGCAACAAGGTGTTCCGGGCCATCTGGCTAGCAACCCTGGTCTCCAATATCGGCACCTGGATGCATGATGTGGGCGCCGGCTGGATGATGACCTCGGTCAGCCCGTCGCCGCTGATGGTGGCCCTGGTGCAGGCCGCCACCACGCTGCCGATGTTCCTGTTTGCCCTGCCGTCCGGCGTGCTGGCCGATATCGTGGACCGGCGCAAATACCTGCTGTTTGCCCAGGCCTGGATGCTGGTGGTGGCGACGGCGCTGGGCCTGCTGGCGCTGGCCGGGCTGGTAACGCCGGCGGTCTTGCTGGCCGCCACTTTCCTGCTGGGCACCGGTGCGGCGATGAGCGCGCCGCCGTTCCAGGCCATCGTGCCGGACCTGGTGCCCAAGCCGGAGCTGCAGTCGGCGGTGGCGCTCAACTCGCTGGGGGTGAATATCAGCCGGGCGATCGGGCCCGCCCTGGGCGGCGTCGTGCTGACTCTGTTTGGTCCACCTGCCGTGTTCCTCCTGAATGCGGTGTCGGTGGTGGGCGTGCTGTGGGTGATCTGCCGATGGCAGCCCGCGCAGACCACACGGCGCTTGCCGCCCGAGCATTTCTTCCCGGCCGTGCGGGCGGGCCTGCGCTACGTGCAGGCGGCGCCAGTGCTGCAGGTGGTGCTGGTTCGCGCGGTGGCGTTCTTTGCCTTCGGCAGCGCCGGTTGGGCGCTGTTGCCGCTGGTAGCGCGCAAGGAACTGGCGGTGGGCCCCGGTGGCTATGGGCTGCTGCTGGCGTGCGTGGGCGCCGGCGCGATCGGCGGCGCGCTGATGCTGCCGCGCCTGCGCAAGATGCTCTCGCCCGACTGGCTGGTGCTGGGCGCCAGCGTGATCTTTGCGCTGGCCTTGTTCGCCATGTCGGGCATCAAGCGCTTTGCCCTGATCGCCATCGTGCTGCTGTTCGCAGGCATGGCGTGGATTGTCGTGCTGTCCGTGCTCAATGGCGGTGCGCAGCGCAGTTCCGCCGGGTGGGTCAAGGCGCGGGCGCTGGCGGTCTACCTGCTGGTGTTCTTTGGTTCGATGGCGGCCGGCAGCGCGGTATGGGGACAGGTTGCCTCGCTAGAGGGCACCGCGCCGGCACTGCAGGTGGCCGGCGTGGGCATGCTGCTTGCCGCCGCGCTGGCCATGCGCTGGCGGCTGGCCGATTCTCCCGATCTCGATCTCACCCCGTCGCCACATCATGCGGGCGCGCCGGTGCCTGGCGAGGCCGCGGGCGATCGCGGCCCCGTGATGATCAGCGTCGAGTACTACATCGACAGGGCCAATGCCGCTGCGTTCCATGCCGCTGCCCGTGAGATGCGGCGCGTGCGCCGGCGGGGCGGGGCGCTGTCATGGAGCCTGTTCGAGGACATGGACGAGCCGGGGCGCTATGTGGAAACGTTTGTCATCGAGTCGTGGCTGGAGCATCTGCGCCAGCATGAGCGCTTCAGTGTGAACGACAAGGCGATCCAGGCCCGCGTCCATGCGCTGCACCTGGGGCCGGCGGCGCCCAGGGTCCGGCATTTCGTGTCTCCGCCTTAGCGAGCGCGCGGCAGGCGCCGAGGCATGAAGGACCGCATGCCTTCCTGGCGCAGTTTGCCGGCCCTTGGGCTTTGCGCCGGGCTGTTCTCCAGCAACTACGCGCACCACTGTGGCGCGCCAACGCCTCGTTGCTTCGGGACGTCCCCCCGCGCGCGTCGTAGAATTGCGCCATATACCGCACAACCTACTTCTCGCCCGGCCTGCGCCGCAAGCGCTGCACCGCGCAGTGCAAGGATGATTGACATGATTGACATGACTGACACGAAGAACCCGTTCCTCAATATCTACGCCCATGGCTTTGCCCGCGTGGCCGTGGGCGTGCCGGTGTGCCGCGTGGCCGATCCGGCCTTCAATGCCGCCGAAACGATCGCGCTGGCCAGGGATGCCGCCAGCCAGGGCGCGGCGCTGGTGGCCTTTCCGGAGCTGGGTTTGTCCGCCTATACCTGCGACGACCTGTTCCATCAGCGCGCCTTGCTCGACGCCTGCGAGGCGGCCCTTGCCGCGATCGTCGATGCGTCGAAGTCGATTGCCGCGACGCTGGTGGTGGGGCTGCCGCTGCGGGTCGAGCATCAGCTGTTCAACTGCGCGGCGGTGGTAGCCGGCGGGCGCATCCTTGGCGTGGTTCCCAAGACTTACCTGCCGAACTACTGGGAGTTCTACGAGGCGCGCCAGTTCAGTTCGGCCGATAGCGCGGTAGCCACGGAGGTGCTGCTGTGCGGCAGCAAGGTGCCTTTTGGCGCCGGCCTGCTGTTCGAGGCGCAAGACGTGCCGTTCTTGCGCTTCCATGTGGAGATCTGCGAGGACGTGTGGGTGCCGATTCCGCCGTCGTCGTTCGCGGCGCTGGCGGGCGCGACCGTGCTGGTGAACCTGTCGGCCTCCAACATCGTGGTCGGCAAGTCCGGCTACCGGCACCAGCTGGTCAGCCAGCAGTCGGCGCGCTGCCTGGCGGCGTACCTGTACAGCTCGGCGGGCAAGGGCGAGTCGTCCACCGACCTGGCGTGGGACGGGCAGGCGCTGATCTACGAGAACGGCGAGCTGCTCGCGGAGTCCGAGCGCTTTGCGGACAGCTCGCACCTGACCTTTGCGGATGTCGACCTCGAGCGCCTGTCGCGCGAGCGCATGCACCAGACCACGTTCGGCCACTCGGTGCGGCGCCACGGCGCGGAGGTGGCGAAGTTCAAGGTGATCCCCTTTGCCATGAACCTGGTGCTGGACAAGCCATTGCCGCTGCGCAGGACGGTGGAGCGGTTCCCCTACGTGCCGTCCGACGCGCGGCGGCGCGACGAGCGCTGCAGCGAGGTCTACAACATCCAGGTGCAGGCGCTGGTCCAGCGGCTGTCGTCCAGCGGCATCTCCAAGGTGGTGATCGGCGTCTCCGGCGGGCTGGATTCCACGCACGCGCTGCTGGTGTGCGCCAAGGCCATGGATCGGCTGAAGCTGCCGCGCACCAACATCATCGGCATCACCATGCCGGGCTTTGCCACCAGCGAGCGCACGCTGCTCCAGGCGCGCAAGCTGATGGAGGTGGTGGGCTGCGTGGCCAAGGAGATCGACATCCGGCCAAGCTGCGTCGAGATGCTCAAGGACCTCGAGCACCCCTATGCGTCCGGCAAGCCTGTGTACGACGTCACGTTCGAGAACGTACAGGCGGGCGAGCGCACCAACCATCTGTTCCGCTTCGCCAATCACAGCCACGCCATCGTGATCGGCACCGGCGACCTGAGCGAGCTGGCCCTGGGCTGGTGCACGTATGGCGTGGGCGACCACATGTCGCATTACAACGTGAACGGCAGCGTGCCCAAGACGCTGATCTCGCACCTGGTCCGCTGGGTGGCGGAGACCGGGCAGATCGGCAATGCCGGCTCGGACGTGCTGCTCGACGTGCTTGGCACGGAGATCAGCCCGGAACTGGTGCCGGGCGACTCCGCCGACGCGCCCCAGCAAAAGACCGAAAATTTCATTGGTCCGTATGAGCTGCAGGATTTCAACCTGTACTACACGCTGCGGTTCGGCTTCACGCCGACCAAGATCGCCTTCCTTGCCCTGAGCGCATGGGGCGAGCGCGACAAGGGCAACTGGCCTGACGGGCTGGACGTGGTGCGCAATGTGTACAAGGTGGCCGACATCAAGCGCAATCTGCGCATCTTCCTCGACCGTTTTTTCCGGACCAGCCAGTTCAAGCGCTCGTGCGTGCCGAACGGGCCCAAGGTGGGGTCGGGCGGCTCGCTGTCGCCGCGCGGAGACTGGCGGGCGCCGAGCGATTCGGAGTCCGTGGTGTGGATGAAGGACCTGGAGCGGGTGCCGGACGAGATCTGATGGCGCCGGGGTGGCTCTGGTTTCCGGGCTTTGGCTATCACGCGAAGCGGCCCGGCGGGTCGATGCCGAGCACTTCGATCTTGAGCCTGCCGCCCGGCGGCAGCTTGCGCTCGGCCAGGGTTCATCCTGCCATGGTCGCCGGCACGCATTGCCGCATCGTCTCCACAAAGCGGCGCAGCTTGGCGGGATAGAAGCTCGCATAGGGATAGATCAGGTACATCGGCAGCGAGGATGCCCGCCACTCGGGCACCAGGTGCAGCAGCCGGCCCTGTGCAATATCCTCGGCCATCAGCCAGGCCGACGCCACGGCCACGCCTAGTCCCAGCGCCGCCGCGCTGCGCAACGCATACAGGCTGTCGGTGCCCATGCGCGGGCGGAACGTCAGCCGCTGGTTCTCGCCTGTCGCCGCATGGGTCAGCGTCACCTCGTTGCGATAGAAGGTGCGCAGGGAAAGCCAGGGCAGCATGGCTAGCTCGTTCGGGTGCGAGGGCGTCGCCAAGCCATCCAGCACGGCAGGCGCGGCAACGACGATGCGGGGCACCTCGGCAAGCCGGATCGCCACCACCGACGGGTCGCTCACCTCGCCAACGTGGATGGCGCAGTCGATGCCGTCAGCAATGAACTCCGGTGTCCGGTCATACAACAGCCACTCCACCGTCACCCGCGAGTGACGGCGCAGGAACTCCGCCAGCGGCCCCAGCAACTGCTGCTGCCCGAAGGCATGCGGCACCACGACCCGCAGCGTGCCTTCGGGCTCGTCACCGGCGCCGCGCAGGTCCGCTTCGAAAGCCTCCCATCCCGCTACCAGCTCCTTGGCGCGCCCAAAGCAGCGCTCGCCATCCTCGGTGAGCTTCATCGCATGGGTTGAGCGCTGCAGCAGGCGCAGGCCAAGCGAGCGCTCCAGGCTTTGCAGGCGGCGGCTGATGGTGGGCTGGGTGGTGCCTAGTTGCGCGGCGGCCGCCGACAGGCTGCCGGCCTCGACAATCCGCACGAAGGTCTGCATCAGCTCGACGCGGTCGGCGGAAGGCGTGGAGGAGGTGGCCGGAGCGACTGGAGCGACTGGAGCGGAGGGCTGGGTTTTCATGGTTTCCGGCACGGCGGCTGTTGGTCATGCGTCTGGCGTATAGCCATTGTGCGAAGTGTAGTACTACCACGTGCCGAGGGCCACCGGCAAACTCCAGCCATGTTTTCCAACTGAGGGTTAACGCAATGTCTTCCATTCAAGCCGCACATACCACCGCTGCCGCGCGCACAACGCACACGGCGGATTCCCCTGCCACCGGCCTGCCCGCACGGCTGGTCCTGCTGCTTGCCGCGGGCGCCGGCCTAGCCGTGGCGTCGCTGTACTACAGCCAGCCCATGCTCGGCGTGCTGGGCCCGGACATCGGCGCGTCCGATGCGGCGGTCGGCCTGGTGCCTACGCTCACGCAGCTCGGCTATGCGCTGGGCATCCTGCTGCTGGCCCCGCTGGGCGACCGCTATGACCGCCGGCGCATCATCCTGGCCAAGGCTGCCGTGCTCAGCGTCGCGCTGCTAGCCAGCGGCGCCGCCTCCGGCATCGGGCTGCTGCTGGCCACCAGCCTGGCGATCGGGCTGGCCGCGACGATGGCGCAAGACATCGTGCCGGCCGCCGCCACGCTGGCGCCCGAGTCGCACCGGGGCAAGGTCGTCGGCACCGTGATGACCGGGCTGCTGCTCGGCATCCTGCTCTCGCGCGTGCTCAGCGGGTTTGTGGCCGAGCACTTCGGCTGGCGCATCATGTTCGTGATCGCAGCGGCCAGCATTGCGCTGATCGGCGTGGTGGCCGCGCGCGGCCTGCCGCGCTTCAAGCCCACCACCCATCTTGCGTACAGCGCGCTGCTGGGCTCGCTCGGCAAGCTGTGGCAGAAGCACGGCGCGCTGCGCCGGGCGACGCTGTCACAGGGGCTGCTGTCGGTTGGCTTCAGCGCATTCTGGTCGACCCTGGCCGTGATGCTCCACGGCGCGCCGTTCCACCTGGGCAGCGCGGCTGCCGGCGCATTCGGCCTGGCCGGTGCCGCCGGTGCGCTCGCCGCACCGCTGGCCGGCCGCCTGGCAGACCGCAAGGGCCCGGAGCTCGTCACCCGCCTGGGCATCGCGCTGACCGCGATCTCGTTCGCCGGGATGCTGCTCTCGCCGCTGCTCGCACCGCACGCACGGCTGTGGCTGATTGGCGCCAGCGCGCTGGGCTTCGACCTTGGTGTGCAAGTGACGCTGGTCGCGCACCAGACCATCGTCTACGGCATCGAGCCTGGCGCCCGCAGCCGCCTCAATGCGGTGCTGTTTGTCGGCATGTTCGTGGGGATGGCGGCCGGCGCCGCGCTGGGCAGCGTGCTGCTGGCGCGCTGGGGCTGGATGGCGGTGACGCTGTTGTCGACCGCGACGGCCGTCGGGGCCCTGGTGGTACGGATGTGGCCGGGGGCACGGCTGGCCCGGTGATGGCATCCGTGGCTTGACGACTCTCCTGCCGGAGCGCAAAGGAGCCCCGCCAGCCTGGGAAAGGGCATGGCGGGGCGAAGGTACGGTGCTAGGGGCCAGTCACGTACAGGGATGAGTCTGGGACCAGGAGAGGGCTGCGAATGTCTGCCGCCACACAGAGCGGGGCGGGTGTTGTCGGCCGGAGACGAGGTTGTCACCGGTTCTCGGACGTTTCGCTACCCATGGCTGGCACTAAGTGGCAAGCAAGGGATGCCACGGCTGCCAGGAGAGGCCGGCATCCGCGAAGTCCGCGATGCCCGGCTCGGCGACATCGAAGGGCTGCCACGCAGCACCAGACGGCGTGGCTGGCTTGCCCGTCGTGACAAAGCTGGATATGGCCAGGCGGAAGGCGGCGCCCACGTTCTCGAATATCTCTTCAGGGATGTTCGCAATCATGGGTGCATCAAGCCAGTTGCCGCGGTTCCCGAACAGGAAGGGCAGTTCCAGGCAATGCGGGCTCATGAGGTTTGGCACGCGGCTCTGCACGCTGAACCGGTACGGATAGACAGGCTTGGCCGCGCTGGCGAGAGCGCTGGAGATCTCGCGCGCCGCGGCACCGAACAGGCCGTATCCGCTTGCATCGACCAACTGGGTGTACGGCGTGTGGGCAGGGCGCGCGGCAGCAAAGGCCGCGTAGTGCTCCATTGCGGCCGCCCCGAATTTGTTCTCGAACCAAGCCATGACCTGCTGCGCCGAGGCTTCCACCACCTCGGGCGCGGCTGCCATGAAGGCGGTACTCTCGTCAGCCGTAAAGCCGAGCAGGGACGCTGACACGTGCGCTTGCCTGGCCGCGCGCGGCAGGTCGAAGAGCCAGTCGGGGACAAGGCCTTCTTCTGCCACCGGCCGCAAGCCGACCGAGACTTCACCGAAACTGGCGCGCGAGCGCATCAACTGGCTCTGCGCCGCAAGGATCTCATTGACCGACAACGCGCCGATGTCTTGCGCGCCTGCGGCGTCGAGCAGCGCGAGGCTCGTGCGATACGCGTCGTCCGGTGAAAGCGGCGGCAGGGCCGGCAGGCTGAACATGGCGTTTCGATGGAGCAGCCCCTTCGACGCAGGGCTGACGCCAAGCAACCAGGCGTAGTAGGCACCGGCCGACTGGCCGCCCACCGTGACGCGCGCCGGATCGCCGCCAAACCGGCTGATATGTTCCTGCACCCACTCCAGGGCGCGAATCAGGTCGCGAACGGCGCGATTGGCGCCGCGCGCATCGCTGGCATCGGTGAAATGGCCCAGCGCGCCAAGCCGGTAGTTGACCGTTGCCACCACCATCCCGCTTTCCCTGGCCAAGCGTTCGCCGTCATACCAGGCAGCGGTGCCACCGCCGGTGAGAAAACCGCCACCGTGAATAAACACCAACACTGGCCGGCGCTCCGCGTCCCGCGGCGCCCACACATTGAGGAGGAATGCGTCTTCGGATTGCGGGTTGCGGTCGATGCCGTTGCCCATGACCGTAGCCAGGCGCGAAGGGGCTTGCGGAAAGACCGCGCCGAGCGCGGTGGCATCGCGTTCGCCAGTCCATGCGGACGGCGGCATCACTTCGGATAGCCGGTTCCCAGGATGGGCTCGCTCGCCATAAGGCACCCCGCGAAATGCAAAGACGCCATCGGACGCCTCGCCACGGATGGCGCCGATGGACAAGGACACCACAACGGATTTCTCTTTGACAGGCATTGGATCAGACTCCAGGTTCACGCAACTTGCGGATAAGGAACGGTACGATCACGGCGCACACCAGCACCGCGGCGCCGACAGTGGCGATGATCTCGGGCAGCCCCACGCCGGACTTGATCAATAGCCCGACAGAGCCCGCGCCGGCCAGCGATCCCACGCGGCCGAGCGCGCTGGCCCAGCCCGCGCCCACGGAACGTATCTGCGTGGGGTAGGCCGCAACCGCGACGGCGTTGAGCACGACGATGGGCCCGCTGATCAGGAAGCCCGAGCAGAATACGGCGATGGCGTACCCTGCCGTGGCATCGGGTGAGGCGATCAGAAGCGGGCTGGCGGCACCGATCAGCAAGGCGATCCCGACGAAACGCAACGGCGCGACGCGCCGGATGGCGAAGGCGCCGACCACCGCGCCGACCAGGCCGCCAAACTGGAACAGGGAGGCCGTCCTGGAAGCCATGGCAACGCTTTCCCCGGTACTCTTGATCAAGGTCGGGAGCCAGCTCGCGATGACATAGAAGCTGCCCAGTATCAGGAACATCAGCAGCCAGAGCAGCACCGTGGTTGACCGGTACTGCGTACTGAAGAGCTGCGCCACGCTGCCCTTGGTGATCTCGGCCGGCTGCGCGGGGGCCTTGAACATCGCTGCGCCAGGCTGGGGCGCGCCCAGCTTGGCCAGGGCGGCGCATACCCGGCCCGAACCGGCCCCGATCTGCACCAGGAATGCTGGAGACTCGGGCAAGAGAGCAAGGATGGCGGGAACGAGCAGCAGCGGCCCGATGCCTCCGAGGAGAAACAGCCCCTGCCAGCCGATGCCATCGATCAGGTGCCCCGTCAGGAAGCCCGCCGCGGCAGAGCCGAACAGGAATCCGCAGAACACGCCGGAGAGCGCCGATGCGCGCCGGCGGGCGGGCAGCAATTCCGCCAGCAGCGCGGCAACGGCGGGCATCGCCACACCGACGCCCACGCCGGTCAGGCATCGCCATGCCACCAGCTGGAATAGCGATGCGCTGAACGCAGAGGCGAGGGTGGCTAGCGCAAACGCTAGCGTGCCGGCCACAAGCACAGGCTTTCGTCCTCGTGTGTCAGCAATGCTCCCCGCGGTGACATAGCCGAGCAGCAGCCCGAACATGCCCGCTGCGATGGCAGCGGAAATCTCGGCGGGCTTCGCGCTGAAGTGCGTAGCGATCTGCGGCGCAATGAATCCAATGATGGCTGCATCGAAGCCCTCGAGCGCAACCACGGCAAAGCAGATGGCGATGATGCGGCGGCGGTGTCGATTGGGCGGGATGTCGTCGATCACCGCGGAGATGCCCAGGGGATCGGCACGCAATGGGGGGTTTTTCATGGTAGGCGCTCGTCCCGCTCAGAATGCGTGCTCGACAAAGAGCCCGGACAGTACTTGCTTGTTGCTGTCCGACGGGCCGGCAGCGCCGTTGATAAAGGCCTTGGCGTCCGCGGTGCCCCCCGCCTTCTGGAACGCGGCTTGCAGGTAGACATGGGTTCTCAGCGACAGCGCCTTGTCCAGTTTCAGCAGGACCTGATGCGCGTAGCGATCCTGCAGCGCCGCGTTGCCCTTCATGTACTGGTAGTGAAGGTTGATCGTGTAGCTATCGCCCACAGGCACTGTCGAGCCCGCGCCGAACGTGTCGATCGCGCCATTGGTGAGCGCGTTTCTCACGCGGGTGTAAGACCCAGCAATCGTCGACTCGCCGATGTTCCACTTTGCCCCCAGCCCCATCGTCTGGAAGTGCGCGCGGCTGGTCGGCGTGCTGCTGTCCCTGAAATCCGTATAGGCGACGGCGGCGCCATAGCGCGGGGTTTCGTAGAGTGCGCCGAGGCTATAGGTGCTTCCGTCGTTGATCGAACTGGTGCGCTCGCCGAGGGCGTACATCGCGCCGAGCTTGAGCGGCCCGAATTGCCTGGTGTACTTGGCCGCGTTGGCCAGCGCTTCGCCGTTGGTCCGGTCGGCGTCGAACGAACCCACGCGAGCCGGGCTATAGACGCCGCCAAAATTCAGGAACGGCCCCTGCGGGCTGCCCCAGATGCCGCCGAACCACGAGCCGCTGAAGCCCGGGATCGTCAGGAAATCGAACATGAAGTCTCGCGTGTATCCCAGGGCGAGGTCGCCCAGCGAACCGCGCAAGCCAACGATCGCATTGGTGTTGAAGAGCTGCCCGACCGTCTGGCCGTTATCCGCAAAGAACCGGCCGGCCAGCCTGAAGTACGCCGCCATGTCTGGCGACAACGTCTCGGAACCGTTCATGGCGATGTAGTTGGGCCGGTACGGGCCGGAATCGACGCCATAGCGTGAAGCCCCTCCGACATTCGACGTCACCGTGGGACCCGCCGTTACCAGGCCGCTGAGTGAGACCCCGTCGGGCTGCGCGGCCGATGCATTGGCCGCCATGCCCAGCGCGGTTGTCGCCAGGCTTGCCAGGCAAAGCCGGCGCAGATGAATTCGTGGAAATGCACTTCCCGTGATGGCAGACCTGCGGCCTTTCGTCCTCATTGTTTCCTCCTTTTGTGGTTTCGGTTGGAGCGCTCACGCTCAGCAGCACAAGGTGGCGATCTCTCTGATATCCGGCAACGACTTGCCGCGTGGGCGATGTCATTGGCCTGTGACCGATACCGATGGTAGAGCGAAGGTGGCGCGGCAAGGCATGACGAAATTGAGAAGCGTCATGCGTAGGTCGCATGGCCTGTGCCGGTGCTTCGAGGCAGGTGAATAAGCATGGCGGACGCGGGCCACGGCACGGGAACGCGCGGTGACGCCAGCGCGGTGCGGACGGCTTTGAAGGGGTGTGTGATTGCCCGCGAATGGGGCAAGCCGCAGGCTCAGTGGCTGCCGGCGTCCCAGGAGGATTCGACGACGCGCCGCAGGCTGAGGATAAAGCTGCGCGTCTGCCGCGTGCTGGTCCGGTCGCGCCGCCAGATGGCCGATAGCGGACCAAGACTGAGGTTGAACGACAGCGGGAGGATGCAAACCTCGCCGCGCGCGGCCATGAAGCGTGCGGCACTTTCGGGGAGCTGCCACAGGAAGTGGCCGCGCGACATCAGTTCGCGCCCCAGTTCCAGCGAGAGCGCGCCCACGATTTCCGGCGCCGGGAGACCGGCTTCCCGGATTTCATGCACCAGCATTTCCCGAAGGATGCTTCCTGGTGGCGCGGAGATCCAGGGGTACTGGATGCACGTCGCGATATCGACATCCTGCCTGGCCAGCGGATGATCCGGAGCGCACGCAAGCACGATGCCGTCATGCACCAGCGCGGCGGTCCGGTAGGTTTCGGCGCTCTGGCTTCTCGGGGCGCGGCTGATGAGCAGGTCGATCGCGCCCGCATCCAGTTTCTCGATCAGGGCTTCGTGCGATCCGACTTCCACCGTGATCTCCACGCGCGGATTCGCCTGGCGGAACTGGAGAATGGCCTCCGCCAGCGGCCACCGGCTGAACATCGAGAAGCAGCCCAGGATCATGTTGCCGAGATCGCCCCTGGCGATGGCACCCAGATCCGCCTCGGCCTTGTGGAAGTCGCTCAGGAGCAAGGCCGCATGGCGGCACATCGCGGTTCCGAGCGCGGTGGCCATCATGCCCTTCGCGGATCGCTCGAACAGCTTCCCGGCAACGATCTCCTCGACCTCGGCAACCGCCCGCGAAAGCCCGGACTGCGTCATGTGCAATTGCTCGGCGGCCTTGGACAGGTTCCCAAGTTCCGCGACGGAGAGAATGATCTCCAGATGGCGCGTCCGAAGCTTTCCGCGAAATGGGGTCATCGTTTGTGGATTTGAATGAACTTTCGGGATGTGCCCGTTGACCGGGCAGGTCGGAGCGAACCGCGATCTTACCCGTAAGTGCATGCGTGGCGGCGCCTGCGCCGCCACGCCCACTTACGATGTTATGTGTGATCCCGCCACCAGCGCGATGGGTGCTACATGCTCCGTCTTGCCCTCGGCATGCTGCGCCGAAGCCGAGCGCCGATGATCGATCAGCAACACCGCCATCATCGCGATCACCGCCGGAATGGCGATGGCCACGAAATTCTGCTGCAGCGGCAGCGACATGCCCACCAGCGCGCCGATCACGATCGGCGCCAGGATGGCCCCGCTGCGCCCGATGCCTGACGCCCAGCCGATGCCGGTCGCGCGGACCGCCATCGGATAGAACTGCCCCACATAGGCGTAGGTGACGATCTGCGTGCCGATGGTCGAGGCGCCGGCCAGCGCTACCAGCACGAACAGCAGCGCGGTGGGCACCGGGTAGCCCAGCAGCGTGATCGATACCGCGGCCAGGGCGTACATGCCCACCAGCACGTACTTGATATTGAAACGGTCCGCCAGCCAGCCACCGCCGATGGCGCCGATCATGGCGCCGAAGTTCAGCACCAGCACGAAGGTGAGCGCCGAGCCCAGGCTATAGCCTGCACCGGCCATCATCTTGGCCAGCCAGGAGCTGAGCGCGTAGACCATGAACAGGCACATGAAGAACGCTACCCAGAACATCAACGTGGAAAAGCCGCGTCCGTCCTGGAACAGCTTGCCGATGGGCGCGTCGCCCGCTTGCTCGCCGGCGGGCAGCGCGAACCGGTCACCGGGCTGGGGCTGGTAGCCTGGCTCCAGGCGCGAGGCGATGTGCTTGAGTGCGTCGATCTGGCCCGATTTGATCAGGAAGGGCATGGACTCCGGCAAGGACTTCAGGATGACTGGGATCAGCAGTGCCGGCAGGCCAGCGGCGAGGAAGACCGATTGCCACCCGTAGCTTTCAATCATGCCTTTGCCCAGCAGCGCGGCCAACATGCCGCCCACCGAGTAGCCGCTGAACATCAGCGTGACCATGGTCCCGCGAATCTTGCGCGGGGAGTACTCGGTCATCTGCGCCACCACGTTCGGCATGACGCCGCCGATGCCCAGGCCGGCCAGGAAGCGTGTCACGCTGAACGTCACGGGATCGCTGGTGAAGCCGGCCGCCGCGGTGAAGACGCTGAACAGCAGGATGCAGATGGCGATGGCGCGGCGCCGCCCGATACGGTCAGCCACCGTGCCCATGAAGATGGCGCCGAACATCATGCCGAACAGCGCGGCGCTGACCATGAAGCCGGCGCTGGTGGCGTCCACGCCCATGCCCTTCATGATCGACGGCAGCGCGATGCCGACCACGGCGAGGTCGTAGCCGTCGAAGATGATGATGAGGGCGCACCAGAGGAGGATTTGGGCGTGGAAGCGGTTGAAGCGGGATTCATCGGCTAGTTTGTGGATGTCGATGTGGGGCATGGGGGGTCTCCTTTTGGTCCTTTTGGGTTTTGTTTTTGTTTGGTGGGGTTGCTACTGCTAAACGTCAAAGTCAAAGGCAGTTTCACCACCCCTGCGGGGCGGCGACCTACTTTCTTGTCTTGCCAAGAAAGTAGGCAAAGA
>NZ_JBXAHA010000020.1:0-191520 GCF_058794615.1 Cupriavidus sp. GW823-FHT07A04
GCAGGTGGTCTTGCCGGCGCCGTTGGGGCCGATCAAGGCATGGATGGAGCCGCGCCGCACCTTGAGGTTGACGTCGCTTACCGCGGTGAACCCCTTGAATTCCTTGGTGAGGTTCCGCGTTTCCAGGATCGTTTCTTGCTGATTCATGGTCTCCTGCCCGCCCTCTTGCAGCGGCGCCGGCTTCTGGTCGGCACCGCCAAATGGTCAGAACTGTGGTGCCAGTCGCACCACCACCGCACAGGTCGCGCCAATCCAGTTGCGCTCCCCGTGGCTGTTGCGGCTCTCGCGCCGCTTGTATTTGCTTGTATTTATTTGCTGCCTGTATTGCTGCCTGGATGTCCGCCGTGCGCGCCCGTCCCGGAACGCGCGACGCGCCCTTGTGGGGGCGCGCCAATGTGAGCGGTGCTGCACGGCATCTCGGCGTCTATTGTGTGCGTCTGCTGCGTCGCAAAACATCCGGGTTTGCACTGATTATGAAACATGAACCAGATGTCAGGTTGGTGTCAGGTTTGCCGCGCGTTTGCCGCGCGTTCGCGACAAGCGGCGTACTCAGGCCTGGGTTGTGGCCCCCGCTTTGCTGGCCAGCGAAGCTCCCGCCGGGGAAACAGCGCCGTGCGCACCCCCTTGCGCCACGCCGCTCGCGCGCCGGCGCCGGTCCTCGCGGATCATGTCGCTGGCGCGCTCCGCGATCATGATGGTCGGGGAGTTGGTGTTGCCCGAGGTGATCAGCGGCATGATCGATGCATCGACCACGCGCAAGCCATCGATGCCAATCACGCGCAGGCGCTGGTCCACCACGGCCTGCGGGTCATCGGGTCGGCCCATGCGGCAGGTGCCCACCGGATGGAAGATGGTGGTGCCGATCTCGCTCGCCGCCTGGGCCAGTTGCTCGTCGGTCTCGAACGCCGCGCCCGGCAGCCATTCCTGCGGCTTGTAGGGCGCGAGCGCGGGCGAGGCCACGATGCGCCGCGTCAGCCTCAGCGAATCCGCCGCGACCTTGCGGTCCGCGTCGGTCGTCAAATAGTTGGGCGCGATCACCGGCGCGTGGCGGAAATCCGGATCGGCGATGTGCACACTGCCGCGCGAGGTCGGGCGCAGGTTGCACACGCTGGCGGTGAACGCATTGAAGCGATGCAACGGATCGCCGAACTTGTCGAGCGATAGCGGCTGCACGTGGTACTCGAGGTTGGGCCGCGCATACGATGCATCCGAGCGCGCGAAGGCACCGAGCTGCGACGGCGCCATGCTCATCGGGCCGCTCTGGTTGACCGCGTACTGCAGGCCGATGCCAAGCTTGCCCCACCAGCTGCCCGCGCGCGTGTTGAGCGTGCGCACGCCCTCCACCTTGACCACGCTGCGCAGCTGCAAGTGGTCCTGCAGGTTTTCGCCCACGCCGGGCAACGCATGGCGCACCGCGATGCCCGCCGCCTGCAGCCGCTCGGGCTGGCCGATGCCGGACAGCTCCAGCAACTGCGGCGTATTGACCGCGCCCGCTGCCAGGATGACCTCCTCGCGCGCTGCCGCCGTGAATGGCTTGCCGCCGCCGAGATAGTCCACGCCGGTGCAGCGGCGTCCCTCGAACGTCAGCGCGCTCACCTGGGCGCCGGTGACGATCGTCAGGTTCGGCCGTTCCGCCGCGCGGCGCAGAAACGCCTTCGCGGTATTCCAGCGAATGCCGCGGCGCTGGTTGACCTCGAAATAGCCCACGCCAAAGTTGTCGCCGCGATTGAAGTCATCGGTACGCGGGATGCCGGCCTGCTCGGCGGCATCGATAAAGCGCTCCAGGATGTCCCAGCGCAAGCGCTGCCCTTCCACCCGCCATTCGCCACCTGCGCCGTGGAATTCGTCGCCGCCGCGATGATGGTCCTCGCTGCGCTTGAACAGCGGCAGCACATTGTCCCAGCGCCAGCCGTCGTCGCCCGTCAGGCGCGCCCAGTCGTCATAGTCTTCGCGCTGCCCACGCATGTAGATCATGCCGTTGATCGAGGACGAGCCACCCAGCACGCGGCCGCGCGGGTAGCCCAGCGAGCGGCCGCCCAGGCCGGCTTGCGCCACGGTGCGGTACATCCAGTCGGTGCGCGGGTTGCCGATGCAATACAGGTAGCCCACCGGGATGTGAATCCAGTGGTAGTCGTCGCGCCCGCCGGCTTCCAGCAGCAGCACGCTCACCTCAGGGTCCTGGGTCAGGCGGTTGGCCAGCACGCAGCCGGCCGATCCGGCGCCGACGATGATGTAGTCGTATGTCTCCATGCTTTCTCTTGTCAGGCCTTGCGCCACGTTTGGAAAGGTTGATGATGAGCCCGCGCGGGAATATCCCGCCAGGATGGCAAATGCGTGCGTCCATACGCGGCATGCCGAACTTGGGCCATGGCTGCGCGCAATGGTTCAGGTGATGGCAGCCAGGGACACATCATGCGCGCTCACGCCGCCTGCGGCTGCAGATGCTTGCGCAGCCAGCCGGTGAGCGCGGCCAGTACCTCGCCGCGCAGCGGCTGTGCCTCGTTGAAGATCTCGTGGTAGCCGGTGTCGAACCAGAGCGCGTCGCGCAGGTCGGGCGGCGCGTTGTCGAAGAAGCGGCGGCTGCCGGCCGGATCGACGATGCGATCGTCGCCCGCCACCAGCATCAGCATGGGTGCTTCCAGCAGGGGCGCGTCGGTTTGCGCCTGCGCCATGCCGCGCACAAAAGTCTCCAGCACGCCAGCGCTGATGGTGCCCTGCACCAGCGGATCGGCGCGATACTGCGCCACCACCGCGGCGTCGTGCGACAGGTAGCGCGCATCGATCGGGTTGGGCACGCGCAGGCGCGGCACCAGCGTCAGCAGCATACGGTGCAGGGCCAGCATCGGGGCGGACAGCCTCAAGGCCAGCGCCGGCGATGACAGCACGAGCGCGCGGATGGGCCGCACGCGCGCGGTGGCGAAGCACGCGGCCACCAGCCCGCCCATGCTGTGCCCCAGCAGGAACGGCAGCTCCTGCCACTGGCCCACCGCGGCGTCGTGGATTTCGGTGAGGTCTTCGACGAACACATCCGGATGCTCCGCCACCATGCGCGGACCGCCGCTGGCGCCATGGCCGCGCTGGTCGTAGGCGCGCACACGCAAGCCCAGGCCGCACAACAGCTCCGCCACGTGCTGGTAGCGCCCGCAATGCTCGGCCAGGCCGTGCACCAGCAATAGCGAACCGGCAGGTTCCGGGAACAGCTCGGGATCGGGCTGCCAGGTGCGCAGGAACAGTTCCGTGCCGTCGCGCATGCGCTGGCGGCTTTCGATGGGGGTGACGGGCCGCGCGGGGGCCGCCGCGGCAGGGCCGGCGCCATCGGCGCCGACGTCGGCCGGCTCGGCGCAAGCAGCGGTACTCGGTCGATCCATTCGGTTGATCTCCATCTGTGTTCCGCTACGATGCCGCCAGCCTTCCCTGACTAGGAGGCCGCGGTGCTGTCCTCGCCGTGACGATGGCAGGCCGGCACCGCGCCATCGTTGTTGCCGCCCGCATCCGCTTGCTCCGCCGCCAGGCCGAATCCTGCCTGCGCCATATCGGCCAGGATCGGGCAGTCGGGCCGCGCATCGCCGCTGCAGGCCTCGGCCAGCTGGCGCAGCGTGTCGCGCATGGCGGCAAGTTCGGCAATGCGCTGCTCCAGGTCCGCCACGTGGCGCAAGGTAAGCGCCTTGACGTCGGCGCTGGCCCGCGCGCGGTCGTGCCACAGCGACAGCAGCCCGCGTATCTCGTCCAGCGAGAACCCGAGATTACGGGCACGCCGCACGAAGCGCAAGGTGTGCACCGCGCGCTCGTCGTAGCGGCGGTAGCCGCCCTCGCTGCGCGGCGGTGGCGCCAGCAGGCCGATGGACTCGTAGTGCCGGATCATCTTCGCGGAGACGCCGGAAGCCTGTGCCGCTTCGCCGATATTCTTGCCGACATTCATGCTTGCTCTCCCGCCGGCTTCCAGCGCCGCAGCAGCAGCGCATTGCCGACCACGCTCACGCTGGAGAATGCCATGGCCGCGCCGGCCACTACCGGGTTGAGCAGGCCGGCCGCCGCCAGCGGGATGCCGATCACATTGTAGAAGAAGGCCCAGAACAGGTTCTCGCGAATCTTGCGCACGGTGCGGTGCGAAATCGCCAGTGCGTCGGCCACCAGCGCCGGGTCCCCGCGCATCAGCGTGATGCCGGCGGCATGCATGGCCACATCGGTGCCGGTCGACATGGCGATGCCGACATCCGCCGCGGCCAGGGCCGGCGCATCGTTGATGCCGTCGCCAACCATGGCCACCACGGTGCCGCCCGCCTTGAGCCCGTTCACGCGCTCGGCCTTGTCGGCCGGCAGTACTTCCGCCTGCACCTCGTCCAGCCCCAGCGTCTGGGCCACGCGCGCGGCGGCGCCCCGGTTGTCGCCGGACAGCATCACCGTGCGCACGCCGGCGGCGCGCAGCCGCTCGATCGCGCGCCGCGCGCCAGGCTTGATGGCGTCGCCAAAGGCAACCAGCCCCACCACGCGGTTTTGCGCGGGCGACGCATCCCGCGCCGCGCCCGTCTCGATCAGCCAGGACACGGTGCGGCCCGCTTGCTGCAGTGCCTGCGCCTGCGCTTCGAGCGTACCCGCCGCTGCGCCCAGCGAGGCACGCAGGCGCTCGCTGCCAAGCTGCAATGCCACGCCATCGACCTTGCCGGACAAGCCCATGCCGGGCAATGCACGCACATCGGTAGCCGTCGGCGCGTGGATGCCGCGCGCGCGGGCCGCTGCCAGCACCGCGTGCGCCAGCGGATGCTCGCTGCCGGCCTGCAGCGCGGCCAGACGCGCCAGCAAGCGTGGCTCTGCATCGTCATCGTCACCGGCACCTGCCGGCACCGCCAGCGCCACCACTTCCGGCTTACCCACCGTGAGCGTGCCAGTCTTGTCGAAGGCCACCACCTTGACCCGGTGCGCCACTTCCAGCGCCTCGGCGTCCTTGATCAGGATGCCGGCGCGCGCACCCGCGCCCGTGCCCGCCATGATCGCGGTCGGCGTGGCCAGGCCGAGCGCACACGGGCAGGCGATCACCAGCACCGCCACCGCGTTCAGCAAGGCTGCCTCCCAGTTGCCGCCGAACAGGCCCCAGCCTAGCAGCGTGACCAGCGCGATGCCCAGTACCACCGGCACGAACACCGAACTCACGCGGTCGACCATGCGCTGGATTGGCGCCTTGGCCGCTTGCGCGTGCTCGACCATGCGGATGATGCGCGCCAGCACCGTCTCCGCGCCCACCGCCACCGTGCGCGCCACCAGGCGGCCTTCGTAGTTGATGGCGCCGCCGGTCAGCAGCGCGCCGGGTGCCTTCGGTACCGGCAGGCTCTCGCCGGTCAGCATGGATTCGTCCGCATGGCTGCTGCCTTCGATCACCTTGGCATCCACGGGCACGCGTGCGCCCGGCAGCACCACGATCTCATCGCCGACCCGCACCGAGCCCAGCGGCACGCTCATCTCCGCGCCGTCGCGGCGCACGATCGCGCTATCGGGGCGCAGCGCGGCCAGCGCGCGGATGGCGTCCGCCGTCTGGCGCTTGGCGCGGGTTTCCAGCCACTTGCCCAGGCGCACCAGCGTGATGACCACTGCCGCGCTCTCGAAGTACAGGTGCGGCATATCGTCCGCGCCACGCCACATCAGCCACAAGGACAAGCCATAAGCCGCCGAGGTGCCGAGTGCGACCAGCAGATCCATGTTGCCCGCGCCCGCGCGCACCGCCTTGAAGCCAGCCTTGTAGAAACGCCAGCCAAACACGAACTGCACCGGCGTGGCCAGCAGCCACTGCACCCAGGCCGGCAGCATCCAGTGCACGCCGAACCATTCGGCCACCATGGGCGCCACCAGCGGCAACGATAGCGCCGCCGAGATCGCCACCGGCCATGGCCCAGACCAGAAGCCTTCGCCAGGCACCGCCCCAGCCGGCAATTCGCCGGTGACCGGCACCGCGCCATAACCGGCGCGCGCCACCGCAGCGGCCAGCGCATCGGCATCCACGGCACCACGCAGCACGGTCACCTCAGCCTGCTCCGTCGCCAGGTTGACCTGCGCATCCACCACGCCGGCCACGGCCTTCAGCGCACGCTCGACGCGGGCCACGCAGGAAGCGCACGTCATGTCGCTGATGGACAAGGTCATGGCCTGGTGCGGCACCTCGTAGCCGGCAGCCCTCACGGCCTCGGCGGCGGCCGGCAGCACGGCAGCGCTATCGGCCTGCAGCGTGGCTTCTTCGGTGGCGAGGTTGACGGCGACCTGGCGCACGCCAGGCACCTTGCCCAGCGCGGTCTCGACGCGCCGCACGCACGAGGCGCACGTCATGCCGCCGATCGGCAGCCGCCATTCGGAGGGCGGCGCGCCTGCTGCTGCGCCGGGTACGGGAAGGAGTTGGGTGTTAGCGGGCATGGCAGGGATCGGGTCCACAGTGATGACAACCACATCATGGACCTTACCATGTTGGGAAGGTCAAGCCCGCGTGCAAGCAACGCATTCATCACGTGCCGAACGCGAGAACGTCTGGAAAAGGCCTTGCGCTTCCCACGGTGGGAAGGTGCAAACTTCAGGGGTAGACCGAAGTCCGGCCCGGCCAGCGCAGCGACAGGTACGCTTTTTGGACGGCCGGATGCTCACCTTGATTCCTTACCCCAGGTACCAACAGGAGATTCCAGATGATCCAGTTCCAGGTTGAAGGCATGTCGTGCGGCCATTGCGTGGGCGCCATCACCCGCGCCGTGCAAGCACTCGATCCCGCCGCGAAGGTGTCGGCCGACATCCCCGCGCAGGCAGTCACGGTAGAAGCCACCGCCAGCGGCCAAGCGCTGCGCGAAGCCATCGAGGCTGCAGGCTATCCCGTCAAGGGCAGCACCCAGGCCGCGGGCTGAGCCAGAAGCGGCACAAAGCAAAACGGGCGCCAGCAATGGCGCCCGTTTTGTCGTCTGGCGAGCCGCTTAGAAGCGGTACCCGACGTTCAGGTAGGTCACGACCGGATCGATCTTGATCTTGGTATGCGACACCACGGTAGCATTGCCTGCCGCGCCCGCGTTCTGCGTGGTAAGCGTGGCCGTGCTGGATAGCGGCAGGTAGGACACCGACAGGCCAACGAACCAGTTATCGGTGATGGCGTAGTTCGCGCCGACATTGAACACCGGATTCCACGAGCTCTTGGCGCTCGCGGTCATCTTGGCGTTCGGACCAAACTCGGAGCGCACGAAAGTCTGGTTGTTGATGGTCTCGTCGGTGAACCACGTGTAGTTCACGCCAAGGCCCACGTAGGGGCGGAACTTGGTCTTCGCTTCCCCGAAGTAGTACTTCACCAATACCGCCGGGCTCCATTGCTTCACATTGCCCAGCGTGCCGTATTTGGCAAACGTGCCAGCGCCCTCTACATCGTGCTTCGGCGGAATTCCCGCCACAAATTCGCCTGCGATATTGTCGGTAAAGAAGTGCGTGAACGCGATGCCAAGCGTATCCGCGGACTTGATCTTGGCACTCGTGCCGGCTTCGGTCTGGTTGACGGGGAAGCCGCCGATGCTATCGACGACCAGCGCATCGGCCGAACTCGTCGGCATCACGCGGAACCAGCCCAGGCTGACAATATTGCTGCCGGCGCTCTGCGCTTGCGCGGCGCCAGCAATCAGCATGGCTACGCTGGCCAGCAGGATCTTCTTGGGGGACATGCCTCTTGCTCCTTATTAACTCTCTACCCGAGGCAGGCATTATCCCGTCTGGTGTGACCCGTCTGTTTCAAACGCTTAACACTTTTGTAGAAGCCCGCCCCTAAATCACGGGTTAACCATTAAAAAAGCGGGCAAACGAGCCAAATCGGTCGGCGAAACCGTATGCAATTTGCGACGCTCGCCGGACAAAAACCTACTGCACGGTATAGGCCTACTCGTGGCAAGGGAATTACGCTGTGCCGGCGCTCGCCAGCACGCACGCGGCCAGGTCCCACAGGGCGTAACCGACACTCTTGAAGACCAGCGGGCTGCCGCGGCGCGCGCGCAGTGCGTCCGCGACGAGGATCGCGTGCTCGAACGGCTGCACGGTGGACCAAGCGATGCCCGCCTGCAGCAGGTCGCCCGCCTCCTCCTCGATGCCGAACAAGGTGTCGGCCAGCAGCCGGCCGTGCGCCGAGGCCGCCTGGCAAAGCGCCGGCGGCAGCTCGCACATCTCCGGGCGGAACGCGCCCACCGCGGCGATGAAATGATCGTCGCGCCACAGCCCGCTATCCAGGTCCGGCAGCACCGGCACCAGGCTGGACGTCACCGTCACCACCATCGACACGCGCGGCAGGACCGTGCGCACGTCATCCACCGTCTGCGCCTCAACGCCCAGCGTGCGCGCATGCGCGGCGAGGGCTTCGGCCTTGGCGGCCGTGCGCGAATGCAGCCACACCCGGCGCGGCGAGAGGCCGGCGGCAAAGGCTTCCAGATGGGTCAGCGCCTGCACGCCAGCACCGACGATCAACAGCTCGCCAGCGGGATCCGGCGCGAAGCTCTGCGCCGCCAGCAATGACACGGCGGCGGTGCGCCGGCCCGTCACGGTGGGCCCGTCCAGCAGCGCCAGCCGGCGTCCCGTATGGGCGTCGGCCACCACCACCTCGCCGAGGATATTGGGCAGGCCGCGTTGCGGATTGCCGGGGTGCACGGTGATGTTCTTGGTCATCACCAGCTCCCGGTTGCGCGCCGGCATCACCAGCAGCGTGCCTTCCCCGCCGGCGGGGTCCCCAACAGGCAACGCAATGCGCGGCGGCGCCATGGCCGTGCCCGCGCGCAGCTCGGCCAGCATGGCGGCAATGGCGCCGGCCAGCGCGGGGTAAGGCAGGCGGGCCGCGGTCTGGGCGGCGTCTAGCAGGGCAACGGACATGACGGGTGACTCCGGAGGCGGTTCGCGATGCTGGATTATCGGCGAACTCGCCACCGGCCCCCCACGCTCCACAGGTTCAGCCGGTTCAGCGCGCCAGCAAGGACATCACCTGCCCCGGATAGCGCGTACCCGCTACTGCGTCTGCCGGGAACACGGCGTCGATGGCCGCCATGTCGGCCGCGTCCAGCACCACGTCCAGCGCGCCAAGGTTGTCGTCAAGGTTGGCCACGCGCCGCGTGCCGGGAATCGGCACCAGCATCTCGCCACGCGCCAGCACCCACGCCAGCGCCAGTTGCGCCGGGCTGCAGCCCTTGTCGCGCGCCAGCGCGTTCACTTTGTCGACCAGCGCCAGGTTGCGCGCGAAGTTCTCACCCATGAAACGCGGGCTGGAACGGCGGTAATCGTCCTGCGCGAAATCCTCAGGACTGCGGATGGCACCGGTCAGGAAGCCCCGGCCCAGCGGGCTGTACGGCACGAAGGCAATGCCGAGCCGCTGGCACGTAGCAAGAATGCTCTGGTCGCCACCCGCCTCCACGTCGCGCGTCCACAGCGAATACTCGCTTTGCAGCGCGGTGATGGGATGCACGGCATGCGCGCGCTCGATGGTCTGCGCGCCGGCCTCCGACAGTCCCAGCCAGCGTACCTTGCCCGCCTTCACCAGTTCCGCCATCGCGCCCACGGTTTCCTCGATGGGCACCTGCGGATCGACCCGGTGCTGGTAGTACAGGTCGATATGCTCCACCCCGAGCCGCTTGAGGCTGGCGTCGCAGCTGGCTCGCACATATTCGGGCCGGCCATCCACGCCGCGCGCCACCGGGTTGGCGGCGTCGCGCACGATGCCGAACTTGGTCGCAAGCACCACGCTGTCGCGGCGATCCGCGATGGCCCGGCCTACCAGGCTCTCGTTGGTGTACGGGCCATAAATATCAGCCGTATCGATAAAATTAACACCATTATCAATGGCGTAATTGATAGTGCGAATAGATTCGGCATCATCATGCGCGCCGTAGAACTCGCTCATGCCCATGCAGCCCAGGCCAAGCGGGAATACTTGTGGGCCATGCCGGCCCAGCTTGCGTAGTGCGGTCATGCGGAACTCCTTGGTTGAGGAACCTCGGCAGTATCGCCAAGGCCGGGGCGCGGAAACAGCCGGCTACGCTGCATGCGTCATGAAGCGCAGCTTCACAATCGGGCTACCCTCTTAAGCTGGACACCATGGGCGATGGGAAGGGCCATGGGCTCTCATCCCGGGTTCTCCCCGCGGGACAGGAAGTCAACCAGCACCCGCAGCTTAGGCAGCATGTGCCGGCTCGATGGCCACAGCATCCAGAAGGTGCCCTGCACCACGTTGAACGTGTCCAGCGCCGTCACCAGCCGCTGGTCGTGCAGCGCCTCCCGCGCCACGAAATCCGGCACGTAGCAAATGCCCAGGCCGCCGATCGCCGCGGCCAGCACGCCTTCGATGTTGTTCAAGGCGAACGTGCCCGGCAAACGCACTTCCTCGTCTTCGGCATCCTGCGTCAACACCCAATCCTGCAGTTTCCCGCTGGAGGGGAAACGATAGCGCAGGCAAACATGCTGCTCCAGGTCCTTCGGCCGCCTGGGCATGCCGCGCCGCGCAAAGTAGTCCGGCGCGGCGCACACCACCTGGCGAAAAGGCCGCAGGCGCCGCGCCATCAGCTGGGAATCCACCAACTCGCCGCTGCGGATCACCAGGTCGAAGCCCTCCTCCACCACGTCCACCATGCGGTCGCTGAAATCCAGGTCGAACTCGATCTCCGGATAGGCAGCGCAAAACGTGGCCAGCTCGGGCAGCAACAGGCGATAGCCGATCGCCGGGACGCTGATGCGCAGCCGGCCGCGCGGCGCCTCCTGCAGCCGCGACAACTCCAGTTCCGCGTCGTCGATTTCCTCGAGGATGCGGCGGCAGCGCTCGAAGAAAAGCGCGCCCTCTTCCGTCAGCCGGATCTGCCGCGTGCTGCGGTGAAACAGCCGGATGCCAAGCCTGGCCTCGAGCCGCATCACGCTCTTGCCGATGGCCGATGGCGAGACGCCGAGAAGCCGTCCCGCCGCGACGAAGCTCCGGGTCTGCGCCGCGCGCACAAAGGCGTACAGGCCACTAAGACTGTCCATGACGATCCATGACTATCTATACCGCTTCATTAGAGAATTTTTGTCCGCAAAACACGGAAATCCAGGTGCTTTAAGACGTATTAATGCCATCCTATCATTAGTCCACTTTCGCGATTGGCCACAGCCACGTGCTATCGGCGCCAGCAACGTGCGACGCCCGCCCCGCCCTCCAACCCGGACTCCCGATGCCCAAAGCTGCACCTGACGCCGCGCACACCACGGCGCAAAAACTATTGATCCTTGGCGCGGTCTGTCTCGCCGCGCTGGCCATGCCCCTGAGCTTCACCGGCCCGGCGGTGGCCTTGCCAGCGATCGCTGCCGATCTCGGCGGCAGCCCCATCGCGCTGAACTGGGTCACCAACGCCTTCATGCTGTGTTTTGGCAGTTGCCTGATGGCAGCCGGCGCGCTGGCCGACCGCTTCGGGCGCAAGCGCGTCTTCCTCGCCGGCATTGCCGGCTTTGCGCTTAGCTCGCTCGCCCTCACGGCAGCGCCCGACATCGCCTGGCTGGATGGCCTGCGCGCAGCGCAAGGGGTGGCTGGCGCCGCCGCCTTCGCCGGGGGCATGGCAGCGCTGGCGCAGGAGTTCGAGGGGCAGGCCGCCACCCGCGCGTTCAGCTTGCTGGGCACCACGTTCGGCGTGGGACTCGCTTTCGGGCCGGTGCTGGCGGGATGGCTGATCGAGCAAGCCAGCTGGCGCAGCGTCTTCCTGAGCGCGGCAGCGATCGCCATTTGCGCCGTGGTGCTGGGCGCGTGCTGCATGCGCGAGTCGCGCGACCCCGCCGCCAGCGGGCTCGACTGGCCAGGCGCGGGCACCTTTACCGGCGCGCTGAGCTTGTTCACCTATGCCGTGCTGCGCGCACCAGACAGCGGCTGGGGCAGCGTGCCGGTGGTCGTGCTGCTGGCCAGCGCCGCCGTGCTGATGCTGGCGTTCGTCATGATCGAGCAGCGCGTGCCTGCGCCTATGCTGGACCTGTCGCTGTTTCGCTATCCGCGCTTTGTCGGCGTGCAATTTCTGGCCGCCGCGCCCGCGTATTCGTACGTGGTGTTGCAAGTGCTGCTGCCGGTCCGCCTGATCGGCATCGAAGGCTACAGCGCGATCGAAGCCGGCCGCATGATGATTGCACTGTCCGCACCCATGCTGGTGGTGCCGCTGCTGGCCGGCCATCTGACCCGCTGGCTCTCGGCCGGCCTGATCTGCGGCCTGGGCTTGCTGGTGTGCGCCGGCGGCCTGCTATGGCTGGCCCAATGCGCACCGGGCCAGCCAAGCGCCAGGCTGGCGCTGCCCATGCTGGCGATTGGCCTTGGCATCAGCCTGCCCTGGGGCCTGATGGATGGCCTCGCCGTCAGCGTGGTACCCAAAGAGCGCGCGGGCATGGCCACCGGCATCTTCAGCACCACGCGGGTGGCGGGCGAAGGCATTGCCCTGGCCATCGTTGGCGCCATGCTTGCCGGGCTTGCCCAGTCCAGGCTGCACGCCATCGCCACTGCGCCCTCGGCCGCGCTGGCGCAAGCCGCGCACCGCCTCGCCATGGGCGACCTGCCCCGCGCCATGGCCCTGCTGCCGCAGGCGAGCGAGCAGGCACTGGTGCAAGGCTATGGCGATGCCTTCCGGCTCCTGCTGTATATCCTCGCAGCGATCACCGTTGCGTCGGCGGCATTGGTATTTGCCTTGCTCAGCCATTCACGGTTGCCGCATCTGTCAGTATCCGCGCCAGAAGCCTTGCGTTAGCGACGCGCCGCCGCATGCTTCGCGGCAAGGCGCGCCATGCTACTCTCGCCGCACCATGAAGCCTGACGTCTCCCTTGACCCCGACCTGCTGCCCGCCATGGCCGCCTTCGTCCGCGTGGCGCGCCTGGGCAGCTTCACCGCCGCCGCCGCCGCGCTGGCGGTCAGCCCATCGGCCATCTCGCAGACCATCCGCCAGCTTGAGCAGCGCCTGGGCGTACGCTTGCTGCAACGGACCACGCGCCGGGTCGGCCTGTCCGAAGCCGGCGCCGCGCTGCTGGCCCGCGTGGAGCCCGCGCTGACGGAGATCGGGGCTGCGGCCGACGACGCGCGCCAGCAGCGCGAAATGCCCGCCGGCACGTTGCGCATCACCACCTCATACTCGGCTGCGGCCACCGCGCTGCAACCGGTGCTGGTGGAGTTCATGCGGCTCTATCCGTCGATCTGCGTCGACGTGGCCGTCGACGACCGCTTTACCGACCTGATCGCGGAGGGATTCGATGCAGGCCTGCGCCTGGGCGAAGCACTGCAGCGCGATATGGTGGCGATTCCCATCACCGGCCCGATGCGCATGGTGGTGGCCGGCACGCCGGACTACTTCACGCGCCATGGCGAGCCGAAGCTGCCGCGCGACCTGCAGGCGCATGCCTGCCTGCACTACCGCTTCGGCCCCGCGGGCCAGGTCTATCGCTGGGAGTTCATGCACGCCGCGCGCCAGGCCACGGTCGATACCGGCGTCGCGCTGATCGCCAATGACAAGGCCCTGCTGCACCAGGCAGCGCTCGCCGGGCTCGGCCTGCTTTACGAGTTCGAGGCCTTGCTGCACGCGCCTCTCGCCTCGGGCCAGCTGGTCACGGTGCTGGACGACTGGCTGCCGCCGTTCGATGGCTTCTACCTCTACTACCCGGGCCGCCTGCTGATGCCGGCCAAGCTGCGCGTGTTCGTCGACTTCCTCAAGGCGCGCGCACCGCTCGCGCCAGCGTAATCAGCGGCGCGGCGCCTTGGCTACGGCGCCGCGCACTTCGATGCCGATACGGTCAACCACCTTGCCCGCGGCATCCAGCAACTCCACTTCGTGCCGGCCCGGCCAGGGCAGCCAGGAGAGCTGGCCGCCGCGCCCCAGCGGCTTGCCGTCGATGCGCCAGCTCACGCGTCGCGCGGTCTGTCCGCTGACGCCCTCGGCATGGAACCAGACGCGCTGCGCCGCCGGCGGGATATCGGGATCGAGCGCGAACACGGTGCCGTCGGCAGGGCTGGCGATGGCAGTGACGCGATCCTTGGTGGCACGCACGCTATCCGCGCTGGCAATGTTGACAACGCGCATGGCGGTACCCGCGAGGAAGACCTCATCGCGCGCGGGCTCGAGATCGTCGGCGAAGCGCAACGGCACACGCTCCACGCCGGCGGGCATGGCCGGCGCCACGCTCGGCACCGAGCGGTGCAGCGCCTCCATGATCTCGTGCCACACCGGCGCGGCGCCGGACACACCCGAGACCTCATGCATGCTTGCGCCGCTGGCGTTTCCCACCCACACGCCAACCGTGTAGCGCTGCGACCAGCCCACGCACCAGTTGTCGCGCATGTCCTTCGACGTGCCCGTCTTGACCGCGGTCCAGAAGCGCGTGGTCAGCGGGCTGTCCAGGCCAAACGTGCGCGCCCGCGCGTGGCGATCCGACAGCACGTCGGCAACCAGATAGCTTGCCGCAGGCGACATCACCGCGCGCACGGTCACTGGCGGTGCATCGGCGCGCAGCCGCACGCCCGCAAAACGCCCACCGTTGGCGAAGGCGCGATAGGCATTGGTAAGCGCGACCAGCGGCACATCGGCGCTGCCCAGCGCAAGGCTGTAGCCGTAGTAATCGCCGGCCTGCGCCAGCGGCAAGCCGAGCGCGGTCAGCCGCTGGTGAAAGCGATACGGCGTGACCATCACCAGCGTGCGCACCGCGGGCACGTTCAACGACGACGCCAGCGCGGCCCGCATGCTCACCCAGCCCGCATACTGCCGGTCATAGTTCTGCGGCACATAGAGACCCCCGCCGCCGCCCGTGGGCAGGTTGACAGGCCGGTCGTCCAGCAGCGATGCCGTGGTCAGCCGCCGTGCCTCCAGCGCCTGCTCATAGAGAAACGGCTTGAGCGTGGATCCGGCCTGGCGCGGCGCGGCCGCGTGGTCGACCTGCGCGGCCGCCGACAACGCGCCAGACGAACCCACATAGGCCAGCACGTCGCCACTCGCGTTGTCGATCACCACCACGGCGCCGTCTTCCACATTGCGCCCGGCAAGCTCGCGCAGATGTCGACCCAGGCTCGCCGTGGCGATGCGCTGCAGGCCGGCATCGAGCGTGGACGTGATGGTGGCAGGCACCGGGCCGGCGCCGCGGGCTTGCGACACCAGCAAGCGCGCCAGATGCGGTGCCAGGTTTGGCGTGAGGTTTGGCGTGAGGTTCGGCATCGATGTCGTGCCCGTGGTGCTGGCGCCGCTGCGCAGCAGCGCCAGTTGCGCGAAGCCGTCCAGCCCATCGCATGCCTTGGGCAATTGTTGCTCGCGCAGGATGCCGCACGCGCGCTGCGCCACCTGCGGCGCACGCGCGTTGGGCGCACGCACCAGCGCCACCGCCAGCGCCGCCTCGCGTGCGTCGAGGCCGCTCGGATACTTGCCGAACAGCGCCTGCGACAGCGCGGACAGGCCGACCAGCTCGCCGCGAAACGGCACCAGGTTGAGATACGCCTCGAGGATCTGGTCCTTGCTCCAGTTGCGCTCCAGTGCCGTCGCACGCACGGCCTGCGCCATCTTCTGGCTCGCGCTGCGGCCGCCGTCGGCTCGCCGCAGGTCCTCGTCGAGCAAGCCGGCGAGCTGCATGGTCAGGGTGGAGGCGCCGCGTGTGCGCGTGTTCCACAGGTTGGCCCACGCGGCAGCGGCGACGCCCTGCCAGTCCACGCCGCTGTGCGCATAAAAGCGGCGGTCCTCCGACAGCACGATAGCGGTGCGCACCGCGGGCGATATCTCCGCCAGCGTGACCCAGTCGCCGCGGCGCGCACGGAAATCGTCGCGCACGCGGGACAGGGTTTCGCCATGACGGTCGAGCACCACCACATCCGCGCTGCGCCAGCTGGCGCGCACGCTGTCGAAGGACGCAAGCGCAAGCGCATGCGCGGGCGCACAGGCCACGCAGGCCATCACGGCTAGCGCGCGCAGGCCCGCCTTCATTTGTCCCGCCCGGCCGCCACGCCGGCCACCAGCAGCACTTGTGCGGCCGCGTAGGTCCACCAGATGCCGAGCGCAAAGGTATCGAACGGCACGAGGAACCGGGCGGTGCCAAGCAAGCCGTCAGACACGGCGAAACACAGCGCACCGATTGCCGCCAGCGGCGTCGGCAGTTTCGCCAGCAACGCGGCGCAGGCCATCGCCGCGAGCGCGCCGACATAGACCGAGACCGGCACCGCCAACGTGCCCAGATTGGGCCAGAAGCGCGCGAGCATCACGCCGGCCGCGCCCACGACCACACCGCAAGCAATCAGGCGATGCGCGCGCCCGTCGCCCGCCATGGGCACGAACAAGCCGAGGTAAGCGAAGTGCGCGATCAGGAAAGCCCCAAGGCCGCCGATGAAGGAGAATGACAGCCACGGCATCGCCAACAGAAAGTCCCCCAGCGCGGAGAACAGCAGCGCCGCCATCAGCCAGCGCCGCTCGCGGCGCAAGGGATGGAAGTGCGCGGCGCGTACCAGCAGCAGCGCCATGGCAGTCTTCCACAAAGGCTGGAAGGCGATCTGCCCGTTCAACGGCGCGCCGGGCGGCGAGTCCATCGCGACGGTGACCAGCAGGCCGCCGTAGACCAGGCCGGCCATGGTGCCGGCCAGCCACCACTCGCGCACCCGCGCGGGCATCATCATTGCAAGCCAGCTCAAGGGCGTGCTCCTACGGTCAGTCTGGCATTGGGTTGCGCGCCGAATACATCCGGCGCGTACATCGCCTCGACCCGGGTGGGCGGCAAAGCGAACTCGCCGGCATTGTTCAGGCGCACGGTGTATTCCACCGTGGCACTGCCGCGCGGCATGTAGGCGTAATACTCACGGAAGGCCTGCGGCGTGCGCTCGGTGAACGCAGGCCATGCACCCTTGCGCCGCTCGCCGCGCGTGGCGATCTCCGAGTCGCGCCCGAGGCCGCTGCCGAGGATGGTGGCGCCGGCGGGCACCGGGTCGCTCACCACCACCCAGGTCATGTCGGCCTGCGCATCGATCTCCAGCTTCACGCGATACGTGTCGCCGCGCGACCACTTGCCGGCCACCGCCTGCTCCACCGCCGTCACGCTGCGCGTGATGCGGTAGCCCGCCGAGAGCGGCGCGGCCAGCGGCACCGCCGCCAGCGCGCGCACCGTGGCCCAGGGTTTGCCGGCGCCTTGCTGCACGGCCTGCAGCGTGGCGGACTCGCCCGCGCGTGGCCACGGCAGGCTGATGCTGCCGCTTGCCACGCCATCCACCTTCCCGGCGCGCGCCCAGTCGAAGCTGCGCGATGCATCGGGCACCCCCTCCAGCGTCACGCGCGTGGCGCCCGACACCGGCGTCTTCTCGAAGGCTTGCGCAAAGCGCGTGATCGCCAGCGAGCCCCAGGCGTTGGCCGTGGTCGTGCCCCAGGCGCCGCGCATCTGCCGGCCGAGCAAGCCGGTAGCGAGTTGCGCGCTTTCGTCCTTCCAGCCGGGCAGGTCGAGCGACAAGGCCAGCAGGCGCGCGGCGTTGAGATCGCCGCCGCTCATCAGCCACCACCAGTTGTCGTCGCGCTCGGTGGAAAACGCCAGCCGCGTGCCTTGCACGGTCAGCCGCGAGCGCAGGATCTGCTGCGCTTGCGCCAGGCGCTCGTCGCGCTGCGGGATATCCTGCACGCGCGACAGCACGGCAATCCAGTCGAGCAGCGCGGAGGTGGGCCACTGCGCCGGCAGGATCTGGATCGAACCCAGCATGCGCGCCTGCGCGTGCCCGCTGCGCGAGAGCGCCTCTAGCGCGGCCAGCTTGCGCACTTCCAGATCCTGCGTCGGTGCCCAGCGTTCGCGCTTGATGCGGCCTTCGATGAACGCGGCCAATCCGCTTTCCATGCGGGCCCGCGTTTCGTCGGGCAGGCGCAGCGGCAGCCCCGCGCGCACGGCTTCGTCGGACACCGCCAGCAGGTAGGCGGTCAGCACCTCGCTGCCGGCGTTGCCGTCGTTTTGCAGCGGGAAATACGAGGCCAGCCCGTCGTTGTCGAGATAGCCGGGCAGTTGCGTAGTCAGTGCATTCCACTGCGCCGCATCGCCCAGCCCGATCGCGCGCGAGGCACGCTGCTCCAGGCACGAGAACGGATAGTTGCGGAACCACTCGCGCACGCCCGGCATGCCGCCTGCCAGCGAGGCTTGCAGGTTCACCTGCAGGCCACCGCGAGGCTGGCCCGCGCCATCGGCCAGCGCGCCCTGCGGTGCGCGTACCGGCACCGACAGGTTTGGCGCGAGCTGCGCCAACGTGGCTTGCTGCACGGTGAGCGGCACCGCCGGCACCAGTTGCTGCGAGAGCTTGACGCGGTCGCTGGCGCCGCCCGTCTTGCCGGCCTCGGTCGCTTCCACCTCCCACTGCACCATGCCGTCCTGGGCCGACGAGCCCGCCGGCAACAGCGGCGCGGCCGCATCCCAGCCGACCTCGCGCGATTCGCCCGCGGGAATCTCTACTGTCTGCGCGGCCAGCGCCTGCGGCTGCGCGGATTGTCCCGGCGGGCTCACACGCGCCACGGCCTGCACCGTCATCGCGCGCTGCGTGGTATTGCGCAGCGTAAACATGGCGCGATAGCGGTCTTCCTCGCGCACCAGCGGCGGCAGTCCCGAGATCAGCTGCAGGTCCTGCGTGGCAGCAATGGTGGCGCTGCCATTGCCGAAGCGGCCCACGCCCAGGTCGGCCACGGCCACAATGCGGAATCGCGTGAGCGAATCGTTGAGCGGCACCGTCAGCGTGGCGCGCCCTTCGCTGTCGAGCTGCACGCGCGGATTCCACAGCAGCAAGGTATCGAACAGCTCGCGGGTCGGGCTCTTGCCGCCGCCGCCGCCCGCCGGCACGGCCTTGCGGCCATAGTGGCGCCGGCCGATGATTTCCATCTGCGCGGTGGCGGTCTCCACGCCATAGCTGCGCCGGCGCAGCATGGCGTCGAGCAGATCCCAGCTCGTGTTCGGCATCAGCTCCAGCAGGGCTTCATCCACCGCGGCAAGCGCGACTTCGCCATTGGCGGCAGGCTTGCCGTCGGGCAGCTTCACCTGCACCGCTACCTGCGCCTTGCCGCGCACGGGGTAGCTCGTCTTGTCGGGCGTCACCTTCACGTCGAGCTTGTAGCCCTCGTTGCCCACGCGGATCTCCGCCAGCCCGAGGCGGAATGCCGGCTTGGACAGGTCCACCAGCGCGCTCGGCGCGGCGTACTCGCGGCCCTCGCTGCGAAACGCCTGCCACCACTCGGTTGGCTGGCGCCAGCCCCAGGTGAAGAACGAATACCAGGGCACCTCGCGCAAGCGTCCACGCAACGCCAGCACCGACACATACACATTGGGGCCCCACTCCGGCCTTACCTTGACCCGCACCGTGGGATCGCGCCCGTTGAGCTCCACCACGCTGGTCTCCAGCACCCCCTCGCGCTCCACCGCCACCAGCGCGGTGGCGTGGCGGAACGGCATGCGCACCTGAAACACGGCGGTCTCGCCCGGCGCGTAGGCCTTCTTTTCGGGCAGCAGATCGATGCGGTCGTTGTTCTCGCCGCCGAACCACAGCTCGCCCTGGCGCGTCACCCAGACCGAGGTGGCGGCCTGCGATACACGTCCCGCGTTATCCCGAGCCTGCGCGATCAGTTCCACCTGGCCGGCCTCGAGCAGCGTCACGTCGCATTGCATGCGGCCTTGCGCATCCGTTCGGCCCTCGCACACGATGCCCAGGTCCTTGTTCTCGTTGCGGTTGTCGTAGCGATAGAAACCGCCCACCACGCGCTTGCGCACCGAGGTGGTGATGCGCACCTGCGCGCGCAGCGAGATCGGCACGTTGGCCTGCGGCCGCCCCTGCGGATCGAGCGCCACGGCATGCACGGGAAGCTTCTGCTTGACCGAGACCCAGCTCTCGGTGCGGATGCCTGCCACCACACCCGCCGGCCACATCGGCACGGTCTGGCGCAGCGTCTGGATCTCGCCATTGGGGTCGGCAAAGCCCGACTCCACCACCAGGTCCTTGGGTGCCTCGAGCCGCGGCATGTTCTTGAGGGTCAGCGTGCCGCCGCCGTTCTTGTCGAGCTTGAGCGGCAGCTTGTCGGCCACCAGCTTCTGCGCGTCGTCGCGCTGCGCATTGCCGTCCTCGCCCTCGTCCTCATCGCCACTGCTGTCCTTTTGCGGCTTGCGCGGCGGGGCGAAGGCATAGCTGTCGTAGTCGGCAAAGCGCACGTACTTGTCGCGCAGCAGCGCCGACACCTGCACCGGCAAGCCTGCCGCGCCGCCACCCGACACGTAGTGCACTTCCAGGTTGAGCGGCACCTCGGGCGGCGCCACCAGCGCCCCGCCGCCGCCGGCCTTGAGCGTGCCCGCCAGCACCGGCAGGCGGAAGGCCTCGACGCGGAAGCTGCCGCTGTCCAGCACACGGTCCTTCGCATCGCTGAACGACACCGTATAGACGCCCAGCTTCGCCGCCGCGGGAATCGCGAACGTGCTTTCGGCGCTGCGCCCACCGGTAGCAGTGCTGCGCCATTGCACCGGCTGCTCGTAAGTCTGGCCACTGCCTTCATGCTGGATGACCAGCTTCTCTGGCAAGGGATCGCCCGCGCCCGGCAATGCGAAGCCATTCGCAGTCTCGGTGCGGATCATGTGCTTCATCGACACGGTCTCGCCGGCACGCAGCAAGGTACGATCGAAGATGGTGTGGACGCGCACGTCCGGCACCGCGCTGGTGTCGGTCGGCACGTTGAAGCGCCAGCTCTCGATGCCCTGGTTCCAGTCGGACATCACGAAGGCCATGTCGGCCTGGCCGCGTGCCTGCGGATGGTCCGCGGCGATGCGTGCCGAAACGAAATAGCCGGACAGCCCGGTGTCGTCGCAACTGCGCTCGCGCACGTCGTCCAGGCCGTTGAAACTCGCCAGCCCGGCGGCATCGGTGCGGCCCGAGGCCAGCAGCTTGCCGCTGCAATCGCGCAGCGCCACCGCGGCGTTGGCCACCGGCTTGCCATCGTCGAGCGTAGTGACCCACGCCAGCGCGGTCATCTTGCCGGGGCCTCGCGCGAGCTTGAAATGCACGCCGAGGTTGGTCACCAGCGCGGCGGTGCGCACGTACATGGGCGCCGGCTTGCCGAGCAGCGCCTCGCCCAGCATCGGCGAAGCGATCTCCACCACATGAAAGCCGGCTTCGGGCAGGGGAATGCCGACCACCTCGAACGGGCGTGGCGCCTTGCCGCCCGGCTCAACCAGTTGCGGAATGGCGAGCTTGCGCGCACCGGCCACGCCATCGAGCAGCGAGATGGAGCGGGTCTCGATGGAAGGCGCATTGCGCGGGTTGTTGACCGCGGACGGCGAGCGGCCGGCGAGAATGGCATCAAGCTCGCCGCGCGTCCAGCTGCCTTCGTGCAGCCGGCGAACCAGCCCGTACCAGCGCAGTACCGCGCCATCGTCGTCCACCTTCAGGCGGCGTACCGTGCCGGCTTGCGCGCGCACGCCTTGCACCGGCAGGTCGGCCTCGACATTGCGCAGCGTCACCGGCAGCAGCGCCGGATAGTCGGCCGCTGGCTTGCCCTTGGGCAGCTCGCCAAAACGCTCGAGCACGCCGAACGGCGCGGCCGAGAATTTCGCCAGCGGCGGCATCGCGGCCATGCCCACCTTGAGCGGGAAGAGCTCGGCATTGGACAGCACGCGGCCGCTGTCGTCCTTCAGGCCAGCGGGTACAGACAACGTGAACTCGGCCTTCTCGGCAAAGGGTGGCTTGAAGCTGACACTGCTGACGGGCGCGTCGCGCGCCGCTTCCGGCTCGAACTGCGGGGCGCGCGGGCCTTTCGGCGTATTGAGCAGGATATGCTCGGCGTCCTTGCGCGAGATCGGCGCGGAGAACGACAGCGAGATCGGCCGCAATGGCGTGCAGGGCGACTGCGCGCGCTCTCGCTCGCAGGTAAAGCTCGCGGTGAAGGGCTCGCGCACGGTGTAGTCGAAGCGCCGTTCGTCGCGCGTGGCCAGCCCCGAAGGCGTGGCGACGCCGCTGCCCAGCACCAGCTGCATGCGTGCGCCGGACGGCAGGCGCTGCTGGCAGGCCAGCAGGTGGACGGCATCCACCTCGTCGGCCTTCAGCTTCCAGTGCAGCGCGCCCAGCACGGCGTCGCGCTCCTTGCCGGCGACGAGACGCACGGGAATGCGCTCGCCCAGGCCTTGCGCCTGGCACCAGGTGGCGTTGCGCACCGAGTCGGCGGTGGCCGGGCCGTTGAAGCGCAGCGCAAAGACCTGGTCCTCTTCGATCTCACCGCCGCCGGGACGCGCGGAGACCACGGTGGGCCCGCCGGTCTCGAAGCGATACTCCGGCTTGCCGGTGTATGCCTTGCCGGCCTCGCTCTTGAGGCCGGCCACCATGCGCACCGTGCATTTGACGCCTGGCGGCAGGTCGCGCGCAAAATCGAATGCCCAGTTCTTCGCGTCGATCCAGCGTGCCTGTCCGGTGATCGCGCTGCCTTTGCAGGACACCGTGGCGGGCGGGCTCGCCTGCAGGTCGCCCAGCGGAACCATGGCTTCGTCGAAGCGGATCGCCACCTGCCGCACGCGAGCGACCTCGCCCTCCGGCGAGAAGCGGACCACCTGCGCTGCCTGGCCGGAGCCCGGCATCGTCGCCAACACTGCCTGCAGGCAGGCCGCGGCGGCCCACCAGTACCCACGTATCTCACGTCTCTCACGCTTGTCCATCCGCGCGACGATCTGCGTCATCCTGCCCCCTCCCGATTACGGCACCCGGCGAGGGTGACATGCGCCGATGGCAAGCGCAAGCCCGCGCGCGCTGCGAGCGGCCCGCCGGCTAGCGCAAATGCGACAGTGGCAACGGCCCGTCGCGCTTGAGCGCGGTCAGCACGATGTTGGAACGCACGCTTTCCACACCCGGCACGCGCATGAGCTTCTTCATCGTGAATTCAGCCAGCGTCGGCAGGTCGGGCACCATGATGCGCAGCAGGTAGTCGGCCTCGCCCGCCACGGAGTAGCACTCCTGCACTTCTTCCAGCAGCAGGATGTCCTCGCGGAAGCGCTCGACAATGGTGTCGCCGTGATGGGCCAGCTTGACGCTGGTGAACACCAGCACGCCAAGCCCGAGCGATGGCGGCGAGAGCACCACGCGGTAGCCGGTGATCACGCCGTCGGCCTCCAGCCGCGCGAGCCGACGCCCGATCTGGCTGGGTGAGAGATGAATGCGCTCGGCGAGCTGCTGGTGGGTGGAGCGGCCGTCGGTCTGCAACGCCGCCAGCAGCGCGAGGTCGAATGGGTCGAGATTGATCATAGTCATGTCGCTTCGGTCGCTTCGGTCGCCTTGGACACGTTCGACGCGTTAGTCGAGTCGGAATCGCTTCTTGTTGTGCACCAGGCCTGCGGGTAGGAATGCTACCCCCGCCGCCGCCTGTCGGCACGCCGATTGTCACTGGCAGCGCACCCGCGCATATTTCCCGCAAACAATACCAAATTTTTGCGTACTTGATGCATCACCTGACGAAACCAAGCCGCTTTTGCGGGCCATTCGCGTCACCTCCTCGCTAAACTGTGCGGTAAATCTGCAGGAGATAAAACATCATGGACGCAATGGCTACCGCCACCCACGCTGGCGACGCCCAGGCCAGCTTTTCCGGCACCCTGACCGACAAGCTCAAGGAACAATTCGACGCCGGCCTGCTGTCCGGCCAGGAATTGCGCCCCGATTTCACCATCGCGCAGCCACTGGACCGCTATACGGACACCGACCACGCGGTGTGGGCCAAGCTCTATGACCGACAGGCCTCGATGCTGCGCGGCCGCGTCTGCGATGAGTTCCTGCAAGGCCTGTCCACGCTGGGCATGGGGCGCGACCGCGTGCCCAGCTTCGACCAGCTCAACGAAACCCTGATGCGCGCCACTGGCTGGCAGGTGGTGGCGGTGCCCGGCCTGGTGCCGGATGCCGTGTTCTTCGAGCACCTGGCCAACCGCCGCTTTCCCGCCAGCTGGTGGATGCGCAAGCCCGAGCAGCTCGATTACCTGCAGGAGCCCGACTGCTTCCACGATGTGTTCGGCCATGTGCCGCTGCTGATCAACCCGGTCTTTGCCAACTACATGGAGGCCTACGGCAAGGGCGGGCTCAAGGCCGCCTCGCTGGGCGCGCTCGACATGCTGGCGCGGCTGTACTGGTACACCGTGGAATTCGGCCTGATCCGCACACCGGAAGGCCTGCGCATCTACGGCGCGGGCATCCTGTCGAGCCAGGGCGAATCGATCTACAGCCTGGACTCGGCCAGCCCCAACCGCATCGGCTTCGATGTGCGGCGCATCATGCGCACGCGCTACCGCATCGACACTTTCCAGAAGACGTACTTCGTGATCGACAGCTTCGATCAACTGTTCGACGCCACCCGCCCCGACTTTGCGCCGCTGTATGAGGAACTGCGCACACAGCCCACGCTGGGCGCGGGCGACGTGGGGCAATCCGACCTCGTGCTCCAGCGCGGCTCGCGCGAAGGCTGGGCCGACAGCGACGACGTCTGACACGCGCTACCCTCGCTACCCGCGCGCGCCCTTTGTGAAACAATGACGGCGTGCCCGCTCCGCCTCCGCCTCAATGCACATCGCAAGGGCCGGGAGGCCGAGCCGGCGGGCCGGCATTGACCCTTGCCAACTTCCTTTTCGACCATCGAGCCCATCATGTCCCCTGCGCCTGTCGTGCCCCTAACGCTTGAAGAACGTGCACCGCTGCTGGCCAGCCTGCCCGGCTGGAGCACCGTCGATGACCGCGATGCGATCCACAAGCGCTTTACCTTTGCCGACTTCAACGCTGCCTTCGCCTTCATGACGCGCGTGGCGCTGGCCGCGGAAAAGGCCGACCACCATCCGGAGTGGTTCAACGTCTACAACCGGGTCGACGTCACCCTGTCCACCCATGACGCCAACGGCCTGACCCGGCGCGACACCGACCTGGCCGCCTTCATGGACCGCGCGGCTGCTTCGCTGGCGAAAGCCTGAGTACGCATGCGGCAAGGCGGGACACGCTGGAGACTGTAGGCAAACCGAAAGCTCGCTGGCGGTCGTGCGCTGTACAATCGGTGGCTGACCGTTTGTAACTTTCGTTACTCTCCCGATCCCTTTCCAGCCTCCCAGCCTGCCACCATGCGTATCCTTCTGATCGAGGACGACCGTCAGATCGCCAGTGGCGTCGAAGCCGGCCTGGCCCAAGCCGGCCATCAGGTGCGCGTGGTGCACGATGGCGTCTACGCCACCGAGCACCTGCTGCGCGAACAACACGACCTGGTGATCCTCGACCTGGGCCTGCCCGGCATCGACGGCATGACCCTGCTGGCGCGCTACCGCGCCCGCAACCGCACCACGCCGGTCATCATCCTGACCGCGCGCGACGAACTCGAAGACAAGCTCTCCGGCCTGAACGCCGGCGCCGACGACTACCTGGTCAAGCCCTTCGCCCTGCCCGAGCTGGAGGCGCGCGTGCGCGTCTTGCTGCGCCGCAGCCAGCACGGCGAGGCCGCGCCCGAGCGCGACGTGCGGCTCGGCCGGCTACGCCTGTCGGGCAACGACCGCCGCATGTTCATCGATGGCAAGCCGCTGGAGCTCTCGCCGCGCGAATTCGCCGTGCTGGAGCTGCTGCTGCAGCGCCAGGGCCGTGTGGTCAGCAAGGCGCAGCTGCAGGACCACCTCGCCACTTTCGCCCATCCCGCAGGGGAAGGCGGCGACACGGTCGGCGATACCGCCATCGAGGTCTACGTGCACCGCGTGCGCAAGAAGCTTGAAGAATGCGACGTGGAGATCGTGACCGTGCGCGGCTTCGGCTACCTGTTGCAGATCCGCGCCGGCACCTGACGCCGCGCCCAGGGAGAAGCCCGCCATGTGGCTGCGCCCACGTCCTACCCAGCCTCCCAAGGCCCTGACCGATGCCACCAGCGGCGCATCCGGCAAAGCCCCAACGGCCGCCGCGACGCCATCCGCACGCTCGGCCTCCACGCAAAGCCTTCGCGTGCACTTGCTGCGCGCGCTGGCCACGCCACTGTTCGCGCTGGTGCTGACCAGCGGCTCGCTCTCCTACTGGCTGGCGGCGCACTACACCACGCAGGTATTCGACCGCGCGCTGTATGGCGTGGCCAACAATATCGCCCAGCAGATCCGCATTGCCGGCCCCCGGCTGGAGCAAGACATCCCGATGATTGCGCAGACGCTGGTCGAGGCCGAAGGCACCGACCGCATCTATTGGCGCATCCACGGCCCCGACGGGCTGATCGGCGGCATGGATACCTGGCTGGGCTACGGCACCGGGCAAACCTCGCTGCACGATGCGCGGCTCTTCTACGCCTGGTTCAGCGGGCGCCAGGTGCGCGCCGTGCGGCTGCCGGTCAACCTGCCCAGCCCAGCCTCGGATGAACTGGCCACCAGCGAGGCCGGGCGCGTCCCGCGCGGGCCCATCGTGGTGGAAGTGGCCGAGCTGCTGGACCGGCGCGAGACCGCCGCCAACGAGATCCTGCTTTCGGTCTCGGTGCCGCTGATCCTGCTGCTGGTGGTAGGCAGCCTGATCCTCTCGCACGTGCTCAAGGAAGAGCTGGTGCCGCTGCAGATCCTCACCGACAAGCTCAATCGCCAGACGGCGCGCTCGCTGGCGCCGCTCGATGAAACCCAGGTGCCGGCCGAAGTGGAGCCGCTGATCCGCGCGCTCAACGCACTGCTGGCCAGGCTGCGCGATGCCCTGGACGCGCAGCGCAAGTTCATCGCCGATGCCGCGCACCAGTTGCGCACGCCGCTGACCGCCGTCAAGCTGCATGCCGACCGCGCGGTGCAGTCGGTGGATCCCGCAGTGACGGACCACGCGCTGCGCGAGCTGCAATCGGCGGCGGACCGCGCGGTGCGCCTGTCCAACCAGCTGCTCTCGCTGGCCCGTGCGGAGCCCGGACTATCGCTGGAGCGGCTGGGCCCGATCGAGCATTTCGACTTGGCCACGCTGGCCTTCGAGACCGGCGCCGAGTGGGTGCCGCAGGCGCTGGCCCGCCAGATCGACCTGGGCTTCGAGACCTTGCCCGGCCCCACCTTTACCGGCGCGGCGCCCTCGACGGTGCGCGGCAACCGCCTGCTGATGCGCGAAGCGCTCAGCAACCTGATCGACAATGCCGTGAAATACGTGCCGCCTGGCGGGCGCATCACCGTGCGCGCCGGCGGCGAGGCGCTCGGCCATCGCGGCATGGCGGTGGTGATGGTGGAAGACAACGGGCCCGGCATTGCGCTGGCGCGCCGCGAGGAAGTCTTCAAGCGCTTCTTCCGCGGCGACCATACGCCGGGGCCCAATGCACCGGCGCAACCGCCCGGCGGCGCGGGCCTGGGGCTGGCGATCGTGCATGAGATCATCGGCCTGCATCAGGGCACCATCCGCATCGAGGATGTGCCCGCCTCCGGCGAGGAGGCCGAGGTGCGCGGCATGCGCTTTGTAATCCGCATCCCGTGCGAGGCCGCGGGGACGGCCTGAGGCAGGACAAGCCGCGAAGCGGCTCGCCCCTCTCTATTCCAGCGCTCTACCTGGCCTTTTTTTCCTTCGGCGCCAGCATGGTGCCGCGGCATTTCGGGCTGCCGCAACGGCACTCGAACTCCTTCTTGAGCTTCTTGGTGTAGCGCGCGTCGATCACCAGCCCATAGTCATAGAACAGCTCCTCACCGCCGGCGATGTCGCGCAGCGCGTGGATGAACACCCGCCCCTTCTTCTCGCGCGCCTCGCAATTGGGCTCGCAGGCGTGGTTGATCCAGCGCGCGCGGTTGCCGCCGAACTTGGCGTCGATCACGTCGCCGTCTTCCAGGCTGAAGTAAAAGGTATGGTTGGGATCCGCCGGATCATGCGGATGGCGCTTGAGCGCTTCCTTCCAAGAAATGTGCTCGCCCTTGTATTCGATGATGCGCTCGCCCTCGGCAATCGGCGCGTTCGCATAGACGCCCTTGCCATGCACCCCCGAGCGGCGCACTTCAACGCGGTCGGACGCGGTCTTGCGCTTGCCTTCCTTCGGACTCTTGACGCGCTTGGCGTCTTTCGCCTCAGTCTCTTCCTGCTTCAATTCCTCTTGCTTTGCCTGTTCCGCCATGTGCCATCCCGTATAGATCCGCCTGCCTGCCACCCCGCGTGGCTGCGCGCCGCCCGGGCGCGATGGCGATGATACCTGCCCATATTGACCGCGGCATCCCCTTGCCGGCAAATAGCCGTATACGCGCAGCCCGCCTGAACCTGCACACACCGAGCCAGGTATACGGCGCACTGGTTTACGGGGAGGCCCATCATCAAAAACAGCCTCAATCAGCGCTTCGGCGTTTACGTATACAACCGAAACCCCGTCGATCGCCTGTGGATAACCCGGCAAAAATCTGGGGATAAAGACATGCAATTCATGTGGGCTGCCTGGGGTTGGCATGGGGATGCATCAGGCATAAGTCGGAGGGTTGCGCCCGACCCCCTCCACCAAAAGGCTAAGTCATCCACGTCCGCCAACACCGGGTCCCACCACTTCTGCTTCTTACAACACACTGATTTTAAAATCGTTTACTGGGTTATCCACAGAAAGGGCCGCCGTTTACCTACTACTACTATCTGTATACATTAAAGAAAGAAGTAAACAGAAAGGACTGCGTCCTGCTATCGGCGAGCAAAGAGAACCAGGCAAAAAATAAATGGCTGAAGAGCCGCTTCAGACGTGGCTTCTTTTTTGAGCAGAAGGAATTTGCTGGCCGAGGCACGGTTTACTGGCCCGCTCCCATGGTTTTTTTGACGAGAAAGAGTGCGTATACGTCCCGTCGCCATGCTGGACGGACGTCGTATACGTGCCGCTTGGTCGCGGTATACGTCCGCGCCGCCTGGCGCGTAAACGCGCACCGTTTGCCCCCCGGTCGGCGCATGCATGACGCGAATAGCCCCGGGATGCCGGCCGCGCTTGCCTATCGAGCACCATGCACAATAGTGCATATCTTGCCTGGAAGCCCCTTGAGCCTCGTTGCTACGCTGCGGTGGGTGCGCAGTCCCCGCAGCTCGGCTCCAGCGAAAGAATCGCCCACAGCGCCTGTCAGGCCCCTTCACGGGCCGGGATAGTCGCTGCGCGCCGGCCAACTGCCGCTGGCACACGCCCGAGGCCCGGGCATCAGAGCGATTTCGCCCTATACGCACCGGACTGCGCTTCTGCGATGCAATGCCCCTGAGAGGGCCTACAAGGCGATTTGAGCCGTTTTTCAGGCGTGGATGCCCTCTGGGACACCTGGGCGTGTTAACTCGCCTGAGGCGCATCCTGACGCCGGTGAAGGCCCTGCCTATCCCCGCGAATCCCCACAAAGCCCCAGCCAGCGCGGCCTGGAGCAGGATGCGCTGTAACAATCTGTTCCCGGTTGGCATGGCCCGACACGGTATGATGTGGCCCGCGGCGCCTTTGCCGGCGCCGGTGCGCAGTGCGCCGGCCCAGCCAGGCGTCCTTGTTTTATCAACTCGACACGGAGTGAAGCATGACGAAAACCGAACTGATCGACGCCATCGCGGCCGGCGTGGACGGCCTGACCAAAGCCAAGGCAGAACAAGCGCTGAACGTGACGCTTGGCGCCATCATGGAGGCCGTGGCCAAGGGCGACACCCTGAGCCTGATCGGCTTTGGCACCTTCAGCCAGGGCGAGCGCGGCGAACGCATGGCGCGCAACCCCCGCACCGGCGAAGAAATCAAGGTCGAAGCCGCCAAGACCGTCAAGTTCAAGGCTGGCCAGAAGTTCAAGGACGCAGTGAACCAGTGAGTCCCGCGGGCGGTTTCGTGCCAGCCCCGTTGGATCAACCCCGCCGTGCCGCCACCAGTTGCCTGATGGCATGGGTGAGCGCCAGGCGGGGCGCGTTATCCACAGTGTTTGACCCGCGGTTATCCTGCCGCTTCGCCGTATACGCCGCACCCTCCGCCAGCCCGGTAAGATCGTGCCCTATCGGCGCCTTCTCTCTGTAAATACAAGGGTCTAGGGCGTCCTGCTCAGTAGGCCTCTCATGCACCTTCGTTCGCCGCGCGGCAGATTTCCACAGCTTTATTCACAACGTTTCCCACAAAATTTTCCACAGGCACGAGGGCTTGGCCTGCGCCTGCTGATGGCGCTCGCGCTGGTCTCGGGTTGCACCACGCCTTCTCCGCCCGCCCGGCCTCAGGCGACCCCCCTCCCCGATACGGAGAGACCCGTGACAACGTCCGGCGCCACGCAGCGCCAGCGCATCGTCGAGATCGCCTGGCAGGAGTGGCAGCGCTGGGGTGGCCAGACCGTGCGCCTGGGCCGCGACGACACCGCGTGCGTGGCCGACAGCCCGCTACCGGCGCCTGTATTGCCCGGCATGCCGGTGGCGGGGGCCAATGAGGATGGTGTGGATGCCGCGGACCGCTCCGCCGATCGCGAGGAAGAGGATGGCAGCGAGTCAGCCTGCCTGCGCTTTCCCGATGGCACCGGCATGGAGGCCACGCCCCAGGGTTGCAAGCTCGCCCAACGCTATTGGGCCATCGTGGGCAAGGCTGTCACCTGCCGCCAGATCACCCAGGGAAACTGGGCCTGGTCTGCTGTGTTTATTTCCTGGGTGATGCGCAAGGCCGGCCTGGACGACCGCCAGTTCCTGACCGGCGATTCGCACTCGATGTACGTGGTGGACGCGCGCGACGGCATTTTGCCCGCGCCGGCGTTCCGCATCGAGCCGTTGCCCGCCATGCCCCGCCCGGGCGATGTGATCTGCGCCGCGCGCGGGCGCGACAAGTACCTCGACAGCGTGGCCGAGATCGGCTTTGGCACCACGCCCATGCACTGCGACATCGTGGTCGAGGTTGACCCGGCGGCACACCTGGTCAAGGCCATCGGCGGCAATGTCCAGCAATCGGTGTCGATGGAGCTGATCGAGCTCGGTGACTCCGGCATGATCGACAGCGTGACCAACTCGCACATGCCGTGGCTGCTGATCATGCGCAACACGCTGCCTTGAGGCTGAGGCGTTGCTGGTTGCCCGGCCGTCAGGCCGGCGCACGCGGGTAGCCCCCGGCTTGACCAGTCCTGCAAAATCATTAACATGGTAATCAATCGGGCAGCGGCATGGTTTTTCCCGCGCTAGCATCCTGGCCCGACCCCACCTGAACCGCATTCCGGAAGCGCGCGCACCGACGCCGCAAGCAACGCGAGAGGAGACCTGCATGGCTGTTGCCAACTGTCATCCGGCGGAATGGGAGGCGCGCGTCAAGCTCGCCGCCTGCTACCGCATCTTCGACCGGCTGGGCTGGACCGAGCTGATCTACAACCACATCACCTTGCGCTTGCCGCCGGAGGCTGGCGGCGATGGCAGCAATCCCCATTTCCTGATCAATCCCTTCGGCCTGCGCTATGCGGAGGTGACCGCTTCCAACCTGGTGAAGATCGATCTGGCGGGGCAGGTCATCGGCGAGAGCCGCTGGCCGGTCAACCCGGCCGGCTTCACTGTGCATGCGGCCATCCACGCCGGCATCCCGGGCGCGCATTGCGTCATGCACACGCACACCACGGCGGGCATGGCGGTCGCCTGTTCGGCGCAGGGCCTGTCGATGAGCAACTTTTACGCAGCGCAATTGTTCGACAAGGTGGCCTACCATCCGTTTGAGGGCATCACCGTGCACGAAGACGAAGGGCCGCGCCTGGTGCGCAATATCGGCGACAAGCCCGCTGTGATCCTGCGCAATCATGGCCTGCTGGCCTGGGGTGACAGCATTGCGCGTACCTTTTCCACGCTCTGGCTGCTCAACCGCGCCTGCGAGATCCAGCTGGCCACGCTGGCCATGGGGGCGGCGCTGCCGGTGCTCGAAGAGGTCCAGCGCAAGTGCACGCGCGACTCGCTGCAATTCAATCCCAAGTTCGGCGCGGGCGAAGATGTGTTCGCAGCACTGACCCGTGAAATTGATCGCATCGATGAATCGTATCGTGATTAGCAATCATTGATTCGTTGCGAGAATAAACTTACAGAAACAAGGCAGTCATGACATCCCTATGCATCGTCGGCGCAGGCGCCGTCGGCGGCTTTATCGGCGCGCGGCTCGCCCGTTCCGGCCAGGCGCTGAACGCACTGGCGCGCGGCCAGACGCTGGAGGCGCTGCGCTCGCAAGGCCTGACCCTGATCGAGGGCGAGCGCACCGAGACGTTTCCGGTCAATGCGCAAGGCGATCCCGCAGCGCTAGGTACGCAAGATGTGGTGATCCTGGCGGTGAAAGCCCCGGCATTGCCGCAGCTGGCGCAGACCATCGGGCCACTGATCGGCCCTGATACGGTGGTGGTGACAGCGATGAACGGCGTGCCGTGGTGGTTCTTCGAGCGGCCCGGCCCGCATGCCGGATTGTCGCTGCGCACCGTGGATCCGCAAGGTGCCATTGCGCGCGCCATCCCGGCCGCGCAGGTGATCGGCTGCGTGGTGCACCTGACCGCCTCCACGCCGGCCCCGGCCACTGTGCGCCACGGCTTTGGCGCGCGCCTGATCCTGGGCGCCGCGGGTGGCGCTACGGGCATGGCAGCCGGCAAGCTCGAGGCCGTGGCCAGCCTGCTCGCCAGTGGTGGCCTGGAGGTCGAGCGCAGCGCCGCGATCCAGCAGGACATCTGGTTCAAGCTGTGGGGCAATATGACGATGAACCCGGTCTCCGTGCTGACCGGTGCCACCTGCGACCGCATCCTCGACGATCCGCTGGTCAATCGTTTCTGCCTGGCGGTGATGGAAGAAGCCAGCAAGATCGGCGCGGTCATCGGTTGCCCGATTGCGCAGAGCGGCGAGGAGCGCAGCCAGGTCACGCGCAAGCTGGGCGCTTTCAAGACTTCGATGCTGCAGGATGCGCAGGCCGGGCGGCCAGTGGAGATCGATGCGCTGGTGGCATCGGTGCGGGAAATCGGCGAGCACGTCGGGATCGCGACCCCCAACATCGATGCGCTGCTGGGGCTGGTACGGCTACATGCGCAGGTGCGTGGGCTTTATTGACGGGGTGTGTCCGGGTAACGGAGTTGGGTATTCATGCCACTAATCAAGATGGCCTATCTATTTTGTGATCAATAGATAGTAAGAATTATTTTGACCTGAATTGCCAAGACTTGGCCCACTGCTCGTTGAGTGGATTGCCTTGAAGACACGAAAATTATCTACGTGAGAAATATTTTCTATTAATAATCGGTCTAGTTCATTGTTAGCGGAAATATAAAGGGGCCTCCATGAGGCCCCTTTTTCACCCTTGCGTCGCCAGCTTCGCGCGCTGGCGCCCCGCCCATATCCCCTCGACCGCATAAACAAGCAGCGATATCCAGATCATCGCGAAGCCGATCTGCTTGCTGGCCGGGAACGGCTCGTTCCAGAGCCATACGCCGAGCAGCAGCTGCAGCGTCGGGCCCGTGTACTGCAGCAGCCCCAGCAAGGACAGCGGGATACGCCGCGCGCCGGCCGCAAACAGCAGCAAGGGGACGGCGGTGACCGGCCCGGCAAGCAGCGCCAGCAACTGCACCCCGCCGCCCACCTCGGTGAAGTCGGCTTGCCCCGTCGCGAACAGGTACGCCAGGGCGCTTGCCGCCAGCGGGAACAGCAGCATGGTCTCCAGCGAGAGGCCTTCCAGCGCACCCAGCGTAGCGGTCTTGCGCAGCAGCCCGTAGCCGCCGAAGGTGGCGGCCAGCGCCAGCGCAATCCATGGCAACTGGCCTGCTGCCACGGTCAGCCAGATTACGCCTGCCGCAGCCAGCGCAATGGAGGCCCACTGGCCGGGACGCAGCCGCTCGTGCAGGAACAGCACGCCCAGCAGTACATTGAACAGCGGGTTGATGAAGTAGCCCAGGCTGGCGTCGACCACCCGGCCGTTCGATACCGACCAGATGTAGAGAAACCAGTTTCCGCTCAGCAGCAGCGCACTGGCGACGAAGCCGGCCAGCAGGCGCGGATTGGTCCAGACGCCGCGCAGCCAGCCCCAGTGGCGCCGCCAGGTCAGCACCAGCCCCAGGAACACCAGCGACCACACCATGCGGTGCAGCAGGATCTCCATAGGCGCGATGCCGTGGAGGGATTTGATATAGAGCGGCAGCAAGCCCCAGATGATGTAGGCGAGCAACGCGTAGAAGATGCCGGTTTGCATGAAGAGTCCCAAGGAATCGGGGGATTCTACCGGCGTAAAAAAGCCCGTGCCGGGCACGGGCTTTTGGCTGGCTTGCGCCACCTCGCATGGATGGCGGCAGCACGCTTACAGCTTGCGCGCGAAGCTGAACTGCGAAAATGCTTGCTCGGCCACGTTGAACCACGCTGCTTCGTTGTTGCGGAAGACGCGCCAGTCGTCGTAGATCTTCTTGAACGACGGGTTCTTGGCGGTTTCCTCGGCGTAGGCGTCCTGGGTGGCCTTGAAGCAGGCCTCCATGATTTCCTTGGAGAACGGACGCAGCTTCACGCCGTTTTCCAGCAGGCGGGCCAGCGCTTGCGGATTGACCGCGTCGTACTTGGCCATCATGTTGGTGTGGACTTCGATCGTGGCCGTTTCCAGCGCGCGCTTGTACAGCGCGGGCAGCTTCTCGTACTCGGTTGCCGACGAATAGAAGGATAGCTGCGCGCTGCCTTCCCACCAGCCCGGGTAGTAGTAGTACGGAGCGACCTTGTAGAAGCCGAGCTTCTCGTCATCGTACGGGCCAACCCATTCCGCCGCATCGATGGTGCCCTTTTCCAGCGCGGGATAGATGTCGCCGCCAGCGATCTGCTGCGGCACCACGCCCAGGCGCGACAGCACCACGCCAGCGAAACCTGCGATCCGGTACTTCAGGCCCTGCAGGTCGGCAACCGTCTTGATCTCCTTGCGGAACCAGCCGCCCATCTGCGCGTTGGTATTGCCGCCCAGGAAGTTGACGACGTTGTATTCCTTGAAGAATTCGCGCATCAGCTTCATGCCGTTGCCCTGCATCATCCAGGCGTTTTGCTGGCGCGAGGTCAGGCCGAACGGGACGGTGGTGTCGAAGCACAGCGTCGGGTTCTTGCCGAAGTAGTAGTAGCCGGCGGTGTGGCCGATCTGGACGGTGTTGTTCTGCACCGCGTCCAGCACCTGCAGGCCCGGCACGAGTTCGCCGGCGGCGAAGACCTTGATGTTGAATTTGCCGTCGGTCAGTTCCTTGACCCGTTGCGACAGCAGCTCGGCGCCACCGTAGATGGTGTCAAGAGACTTGGGGAAGCTCGAAGCCAGGCGCCATTCCACGGCCGGATTGCTGCCGATCACGGCCGGCGCGCTGGCACCGGCGGCGGCCGGCGCGGCGGCCTTTTCTTCCTTGCCGCACGCGGCCAGCGCACCCGTGGCGGCCACGGCCGATGCCTTCAACAGAAAGGAACGACGTTCCATGACTTCTCCTCTTTTATAGATTTTTAGTGCGGCAGCAGGGGGTAGGCACGCCCGCGTCATGCGCGGGCATTGCGCTCTGTACCGAGACGCGCAAGCAGCCAGGGTAAGGCCACCGCGCAACAATGAGCCTGTTACGGAGACACGCCAGGAATGTGGCGTATCCTGGCATGCCTTCGTAACAGGCTCGGGGGCGCCGGTCCGTACCCGTCGGACAGGCCCGATGATTATAGCGGTGGCCCTTTCGCCACGGGGGGCCGCGCAAGTCCGGGTTTTCGCTAGGAAAGTGCAGATTTAGGGGCGGCCGTACATCGTCCTGTCATCCCGCTCCGCTCCCATTGGCATGACCGCGCCATCGCGTGCCAGATGCCGCAAGCGACGTATTCCATATGGTGAGAAGGACGCCCCGCCGCGGATTTTGTAACCCCGCTTGCGGTCCAATCGGTCGACTGTTAAAAAATCACGCCTTACTGGTCCTGCCCTATGTTGTTTGCCGTTTCGCCCGCCTCCGGCCGCCTGCCGGCGCTCCGCTCGCGTTGCCTCGCCGTTGCCGTGCTGGCCGCCTGGGGATTGAACGCGTGCGCGCAGACCGGGCCTGACCTGGCGGCAGCCGATGTGCCGGCCACGCCCACGGCGGCACAGCGTGCGGCGACCCCGCCTGAGGCTGATCCGCTGGCAGCGCTGATTTCGAATGAACAAGCGGCCGCGGCCCCGATAGCCGGCGACGCCCCTGCCGCGGCTATCGCGCCGGAAGCGCCCAAAGCCGCCGCCGCTGATGGTGCTTCGCCCGCCACCAGCACCGCCACCCCCCCCGCCCTGCCTGAGCCGCCTCCGCCTGCTACCTGGGCCAATGCCGGGCTGGATGACAACGGTATCGAGCTCGCCGGCCCGCCCGATCCACCTTTGCCCCCGGAGCCGGTTGTTGCGCCTCCCCCGCCCGTGGTGCTCTTTCCCAAGCGCCTTGGCGAGTTCGTGGCGGACGCCATGCCGAAGGCTGCCACGCCCGCCGAGGGCGAGGATGCCGACACGCCGGCGCTGGCCGGCGAAAGCTATGCGCTGGTGTCCCAGCTGCCCGCCGATGATCCTGCCGGCGAGCAGGTCTGGCGGCTTGGCTACAGCGGGCGCGCCGCGTATGACGATCGCACCACCGCCACCCGTGCCTGCGCTGGCGGCGGCACCTTGTCCACCGGCATCGGTGGCGGACTCGCGTGCCGCAGCACCGGCGAGGTCAAGGTCAAGGAGTCCCTGTTCTCGCTCGACGGCGGCGCGCAGGTGCAGCTGGTGGCGCAGGCCAAGGGGACCGATGCCACGTCGATCAATGGCCGCCCGGCCGCGGTTGATCCCTATGCCCTGCTGCCGCAGATCTATACCTCGGTCAGCGGGCTGTCGGTGCTGGACGGCGCCACGATGTGGGCCGGCCGGCGCGAGAGCGCATCGTTCCTGATGTCGTCGGGACTGCTGCCGCCTACATCGCCGGCGATGCGTTTCGGCGTGGATAACGCCCGCTTTGGCGACATCGCGCTCAACTACCAGTACACCGCGCGCAATGACCTGAACGGCGCCAACCTGCCGAGCTATCACTCGCTGCGCACCGCGCCCATCGCCACCAATGAGAAAGGCTCGGTGCAACTGGGCTATACGCGGGTGGAAGCGCAGCCGCTGATCCAGCAGACCGGCAGTGCGTGGTGGGTGTCGGCCATGCACGAGCAGCAAGGCGTGCTCGCCGGCACCAACCGCTTCGGCATGCAGTTTGGCGAGGGCAGCCGTAACGCGTTGACCGGCTACACCGGCATGGGGCCCGCCTTGTCGCGGGTACGCGTGGCCGAATCGATGGAGTGGAAGCAACGCTCGGGGCTGGGCCTGGCGGGCTCGGTTGAGTCCAGCATGCAGTTCGACCGCTCGCCGGTGGGCACGCTGCAATGGATGGCCACGCGCGTGCGCCCCGCCTATATCGCCAGCGACCAGTTCAAGCTGACCTTCGAAGTGGCGCACGACCAGATCTCTTCGGGCTTCGGCGCCAGCGGACAGCGCACTGCGGTGACCGTGGCGCCTACCTTCACGCTTGGCAAGGCGGCCGGCAATGCCAACCTGCGCGCCTTCTACACCTACAGCAAGGCCAACGACGTGGACGGCATCGCCTTTGCCTCACCCACCGATACCTGGGCTTCGCAGACCTCGGGCTCAATCTTCGGCGTACAGCTCAATCGCCGCTGGTAGGCGCGATAGCGGCTGCAGCCGCTGCTCGCCATGGCGCCTTGCGCGTGAGCGGCGCGCGGCCCGGCAGCACCGCGGGTGCTCGCAGCAGCCAGTGGAAGACCAGCGCGGCGCTCAGCCCGCCCGCTAGCTGCGCTAGCACGAAGCCCGGCACATCGATGGCGCGAATGCCGGTGAAGGTTGCCGTCAGCGCGCACGCAAGGGTCAGCGCCGGGTTGGCGAATGACGTCGATGCCGTGAACCAGTACCCTGCAGTGATATAGCCCGCCACTGCGAACGGCACCAGCCCGGGCCGGCTGCGCCCGGTGCCAATCGCTATGCCGACGAGGCCAAAGGTGGCAACAAACTCGCTCCACCACATCGATGGCCCGGTACGGCTTTGCGCCGACCAGGCCAGCGTCGGCTCGCCAAACATCGCATGCGCGCAGGCGACCCCTGCGATGGCGCCGCCCATCTGCACCAGTCCGTAGCGCCAGGCATCGCGCGCCGGCAGCGCGCCGCGCACCATCGCGCAGAGCGTGACGACCGGGTTGAAGTGCCCACCCGAGACCGGTCCCAGCGCGAGCAACAATGCAATCAGCCCGCCGCCCGTGGCCAGCGAGTTCGCCAGCAAGGCCAGCGCGACATTGCCGCCGGCCAGCTGCTGCGCACGAATGCCCGAGCCCACCACCACCGCTACCAGCAGCGCCGTGCCGAGTCCTTCCGCGACCAGGCGCTGGCAGAGCGTGCTCGCAGCCGCAGGTACGCTTGCGCTGTGTGGTTCGGCAGCGTGGGCCGGGTCGGCCATGGTTTCGGGGGAAGGCGCGTGCATCGGGTTTGCAGTGATGGGCGGGAGCGCGCAGTGTTTCGTCTTTCGCCTCGCAGCGTCAATGCATGCTTGGGTTGTTTTGAATGAACCGGTGGTATCGAATGCTTGGCGTGCTTGGCTGAATCGCTATCGGGATGGCATGGATGGTGGCATGACATCGCGAAAATCGGAGGTCAGGATCAAATGCGAAAAGCGGATTTTGGGGGTAATTGGCGCAATGCCGATAATCGCGGACGCGATGGCACTGGACGGACGAATTCGTGCCTAAACATTAGGCGGTGGCAGGCGATATAGCAAGGGTTTGCGCGCGTGCGGCGAGGCCGCAGCAGCAGAGGCGATAGCCGCGTCCAGGCCGTGTTCTAAGTGGCCAAATGCGTGTGGATGGGGGGAGGGTCTAGCGCCCAGGGCCGCGCCTCTGAGACGCGCCGGAAGAAGGCCTGCAAGGCAGCGATGAAACGATGGCCACAATGGAAAAAGCCCAAGACCTTTTCAGACCTTGGGCTTTTTCGTAATGCTGGTGGCCTGGGACGGAATCGAACCGCCGACACAAGGATTTTCAATCCTCTGCTCTACCGACTGAGCTACCGGGCCAAAGAAGCGAAACTATAACAGCGCTTTTCGACCCGGTCAAGAGCTGCGTGCATCACCGCATCATTGTTCCGCAGGTTCCGGCTTGTTGCGGCCGAGTTCCACGCCAAGCTGCTTGAGCTTGCGGTACAAGTGGGTGCGTTCGAGGCCGGTTTTCTCTGCGACGCGGGTCATGCTGCCGTGCTCGCGCAGCAAGTGGTATTCGAAGTAAGCGCGCTCGAACAGGTCGCGTGCTTCGCGCAGCGGCATGTCGAAAGAGAAATGCATCTCGGCTTCTGGCAAGCGTTGCGGGCTGCCATTGGCGGTCTCGGCGGCGCTTTCCGCGGCAATCGCCGCCGTGCCCTCGCCATTGCCGTTCGCGGGCAGCGCCGCGCCTGCGGCCACGCCCGAGCGCGGACGCTCGATGCCACGCGCCAGGCCCTGCTCGACTGCCGAAAGCAGCTTTTGCAAGGCAATTGGCTTCTCGAGGAAATTGAGCGCGCCAATCTTGGTTGCCTCCACCGCGGTATCGATGGTTGCGTGTCCCGACATCATGATGACGGGCATGGAGAGCAAGCCTTGGGCCGACCACTCCTTGAGCAGCGTGACGCCGTCGGTATCGGGCATCCAGATGTCAAGCAGCACCAGGTCTGGCGTATTGCCGGCACGGTACTCGCGCGCTTTCTGCGCGTTTTCTGCCACTTCGACCACATGGCCTTCGTCGCTGAGGATTTCCGAGAGCAACTCCCGGATACCCATTTCGTCGTCGACTACGAGGATGGTTGCCATACTTCCCCTCTTGACCCCACCGCGGCTTGCCGGGTTCGGGGCCGCACATTGACTATGCCAGTTTAACGAACAGGATGGAGATCTGCGCCCCGATGATGTCGGAGCCCTCCATGCGATTGCGCAACTCGATGCGTGCGCCGTGTTCGTCAATGATCTTCTTCACCATTGCAAGACCCAGGCCTGTTCCTTTGGCCTTGGTGGTCACATACGGCTCGAACGCGCGACTAAGGATACGCGGAGCGAAACCGGGACCGTTATCCGCAATGGTGAGCTTGACGGCCTGCCGGTCTTCGCCGGCAGAATCTTTGTATTCTACAGTCTCGGTGTGCAGAGCGATATGGGGCGCCGCCCTAGCCGCGCCGAGGTTGTCCGCCACCGCATCCTGCGCGTTTTGCAGCAGGTTGTGAATCACCTGGCGCAGCTGGGTCGGATCGCCCTTGATTTCGGGCAGGCAGGCCGCCAGCGACGGATGGATCACGGCGTGCTCGTACGTGCCGGTGTCGTCGATGCCGTAGAGATGCAGCACTTCGGCGACCAGGCCGTTGAGCTGTAGTGACTGCAACAGCGCTGGCGGCGTGCGGGCGTAATCGCGGAAGTCGTCGACCATGCGCTTCATGGCCTGCACCTGGTTGACGATGGTGGTGGCGCCGCGCTTGAGCACGTCGACGTCGGTGCCCTCCAGTTTGGGCGAGAGCTTCATCTGCAGGCGCTCGGCCGAGAGCTGGATCGGGGTCAGCGGGTTCTTGATTTCATGCGCGAGGCGCCGTGCCACTTCGCCCCACGCCACCGAGCGTTGAGCGGAAATCACATCGGAAATGTCGTCGAATACCACCACGTAGCCGGGTTCGTCGCGCTCGTCGCCGCGCCCGCCCGGCAGGCGCGCGCCGCGCACCAGCAGCGTAAGCGCTTGTTCCTCGTCGCTCTGCGGCAGCTCGATCTGCTTTTGCCAGTGCTGCGCGCCGCCCAGCATTTCACTGGTGCTCTGCTCGGAGAAGGCCTGCCGCACGATGTCGCCGAACTCGCCGAGGACCGGGATGCTGTCGATGGGCTGGCCCAGAGCGCCGGAAAACGGCTGACGGAAGATGCGCTCGGCCCCGGGATTGGCGGTGATCAGCACAAAGCGGCGATCGAACACGAACACGCCGGCGGTGAGGTTCTGCAGCACGCTCTCGAGATACGCCGTCGATTTCTCGAGCGCGCTGCGGTTCTGCTCCACCGCGATGCGCGCTTCCGACAGCTGGCGCGTCATCATGTTGAACTGCTGCGTTAGCATGCCGAGCTCGTCGCGGCTCTTGAGCTCGCGCTTGGGCGAGAGGTCGCCCTCGGCCACTTCCTTGGTCCCTTGCAGCAACATCAGCAGCGGCCGCGCCAGCTGCCCGCCGAGCAACAGCGCCAGCATCACGGCAATGAACACCGCGAGGAACAGCGTGAGCGTCAGCGTGCCGATATACATCTTGCGCAGGCCGGTGCGGCCGAGCGCCTTTTCCTGGTACTCCTGGTAGGCGCGCTGGACTTCGTCGGCATTGCGCGCCAACGCTGCCGGCACCGGATGCACGACCTGCAGGTAGCGCTCCTCGCGCACCGTGTCGCCCACCAGCCCGAACCCGGACGATGCGGCGTCCTCGGGTCGGCGCTCGACCGACAGCCCCGACCCGGCCCAGCGGCCGGCAGCATTGAGGGCCGGCTTGCCCGCGGGCCGGCTGGCGCTATCCGCGGTTGGGGGTGCTTCGGTTTGCGCGGTGGGCGCTGGGCCCAGCGGCACGATGACGCGCAGCCGGTACAGGTGGGCGCCATCGGTACGCTCGGGCTGGTGATGGCTATCGACCGATGGATCGGTGCCCCCTTCCACCGCGGCATAGCCGCCGGCCAGCCGGGCCTGCTCGGCCAGCACGCCAGAGGGCAGGTCCGGCACCAGCGACGCATAGTTGCTCGACGCCGTGGCGATCACGCGGCCGCTGCCGGTAAAGATGGCGGCTTCCTGCACGCCGTATTGCTCGCGCAGCCGGTTGAGCTGCAGCGAGGTGGCAACGTTGGGCGAGCTGGTGAGCTGGTCGGCCATCAGCCGCGCCTTGCCTTGCAGGTCCGACAACGAGCTGTCGATGGTGGAGCGGCCAAGGTTGAGGCCGGCCTCGAGCGCGGTCTCGACGCGAACGTCGAACCAGGACTCGATGCTGCGCGAGACGAACTGCAGCGACACCAGGTAGATCAGCACGCCGGGCAGCACGCCCACCACGCCAAAGAACACGGCGAGCTTGGTCATCAGCCGCGTGCCGAACTTGCCGCGGCGGTAGCGCAGCCACAGGGTCAGCGCCAGCGCGCCGATGATCAGCACCAGCAGGATGCCGATCACCAGGTTGATCTTGAACAGCAGCGTGAAGTACCGATCGAAGAATTCGGTATTGGCCGAGGCGCCGGCGAGCAGTGCCACCAGCACCAGCGCCAGGAACACGATGATCCCCGCCACGACGCGGTAAAGCACGCGCCGGAACCGGCTGTCCCACAGGCTGGGGGGGGCGCTCATGGCTGGCCCGCGGCCGGCTGCACCAGGGTGGTGGGAGAGAGCACGGTCGATACGGTCTGCGCGAACGGCACCGCACGCGTTTCCCCGGCCACCGCGGCGGACGCGGCAGACGCCGGCGCCGGTGTCGGCACGGGCACCAGTTGCGGCGGTGGTGTGGGCGCGGGCGGCGGCGGGAATTCGCTCGGCACGGTGAAGCTGAAGCGCCGCCATTCCGATGCCAGGTTCCACTCGCGGGTGTTGACGGCGTTGATCTGGAACGGCTTGGGCAGTTGCGTCAGGTCCAGGCGCATGCGCGCTTCGGCCTGGTAGGTCTCGCCCGGCTTGACCATGCTGCGCTCGAACACGCGCCAGCCACGCACGCGCTGGATGAACTGCAGCGCGCCCTTCAGGCGCATGAACGGCAATTGCAGGCCGCCGGTGGACACGCGGTACTGGCGCGTGAGCGGATGGTAGGACAGCCGCACGCTGCGGCTGGCATTGACGGGTTTTTCATCGAACCAGTACCAGCGTGGGCGGGAAAGCTGGAAATCGACGACGAAATACAGCGAGATGCCTTTGTTGAGCGCGTCTTCAAGCGGCGGCGGCAGATCGAAATCGAAACTCGCGGCCAGATCGAAGCCGCCATCCTGGTACTCGATGCGGGCCTCGTTGACTTCAATGCCGTCGGCGCGCGCCGTGCCCGGCAGCGCGACCAGCGTCATCAGGATACCGAGCATGATCGTCGCCGCGAGCCACCACGACGCCAGCCGCGCGCGCGCGCCGCATAGCGGGCCGGCGCCGGCTACTGAACCAGCTGCCCGGGCTGCAGCAAGGGACACGCACGCACTGTCGTCTGGGACGCGAAGGACGAACAAGCGAAGCGGGTTCGGCATTGGGATCGATTGGGATCGGTCAGGGTCGTTTCTGGAAACGGGCGTAGAAGAAGCCATCGTGATCGGTGGGCAGGCCTTCCTGGCTGCCATTTCCGCCACCGGCCAACTGATCCTTGCTGCCCGGCAGCATCTGGCCGGGCGCTTGCAATCGTATCGCATCTGGTAGCTGTGCACCAAACCAGCGCGCCTGCTCTTCGTTCTCCGTTGGAAAAATAGAACAGGTGACATAGACCAGGATGCCGCCCGGCTTGAGCAGGCTCCAGAGCTGTGACACGATGCGCCGCTGCTCGGTGACCAGCCGGGGGATATCCACCTCGCGGCGCAGCCAGCGGATGTCCGGGTGGCGGCGCACGATGCCCGAGGCCGAGCACGGTACGTCGGCCAGGATGCGGTCGTACTGGCGGTTGTCCCACCAGTCCTGCGGGCGGCTTGCGTCGCCTACCACCACGGTGGCTTGCTGGCCCAGGCGCGCGAGGTTCTCGTCGATGCGGGTGGCGCGCTGCGCGTCGCTCTCCAGCGCGGTGACTTCCACGTTGGCGAGTTCAAGGATGTGGCCGGTCTTGCCGCCGGGCGCAGCGCACGCATCGAGCACGCGCTGGCCGTCGGCCAGGTCCAGAAGCGCAGCGGCCAGTTGCGCGCCGGCGTCCTGCACCGAGACATCGCCCTCGGCAAACCCGGGGATCTGCGACACGGGAAACGCGCGCACCAGCCGCACGGCCTGCGGGCCGATGGCCACGCCCGCCATGCCGGCATTGAGCACGCGCTTGAGGTAGTCGGGCACCGAGACCCGCGCCGTATTGACGCGCAGGGTCATGGGCGGGCGCACATTGGCGCTCTCGGCCAGCGCGGTCCACTGGTCCGGGTACGCCTTGCGCAGCGCATCCAGCCACCATGCGGGCAGGTTCCAGCGCGCTTCGTCGTCCTGGCGCACCTCGGCCAGCAGTGCCTTGCGTTCACGCAGGAAACGGCGCAGCACGGCGTTCACCAGCCCGCGTGCGTGCGCGGTCTTGGGCTCGGAGGCTGCCGCGCTGACGGCCTGGTCGACCACGGTGAACTCGGTATAGCCCCCTTCCCCCTGCTCGTCCTCGACCAGCAGCGCCAGCGACACGGCCAGCAGTGAGTCCACCAGCGCGCCGGGCGGCCGGGTCACCAGCTTGGTGACCAGCGCGCGCGCCGTGCCGAACTGGCGCATGGTGCGATAGGCCAGGTCCTGCAGGGCGCCACGCGTGGCGGCGTCGCGCACGCGGTCCAGGCGGTACTGGGCAGCGGCGTTCTCGATGGCCAGCGGCAGCGCGCTGCCTTCGTTGACGCCGCGTACGGCAGCCGCGGCGGCGAGCATCTGGAAGGCGAGGGATTCGTGTTGCAGGCGCATGACAGTGGGGCAGTGAGACGGTAAGACGGGGTGGCAGGGGGCAAGCCGCAAGCGGCGAGGACTGGCGGCAAGGCCGGGCGAGGCCAAAAAAACACTGCCCGCCGCTTCCGGGGAAGCACGGCGGGCAGTTTACCCTGTATGTGGCGGGGACCGGCGATTTTGCGCCTGGCTGGCCGCGGCGAGGGGGTAGCGCGGCGGCTTGGACCGCGCTTGTGCCTCGATTGGGCCGCGCTTACACCGGATAGACGCCCGTCTGTGCCATCTGCATCAGCCGCGCCACCCGTTCCTCGGTGGCCGGGTGGGTCGAGAACAGGTTGGCGATGCCGCTGCCCGAGAGCGGGTTCATGATCATCATCTGCGCCGTGGCCGGGTGCTGCTCCGCGGTCGGGAACGGAATCCCCTGCGCATAGCGATGGATCTTGTCGAGCGCCATCGCCAGCGCCTGCGGGTCGCCGCTGATGGTGGCGCCGCCGCGATCCGCCTCGAATTCCCGGGCGCGGGAGATTGCCATCTGGATCAGCGAGGCTGCCAGCGGGGCAAGGATTGCCACCGCGATACTGGCAATGGGGTTGGAGCGGTTGCCGTTCTCGTCGCGCCCGCCAAAGAACATGGCGAAGTTGGCCAGCGCGGCGATGGCGCCGGCCATGGTGGCGGCGATGGTCGAGATCAGGATGTCGCGGTGCTGCACGTGAGCCAGCTCGTGGGCCATCACGCCGCGCAGCTCGCGCTCCGATAGCACCCGCAGGATGCCCGTGGTGGCCGCAACGGCGGCATGCTCCGGATCGCGGCCGGTGGCAAAGGCGTTGGGCGCATCCTCGTTGATCAGGTACACGCGCGGCATCGGCAGCTGGGCGCGCTGCGCCAGCTCCTGCACCATGCCGTAGAACTGCGGTGCCGTGCTCGCGTCGACTTCCTGCGCGTTGTACATGCGCAGGACCATCTTGTCCGAGAACCAGTAAGAGAAGAAGTTCATGCCCAGCGCCATGATCAGCGCGAACATCATGCCGCTGCGGCCGCCGATCATGCCGCCGATGACGATGAACAGCGCCGTGATGGCGGCCATCAGCATGAAGGTCTTGACCCAGTTGAACATTGTCGTGATCTCCGAAAAAATCATCCTCGCGCGCGCGCCCGGTGGCCGGGCTGGCCGTGCTACGGAAAGCGTGACGCGGTGCTGTTTAGATAGTACCCCGCCCCGGAAATTCAACCGTCACCTGCCTAAAAAAAGGGCAGCCGGTGCCGGCGGCCATTCGTTGCGCCAGCAGGTTCGGCAACGGTTCCTAGCGTTGGGCGAAGGCCAGGCGCGCACCCAGCCCGATGAATGCAATACCCACAATGCGATCCATCCAGCACTTGAGGCGCGGCACCTCGCTGGCGCGGCGGGTCAGGGTGCCCGCCATCCATGCCACCAGGCTGTTCCATAGCGTCGACATCGCCACCATGACGCCGCCCAGGGCCAGGAATGCCAGGGCCTGATGCTCGGCGTTGCGATCCACGAACTGCGGGAAGAAGGAAATGAAGAACAGGATCACCTTTGGATTCAGCACATTGGTGAGAAAGCCCTGCATGAACAAAGCGCGCAGGCCGCGCGTGCCCGGCTGGGCAGCGGGGGCAGCGTCCGCGCCGGCGGGCGCGGATCGCTGCCAGATCAGGCGCAGCCCAAGCCACACCAGATAGGCAGCGCCGGCAAACTTGATCAGGGTAAAGGCGGTGGCCGATGCCGCCAGCAAGGCAGTCAGGCCGAAGGCGATGGCCAGCGAGTGCACGCAGCATCCGGCACTGACCCCGAGCGCCGAGACCACGCCTGCCGCCCTGCCCTGCGCCACGCTGCGCCCGACGATATAGGCGGTATCCGGGCCAGGCGTCACATTGAGCAGGAACACCGCGCCGACGAACAAGGGAAGGTCAGTAATGCCGAGCATGGTTGGCTGCCGGTGGATGAGCTACAGAAATGGGGCGCGCAGCGCGCTGCGGCAAGTCAGCCACCGTGGCTTTGCCGCTAGCGCAGGGCGATTATGCCGTGCCGCCAGGCACGGCGCAGCAGGTACCCGGCGGCAGCGGCATGCTCTGCAGGAATTGCTGGGCCGGCACGCGGCGCCCGCCCGGCTTTTGCAACTCGGTCACGCGCAGCGCGCCTTCGCCGCAGGCGATCACCACGCCATCGGCATCCGCCGCGAGCACGGTGCCCGGCGCCTGCGGGTGGCTGGCCGTGGACGCCAGGGGCTGGGCCTGCCAGCACTTGATGACGGTCTCGCCGACCTGCACGGTGGCGCCGGGAAACGGATTGAAGGCGCGCACCTGGGCGGCCAGCGCCGCAGCCGGGCGGCGCAGGTCCAGCGGGGCTTCTTCCTTGGCGATCTTCTCGGCATAGGTCACGCCCTCGGCCGGCTGCGGCGTGCCGGTGAGCGGCTGGCCCGCGGCGAGGCGGCGCAGCGCCTCCACCACCATGCGCCCGCCCAGCGCGGCTAGCGCATCGTGCAGGGTGCCGGTGGTGTCGCCGGGGCCGATCGGCACGGTTTCGCCCTGGATCATCGCGCCCGTATCCAGCCCTTCGTCCATCTGCATCAGCGTGATGCCGGTCTGCGCGTCGCCAGCCTCGATGGCGCGGTGGATGGGCGCGGCGCCCCGCCAGCGCGGCAGCAGCGAGGCATGGATGTTCAGGCAGCCGTAGCGCGGCAACGCCAGCACCTCGGCCGGCAGGATCAGGCCGTAGGCGGCCACCACCATGACATCCGGGGCGATCTGCGCCAGCGCGTCCACGGCGGCACCGGCCTCTTCAGGATACTTGCCGTTGCGGCGCAGCGAGCGTGGCTGCAGCACCGGGCCCAGGCTTTGCTCCAGCGCGTACTGCTTGACCGGGCTGGCCTGCAGCTGCAAGCCGCGGCCGGCTGGCCGGTCGGGCTGGCTGAGCACAGCCACCACCGGGAAACCGGCGGCGTGGATGGCTTCGAGCGCCACGCGGGCAAATTCGGGCGTGCCGGCAAAGGCAACGCGCAGCGCTTGGGATGGGCTTGCGGCTTGGGACATGGCACGCTCCGGCATAAAGCGGCACCGGCCGCATCAGCGGCCGGTAACTTGATTCATCGGGAAGGCAATACGATAGCAGACCGCTAGCTGGCCGGTAGCAGGCCAGTGCCGGCGCGCGGCCGGCCGCGGCTGCCTTACATGCGGGTGCGTTCGCGCTTGTGCAGCTTGACCAGCTTGGACTTGATGCGCTGAAGCTTCAGTGGCGACAGGTACTCGACGAAGACCTTGCCCTTGAGGTGGTCCATCTCGTGCTGGATGCACACGGCCAGCAGCTCGTCGGCTTCGATCTCGAAGGGCTCGCCCTTCTCGTTCAGGGCACGCACGCGCACATGGTCCGGGCGCTCGACCCGGTCGTAGACCTCGGGCACCGACAGGCAGCCCTCTTCCGCCACCTTGCGGGTGTCGCTGGACCAGACGATCTCCGGGTTGATGAAGACCTGCAGTGCGTCACGGGTCTCGGAGATATCGATCACCACCACCTGTTCGTGCACGTCCACCTGGGTCGCGGCCAGTCCGATGCCGGGGGCTTCGTACATGGTCTCGGCCATGTCCTCTACCAGCTTGCGAATGCGGTCGTCCACCACGGCAACCGGTTTTGCCACGGTATGCAGGCGGGGATCGGGGTAGGTCAGGATATCGAGTTTAGCCATGATGCTGGGGCGCAACGCCTGCCGCTCACACATGTGACCCGCGCGTTGCGGCTACGGGTGTTTACATGCAGAATCGGGGCGCAAGTACAAAAATTCAAGGCGCGCCGCAACAGGCACGCTCTCCAGGGTCAATCCGGCTGTTCTGCCAGCCGGTTCGAGAAAATGCGCGATCTTACCAAAGAACACCAGGCGGCGCCGGGCCGCAGGCCGTACGCGTTTGCCCGTTGGATGTTGTGTGCGGCCGGAATCACTGCCGTCACAGGGGCGCCAGTACATGCCGCCGATCTTACCGTCACCCCGGCCCAGCGGGCCCAGGCCGCCGTTACCGCGCAGCAAGGCATTGCCGCTGCTGACCTGGCTTCGGACGCGCCCCAGCAGTATGTCGTGCGAGGGGGTGACACGCTTTGGGGGATCTCCGGGCGCTTCCTGCGCCAGCCCTGGCGCTGGCCCGAGCTGTGGGGGATGAACCAGCAGCAGATCCGCAATCCACACCTGATCTATCCCGGCCAGGTCCTGTACCTGATTCAGCGCGACGGCCGCGCCTGGCTTTCCACCAGCCCCGATGCTGGCGGCACGGTGCGGCTCACGCCAAGCGTGCGCAGCGAAGGCGGGCCCGATGGCGCCATCGCCAGCATTCCCGCCAAGGACATCGAGCCGTTCCTGATCCGCCCGCTGGTGGTGGACCAGGGCACGCTGGAGACCTCGGCGCGCATCATCGCCCTGCCCGAGTCGCGGGTCTACCTGGGCATGGGCGACACAGCCTATGCGCGCGGCATTTCCCCGCCCGAGGCGGTGGTCGGCAGCGACTGGCAGGCCTTCAAGCCGGTCAAGCCGGTCAAGGACCCGGTTACCGGGCGCGTGCTGGGCTATGAAGCCGAGTACCAGGGCAATGTCCGTGTGTCGCGCCCGCCGGAAGGCTTCGACGCGGTAACTACCGTCAAGGTCACGGCGGCCCAGCAGGAAATGGGCTCTGGCACCTTGCTGATGCCCCAGCCGGCGCGCGAGCCGGTGCGCTATGTGCCCCGCGCGCCGGATGTCATGCTCGATGGCCGCATCGCGGCGGTCTACGGCGGCGTGCAGTTCGGCGGCGCCAAGCAGGTGGTCGTGCTCAATATCGGCACCGCCGCGGGCCTCGAGCCCGGCCATGTGCTCGCGCTGTCCCGCGCCGGCCAGGTGGTGCGCGATCGCACGGATGGCAACCGCGCCATCCAGTTGCCCGACGAGCGCTATGGCCTGGCCTTCGTGTTCCGCGTGTTTCCCGGCGTGGCCTATGCCCTGGTCACCGATGCCTCGAACGCGATCGAGGTGGGCGACCGCGTGACTTCGCCGCGTTGACCGGGCTGGCAGCAACCGGCGCCAACCCGGCGCCGGTGCCCACCACCCGCAGCGCTGCCGATATCGAGGCGTGGCTGCGGCTGACCGGTGCCCGTGGCCTGGGCACAGGAGCCTTGCGCCAGTTGCTGGCCACCTTCGGGCTGCCGCACCAGCTGCTGGCGCAGACCGTCAGCGCACTGGCGGCGGTCATCCCCGAGAAGCAAGCCCGGGCGCTGTTGGCACCGCCCGATGCTGTCACCATGGCGCTGGTCGAGCGCACCGTGGCCTGGGCCGCCGAGCCGGGCAACCATGTGGTGACGCTGGCCGATGCCGCCTATCCCCGTGCCTTGCTGGATCTGTCCGACCCGCCGCTGGTGCTGTACGTCAAAGGCCAGCTGGGCGCGCTTGGCGGCCCGGCCATTGCCATGGTCGGTGCGCGCAGCGCCACCGTGCAGGGCACGGAGGATGCGCGACGCTTTGCCCGCGTGTTGTCCGGCGCCGGGCTGACGGTGGTGTCGGGGCTTGCGCTGGGCATCGATGGCGCAGCGCACGAGGGGGCACTGGAAGGCGCTCTGGAAGGTGCTCTGGAAGGTGCTGGCGGCACCGTGGCGGTGATCGGCACCGGTGCCGACCTGGTCTACCCCGCTCGCCATCGCGACCTGGCCCACCGCATCGCGGCCCATGGCGCCATCGTCAGCGAGTTTGCGCTTGGCATGCCCGGGCGCAGCCACCACTTTCCCCAGCGCAACCGCATCATCGCGGCGCTCGCGCGCGGCGTGCTGGTGGTGGAGGCGGCGGCGCGATCGGGGTCGCTCATTACCGCGCGGCTGGCAGCCGAGATGGGACGGGAGGTCTATGCCATTCCCGGCTCGATCCATGCGCCGCTGTCCAAGGGTTGCCACCTGCTGATCCGCCAGGGCGCCAAGCTGGTGGAAACCGCGCAGGATGTGCTCGAGGAACTCGGCATGGCCGGGGATGCCGCCCGGCCGGTGGCGCCTGCGCCCATGCCGGCGCTGGACGATGTCCTGGGCCTGACGCTCACCCACGACCCCGTCACGCTGGACGCGCTGTGTGCGCGCACTGCCCTGCCGCCCGAGCAAGTGGTGGCCAGCCTGCTGACATTGGAACTGGCGGGCTCGGTGGAGCGGCTGCCGGGCAATGTCTATCGCCGGGTAAGCTAGTGAGCGACCCTGGTACCGCCGGCCGAAATACGGATTTCCTGGCGACCGCTACAATCAAACGATTTCCCGTGCCTGAAAAGGCTCATGTTTCCCCCATCATGACCGTTTACTTTCCGGAGCAGGACTCGGGCGCAATCGCCCAGGTGTTGGCAGCGCGTCCGCAAGGCCGCCTGGTAGCCTGCCTGTGCGCAGCCTGGTGCGGCACCTGCGGGACCTACCAGGAGGCGTTCGCGGCGCTTGCCGTCCGGTTTCCCGGCGATTGCTTCGTCTGGATCGATATCGAAACCCATGCCGACCAGCTGGGCGATCTCGATATCGATAATTTTCCGACGCTGCTGGTGCAACCCGCGGCGGGCGGCGCGCCGCAGTTCTACGGCACGCTGCTGCCGCATATTGAAGTGCTCGAGCGCATGCTGGCGCGCGGCGCGGCGATGGTGCCAACGGCCGGCGCAGCGGTGCCGAACGTGCTGGAGTGGCTGGCGCCGCACGCTAACGACGACTAACCCCGGTCATCGGCGTCTGGCGCAAGCCAGGAGCATGAGCGCCGGATCGCAGTCAAAAAACGAAGTGGGCGGTGGCTGTTCAGGGCCGGCCCACATGCCAGCAGCGCCTGTTTGACGGCGACGGCGACGGCAGCTTGCTTGCACCGCCGTCGGAACCGCGCTTATTATTGGCGCCTCAAAGCCCCAAGCTCGCTGTTTACATATAGTGCAGAGCCCTTAGTGGCAACAATTCGCAGGCCGCCAGAGTGCGGCCAGCAAGGACCCGATCCATGTCAAAAGCCCTCATCATCGCGGAAAAGCCATCGGTTGCTGCCGATATAGCCCGTGCCCTCGGGGGCTTTACCAAGCATGACGAATACTTCGAAAGTGACGATTACGTTCTTTCGTCGGCCGTCGGCCACCTGGTTGAAATCGCCGCCCCGGACGAATACGAAGTCAAGCGAGGCAAGTGGAGCTTCGCCAACCTGCCGGTGATTCCCCCCCACTTCGACCTGCGCCCCATCGCCAAGACCGAGTCGCGGCTGAAGGTGCTCAACCGCCTGATCAAGCGCAAGGACGTTACCGGTCTGGTGAACGCCTGCGACGCGGGGCGCGAAGGGGAACTGATCTTCCGCCTGATCCAGCAGCATGCCAAGGCCAAGCAACCGGTGCAGCGCCTGTGGCTGCAGTCGATGACGCCGCAGGCGATCCGCGACGGCTTTGCCCGCCTGCGCGACGATGCCGACATGCTGCCGCTGGCGGACGCCGCGCGCTGCCGCTCGGAAGCCGACTGGCTGGTGGGCATCAACGGCACGCGCGCCATGACCGCGTTCAACAGCAAGGGCGGCGGCTTCTTCCTGACCACGGTTGGCCGGGTGCAGACCCCCACGCTGTCGATCGTCGTAGAGCGCGAAGAGAAGATCAAGAAGTTCGTCCCGCGCGACTACTGGGAAGTGCGCGCCGAGTTCATCGCCGCCGCCGGCCTTTACGAAGGCCGCTGGTTCGACCCCAAGTTCAAGAAGAGCGAGTTCGATCCCGAGACGCGCGAGTCGCGCCTGTGGAGCGAGGCCGAGGCCAAGAGCATCGTGGCGGCCTGCCGTGACAAGACCGGCACCGTCACCGAAGAGTCCAAGCCGTCCACGCAGCAGTCGCCGGCGCTGTTCGACCTGACCACGCTGCAGCGCGAGGCCAACTCGCGCTTCGGCTTCTCGGCCAAGAACACCCTCGGCCTGGCCCAGGCGCTGTACGAAAAGCACAAGGTGCTGACTTACCCGCGTACCGACGCGCGCGCGCTGCCCGAGGACTACATGGACACGGTCAAGCAGACCATGGACATGCTGGCCGAGAGCTCGCCCAACTACCTGCCGCATGCCAAGAAGGTGCTGGCCAGCGGGTGGATCAAGCCCAACAAGAAGATCTTCGACAACAGCAAGATCAGCGATCACTTCGCTATCATCCCGACGCTGCAAGCCCCGAAGAACCTCTCGGAGCCCGAGCAGAAGCTGTATGACCTGGTGGTGCGCCGCTTCCTGGCGGTGTTCTTCCCGGCGGCCGAGTTCCAGGTCACCACTCGTGTCACCGAGGTGGCGGGCCATCATTTCAAGACCGAAGGCAAGGTCCTGGTCAATCCCGGCTGGCTGGTGGTCTACGGGCGTGAAGCCCAGGGCGACGATGCCAACCTGGTGGCGGTGGCCAAGGACGAGCGCGTCAAGGTCGACAAGGTCGACGGCGTGATGCTGACCACCAAGCCGCCCGCACGCTACAACGAAGCCACATTGCTGTCCGCCATGGAAGGCGCCGGCAAGCTGGTGGACGACGACGCGCTGCGCGAGGCCATGGCCGGCAAGGGCCTGGGCACGCCAGCCACGCGCGCGGCCATCATCGAAGGGCTGCTCGCCGAGAAATACCTGGTGCGCGAAGGCCGTGAGCTGATTCCCACCGCCAAGGCTTTCCAGCTGATGACGCTGCTGCGCGGCCTGGGCGTGCAGGAACTGACCCAGGCCGAGCTGACCGGCGAATGGGAGCACAAGCTGTCGCAGATCGAGCGCGGTGGCCTGAAGCGCGACGAGTTCATGCGCGAGATCGCGCAGATGACGCAGCAGATCGTCAAGCGCGCCAAGGAATACGACAGCGACACCATCCCGGGCGACTACGCCACGCTGGCCACGCCGTGCCCGCAGTGCGGCAGCCAGGTCAAGGAGAACTACCGCCGCTTTGCCTGCACCGCGTGCGAGTTCTCGATCAGCAAGATCCCGGGTGGGCGCCAGTTCGAGATCGACGAAGTCGAAGAACTGCTGCTGAAGAAGGAAATTGGTCCGCTGCAGGGTTTCCGCAGCAAGATGGGCCGGCCGTTTGCCGCCATCCTGAAGCTGGGCAAGGACGACGAAGGCCACTACAAGATGGAATTCGACTTCGGCCAGAATGACGACGACAACGACGGCGAGCCGGTCGACTTCAGCGGCCAGGAAGCGGTTGGCGCTTGTCCGAAGTGCGGTGGCTCGGTCTACGAGCACGGCATGAAGTACGTGTGCGAGAACAGCGTGGCCGTGCCCAAGAGCTGTGACTTCACCACGGGCAAGATCATCCTGCAGCAGGAGATCTCGCGCGAGCAGATCGGCAAGCTGCTGGGCGCGGGCCGTACGGATCTGCTGACCGGCTTCAAGTCATCGCGCACCGGGCGCAACTTCAAGGCCTTCCTGGCCAAGCAGCCGGACGGCAAGATCGGCTTCGAGTTCGAGGCACGCGAGCCCAAGGCGGGCGCCAAGACGGCGGCCAAGGGCGCCGCGGCCAAGACCGCGTCCGCCAAGGCTGGCGACGAGGATCAGGCTGGCGAAACGGTGAGCAAGGCCAAGGCGCCGGCCAAGAAGGTGGCGGCCAAGAAAGCTCCCGCCGCCAAGAAGGCCCCCGCAGCGAAGAAAGCCGCGGCCAAGACGCCAGCAGCCAAGCGCGCTACCGGCAAGTCCCGCGCCGACGACGAAGCCACGGCCGACGCCGAGGAAGAGTGAGTTGCTCGCGGAGCCGGCAGGACGCCGGCTCCGCGCTTCCCTTCCCCCTTTAGTAGCCCTCGATCCTGCGTTCCCCTTATTGGTTGTCGTTGCGGATCTTGCCCTCTTCGAGCAGGAAATCGATAAAGGCGCGGACCTTGGTCGGCAGGAACTTGCGGCTGGGATAGACCACGCTGACATCGCGCTTCGGCAGTCGGTATTGCTGGAGGATGTGCGTCAACCGCCCCGCTTCAATATTCGGCCGCGCCAGATAGGCAGACAGCATCGCCACACCCATGTCGGCCAGCGCCGCCTGGTGCGCCAACTCGGCATTGCTGCACAGCAGGCCCGGGCGGATCGGCACCGTTACCTCGCCCTCCGGGCCCGACAGCGTCCATTCATGCTCAGCGGTGGGGATGCGCATCGCGATGCAGCGGTGGTTGGTCAGTTCGTGCGCTTGGCGCAGCGGCGGGTGCTGGCGCAGGTAGCCTGGCGAGGCGCACAGGATGATCTCTGCCGAGATCAGCGGGCGCGCCACCAGGTGCGAGCCCAGCCCCAGGTCGGACAACACCACGCCTACGTCGCGCCCCTCTTCGACGATATCGACGATACGGTCCGATAACAGCACGTCGAACACCACCTCGGGATACAGGGCCTGGAAACGTGCCAGCGTGGCGGGCAGCAGGTGCAGGCCGAACATCACCGGCGCCACCAGCCGCAGTGTGCCCGAGAGCGACTGGCTGCGCGCCGTCACTACCGATTCGGCCTCCTCCACATCTTCCAGGATCTGCTGGCAACGCTGCAGGTAGGTCTCCCCGGCGTCAGTCAGCGACAGGCTGCGGGTGGTGCGGTTCAGCAACCGCGTGCCAAGGTGGCTCTCCAGGTCGGCTACGTAGCGCGTGACTACCGCATTGGACATTTCCAATTGTTGCGCTGCACGAGCAAAGCTGCCCAGTTCGACCACTTTGGAAAAGACGCGCATCGATTGCAGCCGGTCCATGACATAGTCTCCAGTCTTGCCCGCGAACTTTTACGGAAAGTGGGCTATTTATTGTCAAAACTACAACTAATCATTGTCGGGGGCAATGTTTATTCATATCAGGGAAATACCTAATATGGAGCCATCGGATGCCGCATTGCAGCGAAGGCTGCTGAGAAGACTAGGTGTCCTGCCTGTGGAAAGGATTCAATCATGAAAAGCCAACGTTTCGCCCTGATCGCCGCTGCCACCACGCTCGCAGCCGCCCTGACCGCCGCCCCCGCCTTTGCCAAGGCCGGCAAGTTCGACCCGTACACCGATGGCGCCCGCGCCACCCAGACCTCGGTCTATAGCAACGGCGGCAAGGCTGGCAAGTTCGACAGCTTCACCGACGGCGCCCGTGCCGGCAAGTTCGACCCGTTCACGGACGGTGCCCGCGTTGGCAAGTTCGACCCGTACACCGACGGCGCCAAGGCCGGCAAGTTCGACGTATTTACCGACGGCGCCGCTGCCCTGTAATTCAGGCGGCCTGTCGGCGGGAACCGCGTCTTATGGCGGTTCCGCCCCTTTCGGCTGATCTCCACAGGCCGACGGGGAGGGTGCGAAAGCGCCTTCTCCGTACTAACTGGAGGACACGCCCGTACCACGCCGGTACGGGCGTGTTTGCTTTTGGGGCACCGCTTTGTTGCACACGCTTGTCGGTGTCGGGTGATGCATGATACCCCCGGCGAGGTTTTCGGGCCGCAGCGACATAAATCACGGCATAAAAAAACGGGCCAGTCATGGCCCGTTCTTGTTGCCGGCATCGCAGGCCGGCTGCCGGCGGGCGGGGATGATCCCCACCTGCGCCAGGCAGATCAGTCGTCGTGATGGTGGTGACCACGGCCGTGCTTGCGCTTATAGCCGCTGCGGTAATAGCGGTCGTCGCGGTAGCCGCGGCCGCGTTCGTCAGCGTAGGAGTTGCTGCGCGAGACGTTGCCGCCCAGCGCGGCGCCCGCACCACCGCCAACCGCTGCGCCCAGCAGGCCGCCGGTGCGCCCGCCCATGGCGTTGCCCGCCGCCGTGCCTGCGCCACCGCCCAGCGCGCCGCCGATGATGGCGCCAGTGCGCTCGCGGCGGTTGGACGTGACCGCACCGCCTGCGCCGCCGCCAACCGCGCCGCCGATCACCGCACCGGTCGAGCCGCCGAGAGCGCCACCGACCGCCGCGCCGGCGACACCGCCGAGTGCGCCGCCGAGGGCATTATTCATATCGCCCGCAAACACCGGCAGCGCGGATGCCGCCAGGGCGATGGCCAGGGTGAAACTGCGAACGGGATGCCGAGACATGTTCTTCTTCCTTGGGTTGAGCAACTGTGACGCAAGTGTAGAGATGTAGCCGCGAGCTTGCTGTAACCACGTGTAAGGCCCTGTAACCGCTGCAGAAACGTAAAACGGGCCGCCAGAATTGGCGGCCCGTTCTTTAACGGCGTGAAGCGCGGAGTTACTACGGGGTTAGGACTGTTGTGCGGCTACGCGCACTCGCATTCCCCCCCCTGAGCGAACCGCGTGCCACGTGCAGATCAGCAACATTTTCCCTGCCCCCCGCCGTAGCGGGCCTCCTGCCGTTCGCGAAAGAACGCCTCGTAGGTCATGGGCTCGCGGTCGGGATGGGTGGCCTCCATGTGCGCCACATAGGTCTGGTAATCCGGCAAACCCACCATCAGGCGCAGGGACTGGCCCAGGTAGCGTCCCATGGTTCCAAGTTGCTCAAGCATGATGGATCTCCTGTTTCCAAATCCAATTCCAAATCCAAATCCAATTCCAATCCCGACATCGGGTGAGCGCTGGCCGGTGGCCAGCGCACGCACTCAATGCTGTGCCGAAGCCGAAGCCGGCATCGGTTCAAACGGGGTTTCGCGGTCGGTCGGCCGGTTTTCCGCGCGGGCCTTCATCGCGGTCTTGAAACCGTAGAACACGATCGACAGCACCACGAACATGAACAGCGCGCACAGCCCGGCATCCAGGTAGTCGTTGAAGACGATGCGGTGCATCTGCTCCATCGACTTGGCCGGGGCCAGTACCTTGCCCTGGGCGATGGCGTCGCTGAACTTGGCCGCGTGGGTCAGGAAGCTGACCTTGGGATCGGCGTCGAACAGCTTTTGCCAGCCGGCGGTCAGCGTGCAGATCAGTAGCCAGATGGTGGGCACCAGGGTGACCCAGGCGTATTGCCCGCGCTTCATCTTCACCAGCACGCAGGTACCGAGCACCAGCGCCACCGCGGCCAGCATCTGGTTGGAGATGCCGAACAGCGGCCACAGCGTGTTGATGCCGCCAAGCGGGTCAACCACGCCCTGGTACAGGAAGTAGCCCCAGAACGATACGGTCAGCGCGGTGGCGATCAGGTTAGCCGGCAGCGAGTCGGTGCGGCGGAACGAGGGCACGAAGCTGCCCAGCAGGTCCTGCAGCATGAAGCGCCCGGCGCGGGTGCCCGCGTCCACCGCGGTCAGGATGAACAGCGCCTCGAACAGGATGGCAAAGTGGTACCAGAAGGCCATCATGGCCTGGCCGCCCACCACCTGGTGCAGGATGTGGGCAATCCCCACCGCCAGCGTCGGTGCGCCGCCGGCGCGCGAGATGATGGAGTTCTCGCCAACGTCCTTGGCAGTCTGGATCAGCACATCCGGCGTGATCACGAAGCCCCAGCCCGACACCACCTGGGCCACCGATTCCGGCGAGGTGCCGATCACGGCTGCCGGGCTGTTCATGGCGAAGTACACACCCGGCTCGATTACCGAGGCCGCGACCAGCGCCATGATGGCCACGAACGATTCGGCCAGCATCGCGCCGTAACCGATAAAGCGCATATGCGCTTCGCTCTCAAGCAGCTTGGGCGTGGTGCCCGAGGAGATCAGCGCGTGGAAGCCCGACACCGCGCCGCAGGCGATGGTGATGAAGAGGAACGGGAACAGGTTGCCCGACCACACCGGGCCGCCGCCCTTGGCGAACTGGGTGAACGCCGGCATCTTCAACTCCGGCGCCACGATCAGGATGCCGATGGCCAGCGCGATGATGGTGCCGATCTTCAGGAAAGTGGAGAGATAGTCGCGCGGGGCCAGCAGCAGCCACACCGGCAGCACGGCAGCGATAAAGCCGTAGATGATCAGCATCCACGTCAGCGCCTTGCCGTCGTACGTAAACAACGGTGCCAGCACCGCGCTTTCATGCACGTACTGGCCACCGATGATGGCCAGCATCAGCAGCACGAAGCCGATCACCGACACCTCGCCGATGCGGCCCGGGCGGATATAGCGCGTGTAGATGCCCATGAAGAGGGCGATAGGAATCGTCACCCCCACCGTGAACGTGCCCCAGGGCGAATCCGCCAGCGCCTTCACCACGATCAGTGCCAGCACCGCCAGGATGATGATCATGATCATGAAGCAGCCGAACAACGCGATCATGCCTGGCACCGTGCCCATCTCGGACTTGATCAGGTCGCCCAGCGAGCGGCCGTCGCGGCGCGTGGAGATGAACAGCACCATGAAGTCCTGCACTGCCCCGGCAAACACCACGCCCGCCAGGATCCACAGCATGCCGGGCATATAGCCCATCTGCGCGGCCAGCACGGGACCCACCAGCGGGCCGGCGCCGGCAATGGCGGCGAAGTGGTGGCCGAACAGCACGGCCTTGTTGGTCGGCACGTAGTCCAGCCCGTCGTTATGGCGCCAGGCCGGCGTCATGCGCTTGGGGTCGAGCTGCATCACCTTCTCGGCGATGAACTTGCTGTAGTAGCGGTAGGCGATCAGATAGATACAGATCGCGGCGACCACGATCCACAAGGCACTGACGGCTTCGCCGCGAGACAGTGCAACGGTGGCAAAGGCGAAGGCGCCAAGGATGGCGACGGCCAGCCACACCAGGTGTTGCCCGATGCGATTCATGATGAGGGTCTCCTCAGACCATTTTTAGGAATGCCGGCGGCGGCAGGTGCCGGAAGCAAGGGGGGCGCCTGGGCGGCGTCCCCTGGTGGCGGCGGGCGGAGGGGGGGTGGCGGGATGGTCCCTGCCATGTCTCCGTCGGCGCCCGGTATGTCTCGCAAGATCCGGATCTGGTCGTCGCAGGCGGGCGATGCAAACAGCATAGACGCTAGCCGCACCCACTGCGCAGGACGCGTGCATTACGCCGCTTGAGCGGCGCGCGTGCGTCTGGCGTGTAGTATTGACACCCGTCCCTGGCGGCACAAGCGCGGAACTACGCAGCGATGCTGCGTGTTACTACGTAGATCGACGCTCGCATGCCGCTTGCGCGTCATCCGTGTTTACCCCGGTCCCGATGAAACTCCGTCAGAAAATCCTGTTATTGGCCGTCGCGCCGCTCGCCGTGGCCATGTTCGGCATCGCGCTGGCCGTGCGCTACCAAGCCACCCAGCTGGCAAGCCACGAGCGCGCCCTGGTCGAGGCGGCCTACCTGCAGAGCAAGGAAGCCGAGTTGCGTCACTACGTAGAACTGGCGCAAAGCGCGATCGCGCCGATGGTGCGCTCGGGCCACAACGATGCGGCCACCCGTGACGCCGCCATGCAGGCCCTGGCGCGCCTGGACTACGGCCCCGACGGCTATTTTTTCCTCTATGACCTGCAAGGCCGCAATCTGATGCACCCGCGCCAGCCCGAGCTGGTCGGACAGGATTTATGGAGCCTGCGGGACCCGCAGGGCGCGCTCACCATCCAGAAGCTGATCGCCGCGGCCCGCTCCGGCGGTGGGTCGGTGCGCTATATGTGGAGAAAACCCTCCTCGCAGCAACTGGCCCCCAAGCTGGGTTACGTGGTCGCCGTGCCGGCGTGGAACTGGATGCTGGGCACCGGCATCTATCTCGACGACGTGGAGCGCACCCTGCGCCAGCTCGATGCGCGGGCGGAGACCGATATTCGCGAGACCATGGCGTGGATCGGCGTGATTGCTGCGATCAGCATCCTGCTGGTGGCCGCCAGCGGCCTGGCGCTCAATGTGAGCGAGCACCGCGAGGCCGACGCCAAGCTGCGGCAGCTGGCGCAGCGCGTGGTGCAGTCGCAGGAAGAGGAACGCGCGCGGCTGTCGCGCGAGTTGCACGATGGCATCAGCCAGTTGCTGGTGTCGGTCAAGCTGCTGCTGGAGACGGCCGCCAACCGCCTGCGCATGGCCCCGGACCAGGGCCAGTCGGTGGCGCCCGTGCTTGGCACGGCGCTGGTCCGCCTGGATACGGTCTTCAATGAGGTGCGCCGGGTGGCGCGCAACCTGCGGCCTGCCCTGCTTGATGACCTTGGCCTGTTCGCCGCGCTGGAGCACCTGGCACGCGAGATGCAGGAAGGCAGCGGGCTGCAGATTTCCGTGTCGCACACGGGCAAGCCGCGCGAACTCGCTGACGAGCAGGCCACAGCCCTCTATCGCATCGCCCAGGAAGCGCTGACCAATGTGGAGCGGCATGCGCATGCGCGCCATGTCACGCTGGGGCTGGCGTTCGATGCCAACGCTACCCGGCTGACCGTGCAGGATGACGGCGCCGGCTTCGACGTGGCGCGCATGCAGCTCGATCCGAAGCGCGGCATCGGCCTGCGCAACCTGCGCGAGCGCATCGCCGCGCTGGGCGGCGAGTTCGATATCGTCTCCGGCCCGGGCTCGACCCGGCTGAGCGCGGCGGTGCCGGTGGTGCCGGTGGTGCCGGCGCAGTCGGCCACACGCCACAACCCGGATTCGCCGGATTCGCCGGATTCGCCAGATTCACAAGGAAACCCCCGCTCATGACCCCCGCCCCCGCCCGCGTCCTGTTGATCGACGACCACGCGCTGGTGCGCGACGGCATGCGCATGCGCCTTAGCCTGCAACCCGAGCTCACGGTGGTGGGCGAGGCCGACGACGGCGAGGCGGCGCTGGCCTGGCTGGCGCGGGCCAGCGCCGAGCACATGCCTGAACTGGTCATCACCGATATCGGCATGCGAGGCATGGGCGGCATCGCGCTGGCCGCCGCGCTGCATGAGGACTATCCGGAGCTGGCCGTGCTGATCGTGTCGATGCACGACAACCTCGAATACGTGCGCCAGGCGATCCGAGCCGGCGCGCGCGGCTATGTGCTCAAGGATGCACCCGCCGACGAGCTAATGGCCGCGATTGCCGCGGTGCTGGCCGGCCGCGTCTTCTACAGCGCCCGCATTGCCCGCAGCATGGCCGAGCAAACCCCGGCCGCCGGGCCGCTCGATGCGCTTACCCCGCGCGAGCGCGACATCTTCAACTGCATCGGCCGCGGCCAGGCCAACAAGGACATTGCCGCCGCGCTGGGCGTGTCGGTACGCACCATCGAGACCCACCGGCTCAACCTGCGGCGCAAGCTGGGCATCGAAGGCCGCGCGGAGCTGGTGAAGTTCGCCGTGGAGCAAGGGAGCACGGAGGGTGGCCCGACCGGCTCCCAATGAAAAAAGCCCACTCCAGTTGACGGAGTGGGCTTTAGCGCTTGCTGACGAAGCTGGATCTGCGTTGTCGCGCGCCCCTCTCCCGCGCGCGGGAGAGGGGCTGGGGGAGAGGGCGGGCGCTCGTCATGCCTGCGTGCTGGAGAACACCACGGGCTTCGCTTCAAGTGGCTCCTAGCTAAGCCACCCCTCTCCCCGGCCCTCTCCCCCTGAGGGGAGAGGGAGCGACAGCCGTCGTCGTGGCGCCTGGCTTTGGCCTGTTCGACGGCTTCGGTGGATGTGCCTGTTATTTAGGCAGCCAGACGCTTGGCCAGCGCGGCCTTGGCATCCACCAGGGCTTGCGGCAGGTTGTGCTTGAGTTGCGTGAACAGCTCCTCATGTAGCTCCAGTTCCTTCTGCCAGGCGGCGTGGTCGATCGAGGTGACCTGCTCGAACTGCTGTTTGGTGAAATCCAGGCCTTCCCAGTTCAGGTCCTCGAAGCTGGGCGAGGTGCCGAACACGTGGTCGGTGCCCTTGCCTCGGCCTTCGACGCGGTCGATCATCCACGACAGCACGCGCATGTTCTCGCCAAAGCCCGGCCACACGAAGTTGCCGGCCTCATCCTTGCGGAACCAGTTGACGCAGTAGATGCCCGGCAGCTTGGCGCCGGACGCTTCCAGCTTCTTGCCCAGCGCCAGCCAGTGGCCGAAGTAGTCGCTCATGTTGTAGCCGCAGAACGGCAGCATGGCGAACGGGTCGCGGCGCACCACGCCTTGCTGGCCAGCAGCGGCGGCGGTGGTTTCCGAGCCCATGGTGGCGGCCATGTAGACGCCTTCGGTCCAGTTGCGCGCCTCGGTCACCAGCGGCACGGTGGTGGAGCGGCGGCCGCCGAAGATGAACGCATCGATGGCGACGCCAGCCGGGTTGTCCCAGTTATCGTCGATCGACGGGCACTGCACTGCCGGGGCGGTGAAGCGGGCGTTCGGGTGGGCAGCCTTGGCGCCGGTTTCCTTGGCGATGGCCGGGGTCCAGTCCTTGCCCTGCCAGTCGATCAGGTGCGCCGGGGCTTCCTTGCTCATGCCTTCCCACCACACGTCGCCGTCATCGGTCAGCGCCACGTTGGTGAAGATGACGTTTTCCTTCAGGGTAGCCATCGCGTTGAAGTTGGTCTTCTCGCTGGTGCCCGGGGCCACGCCGAAGTAGCCGGCTTCCGGGTTGATGGCGTACAGGCGGCCGTCCTGGCCCGGCTTGATCCAGGCGATGTCGTCGCCGATGGTGGTGACCTTCCAGCCTTCGAAGCCCTTGGGCGGGATCAGCATGGCGAAGTTGGTCTTGCCGCAAGCCGACGGGAACGCGGCGGCCACGTGGTATTTCTTGCCTTCCGGCGAGGTCACGCCCAGGATCAGCATGTGCTCGGCCAGCCAGCCCTCGTCGCGGCCCATGGTGGAGGCAATGCGCAGTGCGAAGCACTTCTTGCCCAGCAGGGCGTTGCCGCCGTAGCCCGAGCCATACGACCAGATTTCGCGCGTTTCCGGGAAATGGACGATGTACTTGGTCGGGTTGCACGGCCAGGCCACATCTTTCTCGCCGGCAGCCAGCGGCTTGCCCACGGTGTGCACGCACGGCACGAACTCGCCATCGGTGCCCAGCACGTCGAACACGGCGCGGCCCATGCGGGTCATGATGCGCATATTGACGGCAACGTACGGCGAATCCGACAGCTCTACGCCGATGTGGGCGATCGGCGAGCCCAGCGGGCCCATCGAGAACGGCACCACGTACAGCGTGCGGCCGCGCATGCAGCCGTCGAACAGGCCGGACAGCGTCTGGCGCATTTCAGCCGGGGCGGTCCAGTTGTTGGTGGCGCCGGCGTCTTCCTTCTTCTGCGAGCAGATGAAGGTGCGGTCTTCCACACGCGCCACGTCGGACGGATCGGACAGCGCCAGGAACGAATTCTTGCGCTTGGCCGGGTTCAGGCGCTTCATGGTGCCGGCGGCGACCATCTGCTCGCACAGGCGGTCGTACTCTTGCTGCGAGCCGTCGCACCAGTAGATATTGTCGGGTTTGGCGAGGGCCGCGAACTCGGCCACCCAGGCGACCAGCTTCTGGTGCTTGACCCAGGCCGGTACGTTGAGTGCGGGCGTGCCCTGCATGGCGGGGTGGTTCATACTGCTACTCCAAAGCGTAAAGGAAATCTTGCAAAGCCAGGCCGGTTGCCGCGGTCGGGAGACGGCTGGCAGCGCCCCATGACCTGGGCAGACCGCGGCAATTCGCCGCTGGTTCCGCACCGGGCCGCATAGGACGGCTCTGACCAGGATCGTCACATCCCGTTACAACTGCACAGCGACCGGAACTGCGCAAAAGGTCGCGACAGGCCCCGCGGCTGCGCTACAGTGGCGCTTCGCCTGTGGCAGGGCCGGGCAGGCTTTGTCCGGCGCGGCCCGGGTGACGGGAGCAAGGCTCGACCGACAATCTGGGGCGGCACCGGAACCGGCAAGGATACCACCGCCGCTCGCCGCTGTTTTTTGCTCCGCAGCAATGTTTGTGCGCGATTCCGGGCCATGCCGTATTGTCTCGTTTGCCTGTCCGTCGGCTCACTTTCGCGTCGCGCGGGATTGTTCCCGCCGCGTTGCGCACTCGGTGCGGTGTCGGGCGGCAGATGCTAAAACTATAACGTTGATGGGTGCGCGGCAATGTGGGTGTGCGCACCTTGCGATAGCCAAAATAGAGTTTCCGATGAAGATTGCCGTACTCGACGATTATCAGGATGCCGTTCGCAAGCTGTCGTGCTTCAGCCTGCTCGATGGCCATGACGTCAAGGTGTTCAACAACACTGTCAAGGGCGTTGGCCAGCTGGCGGCACGCCTGTCCGACGTGGAAGCCGTGGTGCTTATCCGCGAACGGTCGCGCATCACCCGGCAACTGCTGGAAAAACTCCCCAAGCTCAAGATCATCAGCCAGACCGGGCGCGTTGGCGGCCATGTGGATGTCGAGGCCTGTACGGAACGCGGCGTGGCGGTGCTGGAAGGCGCGGGCTCGCCCGTGGCCCCGGCCGAGCTCACCTGGGCCCTGATCATGGCGGCCCAGCGCCGCATTCCCCAGTATGTGGCCAGCCTCAAGCATGGCGCCTGGCAGCAGTCCGGGCTCAAGTCCACCACCATGCCGCCCAACTTCGGCCTGGGCCAGGTGCTGCGCGGGCAGACGCTCGGGATCTGGGGCTACGGCAAGATCGGCAAGCTGCTGGCGGGCTACGGCCGCGCCTTCGGCATGAAAGTGCTGGTATGGGGACGCGAGAACTCGCAGAACGCCGCGCGCGCGGACGGCTTGGCCGTGGCCGGGTCGCAGGAGCAATTGTTTACCGACAGCGACGTGCTGTCGCTGCACCTGCGCCTGAGTGACGAGACCCGTGGGCTGGTCAAGCTGGCCGACTTCTCCCGCATGAAGCCCACCGCGCTGTTCGTCAACACCAGCCGCGCCGAGCTGGTCGAGGAAAACGCCCTGCTGGCCGCGCTCAACCGCGGCCGCCCCGGCATGGCGGCGGTCGATGTGTTCGAGTCCGAGCCCATCCTGCAGGGCCACGCCCTGCTGCGCATGGAAAACTGCATCTGCACGCCGCACCTGGGCTATGTCGAACGCGAAAGCTATGAGATGTACTTCCGCATCGCCTTCCAGAACATACTCGATGTGCTGAGCGGCAAGCATGACAGCATCGCCAATCCCAAGGCGCTGACGCCGGCGCTGTCGCGCTAAGCGCTAGCCCGCAGGCGAGCGCCCCGCCGGCCTCCCCGCCGGCGAGTGCGCTACGCTCAACGCGAACCGGGCAAAACCGCTACACTCGGACTTCGCGCGCGGCCTCTGGCCGCGTTTTTCGTCCTCCGCACCTCCTTCTCCGCCCCCGTCGCCATGGATCCCAGGCTCGTGATGCTGTGCCTTGGCAATTTTGTCATCGGTACCGGCGCGATGATCGTCACCGGCATGCTCAATGACATTGCCGGCGATTTCCAGCTTGGAGCCGGCACCGCGGGCCAGTTGATCTCCGTGTTTGCGCTGGCGACCTGCGTCGGCGCGCCCTTGTTCGCCACGCTCGGCTCGCGCATCGACCGCCGGCTGCTGCTGGCGGGCTCATTGCTGGTCTATGCCGCGATGCACCTGGCCGCGGCCTTTGCGCCGAGCTTTGCCAGCCTGATGGCGATCCGCTTGCTGAGCGCGATCGGCGCGGCCATCTTCACCCCGCAAGCCGCCGCCACCCTGCCGTTGCTAGTCAACGCGCAGACGCGCGGGCGCGCCATCAGCTTTGTTTTCCTGGGCTGGAGCGTGGCCAGCGTGGTGGGCGTGCCAATGGGGACGTGGATCGCCAGCACGCTGGGCTGGCGCTTCAGCATGGGGCTGGTGGGTTTGCTGGCGCTGGGCGCGTCGGTGGGCGTGTGGCGGGCCTTGCCGGCGCGGCTGTATGTGGAACCGGTGGGCCGGGCGGCCTGGGGTGCGGTGCTGCGGCACACGCCGATGGTGCTGGTGGTGGCCACCACCATGATCCAGTCGGCCGGGATGTTCACGCTGTTTACTTATATTGCCCCGCTGCTGCGCGACGTGCATGGTATCAGCGGCGGCACGCTCAGCCTGATGTTCCTGGCTTACGGCGCCTGCGGCGTCAGCGGCAATGTGCTGGCGGCGTCGCGCATGGATCGGGCCACGCCCGCGCGCATCGTTCAGGCCGCCATGCTGACCTCGCTGGCGGCCATGCTGCTGTGGCCGCTGGCGACACTGGGGCCGGTGGCGCTGGTGCTCATCTTCATGCTGTGGGGTGTCGGCGGCTTTGCCACCAACAGCGCGCAGCAGGCGCGGCTGGTAGCGCTGGCGCCGGAGCGCGCGGCGGTATCGATCTCGCTCAACTCGTCTTCCATCTACCTCGGCCAGGCCCTGGGCGCGATGGGCGGCGCGGCGATCTACGCAACCGCCGGCGCCGACTCCCTGCACTGGGGTGCGGCAGTGCTGATGCTGCTGGCGCTGGTGGTGTCGCAGCGCGCTCGGGTGCTGGGGCAGCGCGGGTGCTTGCGCGAGACGGCGCGGCAGCAGGCCTGAGCCAACCGGCTCATCGACCCACTGGACAAAGCAGACAAAGCGAACAATGCCGCCAGCCGTGCGGCGCCGCACACGTGGCAGCCGCTTGATACCTCTGTTTGGAAAATCCCGGCGCTAAGATAAAGGACACAGGATCAAGGAGACGGCATGAGCACATCCAACGGCATGCGCCTCATCGCCATCAGCGTCGGCAAGGCGGGCCCGCTCGTCGTGGCGGCGGTGGGCACCGAGGCGGTGGTGATGTCCGGCATCCGCAAGCATCCGCTCAGCACCTTGCTGCACCCGCTGTCGGTGGCGGTGCGTCCGCTGGGGCTGGCGGGTGACGAACAGGCCGACCTGAGCGTGCACGGTGGCCTGGACAAGGCGGTCTACGCCTACCCGGCCGAACACTACGCCTGGTGGAACGCGCGCCGCCGGGAAGCACGGCTGCCCGAGGCCGAGAAGCCGCTCGTGCCAGGCGCCATGGGCGAAAACCTGACCCTGGAGGGCGTGCTCGAGACTGATCTGTGGGTGGGGGATCTGCTGCGCATTGGCGACGTAGTGCTCCAGGTGGAGTCGCCGCGCCAGCCCTGCTACAAGTTCAACGCCGTGATGGGCTACCGCCATGCGATCAAGCATATGGTGCAAAGCGGTTATTCCGGCATTTACCTGAGCGTAGTCACCCCCGGCGATCTCCAGGCCGGCGCCGCGGTGATCATCAAGCCGGGACCGCGCGATGTGTCGATAGAAAGCATCAACGCGCGGCAACGCAATGGCCGCCAGATCCTGCTTTTCTGATAATGTTTGGCTCTCGATACAAGCAAGTATCCCTTCGCGCTGTAATAGTTTGTAATGGCGCGGATTGCATGGGTACTGGCCTTCAACGCCCTTGATCCTGTACTACTAGCGGTTTTCCGCGGCGCGGCACCGGCTTCCCAGAAGGCCGGGCCACGGGGGAGCGGGCGCATTTTGCGCGCACTGTCAGAGAGTCCTCACATGAAAACGAACGGGATCGACCAGGCCAAGGGCTTCGTCGACGCTAAGTGGAGTCCTTCCACGGGTACCGGCAAGGGGGTGTCGCCCTGGTTGCTCGGCGCGGTCTTGATTGCGCTGGCTGCTGGCGGATGGTTCGGCTGGCGTGCCTGGACGGCGCCCAAGCCGGCGGCCAAGGCGCCGCCTGTGGTGGTGGTGGCCACTGCGGTGGTGCAGCAGGGCGACGTGCCGCTGCGGGTGACGGCCAACGGCACAGTGAGCGCGCTCGCCACGGTGGAGATCCGCCCGCAAGTGTCCAGCACCGTGCGCACCGTGCATATCAAGGAAGGCCAGACGGTCAAGCCGGGCGACCTGCTCTTCACGCTCGACACCCGCATGGACGAGGCCAACCTCGCCAAGGCCCAGGCCCAGCTGATGCGCGACCAGGCTGACCTTTCCGATGCCCGCCGCACGCTGGTGCGCAGCAATGAATTGCTGCAGCGCAACTTCATCTCCAAGAGCGCGGTGGACACGGCCCAGGCCAAGGTCGACGGCTTCGAGGCCACCCTGCGCGCCGACCAGGCCGCCATCGAGGCCAGCCGCGTGGCGGTCAGCTACGGCGCCATCCGCGCCACCATCGGCGGGCGCACCGGCGTGATCAATATGTTCCCCGGCTCGCTGGTGATGCCCAACAGCGCCCTGCCGATGGTCACCATCGCCCAGGTGCAGCCGATTGCCGTCACCTTCACCCTGCCCGAGCGCCAGCTCGCCGCGCTGCGCGAGGCGCTGCACGCCGGCCCTGTTGCCGTGACCGCGCTGCCCAACGACGGCAGCAAGACCCCTGTGACCGGCAAGATCAGCTTTGTGGATAACACGGTGGACCCGCAGTACGGCAGCATCCGCATCAAGGCGCAGTTCGACAACGACGAGCAGCGCCTGTGGCCCGGGACGTATGCCAACGTGGACGCCGTGGTGCAGACCTTGAAGAACGCGCTGTCGGTGCCGCCGCAGGCGGTGGTGACGGGGCCGGAAGGCCGCTTTGTCTACGCGGTGCAGGCGGACAACCGCGTCAAGCCGATGCCGGTGAAGGTGCAAGTCTCCACCGCCAGCGCCGCCGTGATCGACGGCGTGCCGCCCGGCACGCGCGTGGTGGTGGAAGGCGCGCAGAACCTGCGCGCCGGCAGCATGGTGCGGGAAGCGACGCCCGCGGCCAAGGCTGGCGCGGCAAGCGCTGCCGCCGCCGATGCTAACGCCAATGCCAAGCATTGAGCCCAGGGCACTGACACCATGACCCTGTCCGAGCTTTGTATCCGCCGCCCGGTGATGACGATCCTGCTGTGCTTGGCAGTGATCGTCACCGGCATTGCGCTCTACCCCACCATCCCGATCGCGGCGTTGCCGTCGTTCAACTCGCCGGTGATCCAGGTCACGGCCACCTTGCCCGGGGCCAGCCCCGAGACCATGGCGGCCTCGGTGGCGACCCAGCTGGAAAAGCAGTTCGCCACCATTCCCGGCGTGTCGGTGATCAGCTCGTCGAACACGCTCGGCAACTCCAGCATCACCATCGAGTTCAACAACGACCGCGACATCGACGCCGCGGCCGTGGACGTGCAGGCGGCGCTGTTCCGCGCGCAGCGCGCGCTACCGATCGAGATGACGGTGCCGCCGTCGTACCGCAAGGTCAACCCGGCCGATGCGCCGGTGCTGCTGCTGGCGATCAACTCGCCGGCCATGAGCCTGGCCGAGCTCAACGCCTTCGGCGACAACCTGATCTCGCCTAGCCTGGCCACCTTGCCAGGCGTGGCGCAGGTGCAGGTATTCGGGCAAAAGCGTTTCGCCGTGCGCGTGCGCGCCCACCCGGACGCGCTTGCCGCGCGCGGCCTCACGCTGGATGAGCTGGCCACGGCGCTGAACCGTGCCAACGCCAATACACCGGTCGGCACGCTGGACGGCGCGCGCCAGACGCTCACCATCCAGGCCAACCGCCAGCTTGCCAGCGCCGACGCGTTCCGCAACATCATCGTGGCCAGCCAGCCCAGCGGCGCGCTGGTGCGGCTGTCTGACGTGGCCGATGTGGAAGACAGCGTCGAGACCATCAAGACCGGCAGCTGGCTCAACAACGAGCGCTCGATCGTGCTGGCCGTGCTGCGCCAGCCGGATGCCAATACGGTGGCGGTGGTGGACGCCATCAAGAACGCGCTGCCGCGCCTGATCCAGCAGATGCCGGATTCGGTCAACGTGGCGGTGGTCAACGACCGCTCGCAGTCGATCCGCGAATCCATCCACGATGTGCAGTTCACGCTGGCCCTGACCGTCGGGCTGGTGGTGATGGTGATTTTCCTGTTCCTGCGCCGCGCCGCCGCCACGCTGATTCCGACCGTGTCGCTGCCCATCTCGCTGATCGGCACGGTGGCGCTGATGAAGGCCTTCGGCTACAGCCTGGACAATGTGTCGCTGCTGGCCATCACGCTCGCCGTGGGTTTGGTGGTGGACGACGCCATTGTGATGCTGGAAAACATCGTGCGCCATATCGAGGAGGGCGTGCCGCCGCTCAAGGCCGCGCTGGTCGGCTCGCGCGAGATGGGTTTCACCATCCTCTCGATCTCGATCTCGCTGGTGGCGGTGTTCATCCCCATCTTCTTCATGCCAGGCGTGATCGGCTTGCTGTTCCACGAGTTCGCGGCGGTGGTGTCGCTGGCCATCCTGGTATCGGCGCTGGTGTCGCTCACGCTGATCCCGATGCTGTGCGCGCGCTTCCTGTCGGCCGAGAACGTGCCGATCGACGAGTCGCAACATGCCTATGGCGACCACGCGGATGCCGGCCACGCGCCGGCCATCGTGCAGAAGCAGACCATCGGGCTGCGCTCCACCCAGTGGTTCGAGAACCTGTTCGAATTCACGCTCCACCGCTATGCGCGCGGGCTTGACTGGTGCCTGGCGCACCGCAAGTCGGTGCTGGCGGTGGCCGGCCTGACCTTCGTGCTGACCGCGGTGCTGTTCGTGATGATTCCCAAGGGCTTCTTCCCGGAAGAAGACATCGGGCAGATCCAGGTCAATGCCGAAGGCCCGCAGGATATTTCCTTCGACGCCATGGCCGAGCGCCTGCGCGATGCGGCCGAGCGCATGCGCAAGAACCCGGCGGTGCGCAGCATCGTGATCTCGATCGGTGGTGGGCCCTCCCCCGCCATCAACACGGGCCGCATGTTCATCGAGCTCAAGCCGCTGGGCGAGCGCCCCAAGATGGCCAAGGTGGTCGAGTCCCTGCGCAAGGACGTCTCGGGCATCGCCGGCCTGGCGGTCTACTTCTCGCCGGTGCAGAACCTGCGCCTGGGCGGGCGCCAGAGCAAGAGCCGCTACCAGTACACGCTGCAAAGCGTGAAGGCCGGCCAGTTGCAGGAGTACTCCGACAAGCTGATGGGCAAGATGCGCGCCGATCCGCTGTTCCGCGATGTCACCAGCGATTCGCAGCAGTCGGGCCTGGAAGCGCAGCTGTCGATTGACCGCGACAAGGCCAACGCGCTGGGCGTGCAGATCCAGGACGTGCGCCAGGCGCTGTACTCCGCCTTTGGCGAGCGCCAGGTGTCGACCATCTACACGCCGATCGACAACTACTACGTGATCCTGCAGGCGGCCGACATTGACCGTGCCGACGAGACCGCGTTCTCCAAGATCTACGTGCGCAGCAAGACCGGGCAGATGGTGCCGATCTCCGCCTTCGCTACTACCGAGCGCCGGGTCGGGCCGATTGCCGTGAACCACCAGGGCCAGCTGCCCTCGGTGACGGTGTCGTTCAACCTCGCGCCGGGCGCGGCGCTGGGCGCGGCCTCCGCCAAGATCGATGGCTACAAGCAAGAGATCGCCATGCCGGGTTCGATCTTCACGAGCTGGGGCGGCGATGCGGCGGTGTTCCAGTCGTCCCAGGCTACGCAGGTGCTGCTGCTGGTGGCGGCGCTCGCGGTGATCTACACGCTGCTGGGCGTGCTGTACGAGAGCTACATCCATCCGCTGACCATCCTGGCCGGCCTGCCGTCGGCGGCCGTCGGCGCGTTGCTGACGCTCTTTATCTTCGACGTGGAGCTGTCTCTGATCGCCACCATCGGCGTGCTGATGCTGATCGGCATCGTCAAGAAGAACGCCATCATGATGATCGACTTCGCGCTGGCGGCGCAGCGCGAGCAGGGCATGGCCCCGGCGCGCGCGATCCGGCAGGCCTGCCTGCTGCGCTTTCGCCCGATCATGATGACGACCTTCGCCGCCGTGATGGGCGCGCTGCCGCTGGCGCTTGGCCTGGGCGCGGGCGCCGAGCTGCGCCAGCCGCTGGGCCTGGCGGTGGTGGGCGGCCTGCTGTTCTCGCAGGTGATCACGCTGTTCATCACGCCGGTGATCTATCTGGCGCTCGATCGGTTCTCGGGCACCGGCCCGCTGCAGATCGACGACGAAGGCAATCGCCTGCCGGCCTTGGTGGGCGGGGAGGCCGCGCACTGAGCGTGCTGCCGTAGCCAATCGCGACGCCTCGGGGGCGGTGCCGTATCGGTCGGCACCGCCCTTTTTGTTTCGGCTTCGTTGCGGCATTGCCACGACTCGCGGCGCTTCGTGCGCAGGAGCATGGATTGTGGTGATCCATGCTTTACAAATGGTTACTTATTGATAATAATTCGCATTCTCAATAATGCGTGACCGGGTTCGCCGAGCCACGCCTGACCACGCGAGCGAGCCACAGTTTTCGCACTAGCCAGCCAGCGTTTCGCTTTCTTTAGGGAAAATCCATGAAACGCCGCTGTCTGGCGCGCTTGCGCGCCTCTGCCCCTATCCGAGTCGCGCCCATCGCCGCCGTCTGCGCCGCCCTTGGTGGCCCTGCCCTGGCTGCCGAGCCGGCCGCCGACCCGGCCCGCCACTTAAGCGAGGTGGTGGTCACCGCCACGCGCACCGAGGAGCGCGCCGACGCCGTTGCCTCCACCATCACCGCCATCGACGCCAGCCGGATCGAACGCGCCCAGCCCGTTGACGAGGCCGCCCTGTTCGCCGATGAGCCTGATATCGACGTGCCCCGCGACCGTCGCCGCTTTGGCGCCGGCAGCATCAATATCCGCGGCATCGAAGACAACCGTGTGCTGCTGATGGTCGACGGCGTGCGCCTGCCCGACTACTACAACGGCGGCGGCCCCTCCAACCTGTCCAGCGCCACGCGCGACGCGCCCGAGTTCTCCTTCCTCAAGCGGGTCGAGGTGCTGCGCGGGCCGGCTTCCAGCCTGTACGGCTCGGACGCCATCGGCGGCGTGGTGTCGTACGTCACCAAGGATCCCGAGGACATCATGCGCGGGCGCGCGGTGGGTGGCGAAGCCGGCCTGTCGTGGAACGGCATCGACCGCAGCTTCGGCCAGACCGCGGGCGTGGCCGGCGGCAACGAGACCATCAAGGGCTTGTTCATGTACGCGCACCGCAAGGGGCACGAAGTGCAGAGCATGGGCGGCAACGACACCACGTCGACCGGCCGCACCAAGGCCAATCCGCAGAACAGCGAGACCAACGCGTGGCTCGGCAAGATCGTGCTCGACCCCGCCGTGGGCCATCGCTTCAAGCTGACTTACGAGCATCGCGACAACGACACCTTCACCGATATCCGCCGGCTGTCCACGGCGCTGCCGCGCGTGACCTCCGCCAGCGGCACCGAAGACCTGTCGCGCAACCGCGTCAGCCTGGACTACGAATGGAAGCCGGCCAGCCGCGTCATCGATCGCCTGAGCGCGGCGGTGTTCTACCAGGAGAGCGAGTCCAACACCGTGACCAACCAGGTGCGCAGCCGCACCAGTTCGGGTTGCTCGGGCTCCACGGCGGGCAGCAGCCTGTGCGACGTGAACCTGCTGTTCGGCTTCCGCCAGCAGCAGACCGGCTTCAACGTGCAGGCCGACAAGTCGTTCAACACCGGCATTGTTGGCCACCGCCTGATCACCGGCGTGGACTTCCTGCGTACCCAGACCAGCGAGATGCGCGACGGCACCACCTACAACCGCACCACCGGCGTGGTGTCCAAATCGCTGGCCGGCGACAACTTCCCGATCCACGATTTTCCCAAGGGCGAAACGCGCCAGACCGGCATCTTCGTGCAGGATGAACTGCAGTTCGCCGGCGGCCGCTTCACGCTCACGCCGGGCATGCGCTTTGACCACTACTCGCTCGGCCCGGATGACGACAAGCTCTACAACAGCGTGGCCTCCAAGCCCGCCATCAGCAAGAGTGATTCGGCACTGTCGCCCAAGCTCTCCGCGCTGTGGCAAGCCACCGACCGCATCAACCTGTGGGCCCAGTACGTATTCGGATACCGCGCGCCCAACTACCAGGAGATCAACGGCAGCTTCCGCAACACCATCCAGGGCTACGGCGCCGCGCCCAATGGCGACCTGAACCCGGAGAAGAGCCGCTCGTTCGAAATCGGCGCGCGCTATACGGATGAGCGCGTGCAGACCAGCGTCGCGGTGTTCGACAACCGCTACAAGGACTTCATCGAGCAAGTCGCGCTGCGCTGCCCGTCGGACCCCGCTTGTCTTGCCGGCCTGCGTGCGACGTACCAGTACCGCAACCAGAGCAGCGTGCGCATCTACGGCGCCGAGTGGCGCGGCAGCTACCGCTTCCTGCCGCAATGGCGCGTGGACAGCGCGGTGGCCTACGCGCACGGCAATAACGAGCAGACCGGCCAGCCCCTCAACAGCGTCTCGCCGCTGCGCGCCAGCGCCGCGCTGACGTGGGAGCGCGGCAGCAGCAGCCAGGGCCAGGGCGCCAGCCTGCGCTGGCGCGGCGCGCGCGCCGTGACGCGCACCGACGACACCTCGTTCGCCTACTTCAAGCCGGGCGGCTATGGCGTGGCCGACATCCAGGGCTGGTGGCGCTTTAACCGCTACGCCAGCCTGGTGCTGTCGGTGAATAACGTGTTCGACAAAAAGTACTGGCTGTGGGGCGATGTGCGCCAAGGCAGCGTGGCCGCCAGCGAGCCGGGCCTGGACTTCTACACGCAGCCAGGACGTACCTTTGCCGCCAGCGTGAAGCTGTCGTTCTGACCGGAGGCGAATCGACCCGACATGTCCCCACAAGATAAGACCAAGATGCGGTTTCTCCGCGCGCTGTGCCTGCTGTGGATAACCTGGCTGGTGCTCGGCATGCAGCCAGCGTCGGCAGCGCCGCGCATCGCGGTGCTGACCACCTCGCCGGTGCCCGCTGGCAAATTCGAGCCGCTGCAGGCCATGGCGCGCGCACACGGCATGACGCTGGACGCGCGCTACCTGGAGCGCATGAGCGCGCAGGATATCGCGCCGTTTATCGACGGCGCCGGCCTGCTGATCCTGGACGCGCCGCGCGACCACATCGTCACCGAGATGCTGGCCAAGCTCGGGCCGCTGTGGACCCATGCGCGCGTGCCGCGCCTGCTGATTGCCACTGACCGCTTCGATGCGCACGGCGTGGATAGCGCGCTGGGCGCGAAGCTGCAGGCGTACTACGTCAACGGCGGCCGCGCCAACTTCGACGCGATGATGCGCACACTGGCCGCGCAGCAGTTCAAGCTGCACGCGGACAACGCCATTCCCGCGCCGGTCGTTTTCCCCAAGGCCGCTTACTACCATCCGCGGCTCGCCAGCGTGGTCACCGCATCGCCAGACGACGCGCTCAAGGTGTCCGGCCATGCGGGCGAGCCGGTGATCGGCGTCGCCATCCACCAGGCCTACGTGTCGGGTCTGGACAGCGCCTTCATCGACGACCTGATCACGCGCATCGAAGCGCGCGGCGCGCGTGCGCTGGTGTTCTACAGCGGCGTCATAGATGCGCACGGCGTGCTGCGCATGGCCGCCCCCGGCGGCAAGCGCATCGTCGACGTGCTCATCAACGGCCAGATCATGCTCAACGCGGCAGGCCGCAAGGCGGAGTTCGAGGCGCTCGGCATCCCGGTGCTGCAGGTCATGCCTTATCGCAAGGGCGACGCGCAGGACTGGGAGCGCGACCCGCACGGCATCAGCCTGACCGACACGCCCTTCTACCTCGTGCAGCCCGAGCTGGCCGGGGTGAGCGATCCCATGCTGGCCGCCGCCACCTCGCACAAGGACGGCAGCATCGTCAGCCTGCCGGCGCAGCTCGATGCCGTGGCGGACAAGGCGCTGGCGCTCACGCGCCTGCAGCGCACGCCGAACGCCGACAAGCGCGTGGCGATCCTGTTCTACAACTATCCGGCGGGCGAGAAGAATCTGTCGGCATCGTTCCTCAACCTGCCGCGCAGCCTGTCGTCCACGCTGGCCGCATTGCATGCGGCCGGCTACCGTACCGACGCTGCGGATGCGCTCACGCTGCAGCGCGACCTGGGCGCATTGCTCGCGCCCTTCTACCGCGATGGACAGCTTGCCGCGCTGCTCGATGCGGATCGCGCGGTGTGGATGCCGATGGCGCAATACCGCCGCTGGTACGACGCGCAACCCGCTGCGTTTCGCGCCGAGGTCAGCGCGCGCTGGGGCGAACCCGAAGCCTCGTCGATGGCGATCAGGCGCAACGGCGTGGCCGGCTTCGCCATCCCGCGCCTGCAGCTTGGCAACGTGGCGCTGATGCCGGTACCGCCACGTGGCGAGCGCGACGAAGCCGCCGAGAAAGCGCTCTATCACTCCACCAAGACGCCGCTTAGCCATTTCTACATGGCGGCCTACCTATGGGCGCGCGAAGGGCGCGAGGCGCTGGTGCACTACGGCACCCACGGCACGCAGGAATGGACGCCGGGCAAGGAGCGCGGCCTGTCCGTGACCGACCAGCCCTACCTGGTGCTCGGCAGCGTCCCGGTGATCTATCCCTACATCGTCGATGACGTGGGCGAGGCGCTGCAGGCCAAGCGCCGCGGCCGCGCCACCATCGTCAGCCACCAGACGCCGCCGTTCAAGCCGGCGGGCCTGCACACCGATCTGTCGGCGCTGCACGACCAGTTGCACAACTACCTGCAACAGGACGACGGCGCAGTGAAGGACACGCTGCGCGAGGACGTCCTCAAGCGCAGCGCGCGCATGCACCTGCTCGACGACATGGGCTGGCCGCAAGCGCGCGCGAGCGCGCAGTTTGCCGAATACCTCGACGCGCTGCACACGCATCTGCACGAGCTCGCCGGCGCATTGCAGCCCTACGGCCTGCATACGTTCGGCCAGTCGCAGGATCCCGAGCTGCGGCTGTACACGGTGATGGCCATGCTCGGGCAACCGTGGCTCAAGCGCGTGTTTCCCGACGAGCCGGAAGAACTGTTCGCGCTTGACTACAAACAGCTCGCGCAATCGGCGCCGTACGCCATGCTGCGCAAGTACGTGATCGACGGCGCGCCGCTGACCAACCTTGCCGACGCCAAACAGCGCGAAGAACAGCGCGAAGACATGCAGCGTGCCCGCACGCTGTACGCCAGCCTGGACGCCGCGCCGGAGAGCGAATCCATCCTCACCGCGCTGGCTGGCCGCTATGTGCTGGCCGGCACCGGCGGCGACCCGGTGCGCAATCCCGACGCACTGCCGACCGGGCGCAACCTGTATGGGTTCGATCCCTCGAAGGTACCGAGTCGCGAAGCGTGGCAGGCCGGCCAGGCCGCGGCCCAGAGCATGATTGCCGACTGGCGCAAGCGCAACGGAAAGTGGCCCACCAAGCTGGCTTTCTCGCTGTGGAGCGTGGAGACCATGCGCCATCAGGGCATGCTGGAGGCGCAGGCGATGGCCGCCATGGGCGTCCGCCCGAAGTGGGACGGCGGCGGCCGCGTGGTCGGCGTGGAAGCGATTCCCGCCGCCGAGCTCAGGCGGCCGCGCGTGGACGTGGTGCTGTCCGCGACCGGCCTCTATCGCGATCACTTCCCCAACCTGATCAAGTGGCTGGCCGAAGCGGTCAAGCTCGCCGCCGCGCAGCCCGAGCCCGACAACGCCGTTGCCGCCAGCACGCGCGTGCTCAGCGCGCGGCTGGCGCAACGCAAGGCCGCGGACATGACCCCGGAGCGCATCGAGTCGCTGGCGCTCACGCGCATCTTCGCCAGCGAAACCGGCAACTATGGCACGGGACTGAACGACGCTACGCTGGCCAGCGACAGCTTCGGCAGCGGCAAGGAAGCGGACGCCAAGCTGGCCAAGCTTTATCTCGAGCGCATGCAATACGGCTATGGGCCCGACGAGAAGACGTGGGGCGAGAAACTGCCACAACTGAATCTCTACGCGGAGAACCTCAAGGGCGTGGAAGGCGCGCTGCTGGCGCGCAGCTCCAACTTGTACGGCATGCTGACCACCGACGATCCTTTCCAGTATCTCGGCGGCATCGGCCTGGCCGTGCGCCACCTGACGGGCAAGGCGCCGGAGCTGCTGATCTCCAACCTGCGCGACGCCAACAACGCGCGCACGCAGACGGCGGCATCGTTCCTCGCCACCGAGCTGCGCACGCGCTACTTCCATCCCGGCTGGATCGAAGGCATGAAGGCCGAGGGCTATAGCGGCGCGCTCAATGTGCTCGATACCGTCAACAACTTCTGGGGCTGGACCGCGGTCGCGCCGGAGATTGTGCGCGACGACCAGTGGACCGAGTTCGCCGAGGTCTACGTCAAGGACAAGCACAAGCTCGGCCTGGACGCATGGTTCGAGAAGAACGCGCCGCAGGCCCAGGCACAGGTGATCGAGCGCATGCTGGAAGCCGCACGCAAGGGCTACTGGGGGGCCGATCCCGAGATGCTCAAGACGCTGGCCGACAGGTGGCAGGCGCTGTCGCAGCGGCACGATATCCGCAGCGACAACCGCAGCTTCAATCGCTACGTGCAGCAGCAGGCCACGGCGCCCGGCGCCGCGGGCTATGGCACGCAGGCTCCGGCGGCACCGCCCGCCGGCGCACCGGCAGCAGCAGCCCCGCAGGCGGCACCGCGTCCTGCTCAGCAGCAAGCGCAGCCCAAACCCAAGCCGCAGCCCGAGCTGCAACCCGAGCCGCAACCCGAGCCGCAACCCGAGCCGCAACCCGAGCCGCAACCCGAGCCCAAGGCACAGCCGCAAACGGTGCCGGTGCAAGGCATGCAACTGGTAGAGAAAACGCCGCCCGCGGCGGCTCTCGTGCCCGTGCTGTCGTGGCTTGCCGGCGGCATCGCACTGGCCGGCGCCATGCTTGGCGGCGCCCTCAGCGCGCGCCGCCGCGCTGGCGCTGCGCCCTTCGTCCAAAAACAATCCGAAACCCGCTGAGGCATCATGACTCCTACCCTGCTTGAAACCCTGATGTACGACGTCGGCCAGTTGTTCCTGTTTCCGACGCTGGCCCTGATCGGGCTGCTGTTCCTGTACGCCTTCTGGGCGCTCGGCGAGTTCATCACGCAAGGCTGGCAACGCCGCCGCCACGGCATCGAGACGGGACGCGGCTATGTGCTGGTAGCGTTCGCGCTGCGCCACCGCATCCAGGACCCGGACACGCTTGACGTGACCGCGCACCGCCTGCTGGAGTGGCCGCGCATTGCCACGCGCGTCGCGCCGATGCTGGGACTGGTGGCCACCATGATCCCGATGGGTCCCGCGCTCAAGGGCTTGTCCGGCGGCAACCTCGCCAACGTGGGCGAGAACCTCACCATCGCGTTTTCCGCGGTGATTCTCGCGCTGATCGCTGCCAGCATCACCTTCTGGGTGGTCAACGTGCGCCGCCGCTGGCTCGCCGAGGAGCTGGTGTGGCTGGGCAAGCATCAACCGCAATGGGAGGTCGGCGCATGAAGTTCCTGGAGGAGAGCGAGGCCGACGATCCCATCCTGTCGGTGGTCAACCTGATCGACGTGTTCCTGGTGGTGATCGCCGCGTTGCTGGTGGCCATCGCGCAGAACCCGATGAACCCGTTTACGCACGCGGACGTCACCATCATCACCAATCCCGGCAAGCCCAACATGGAGATCGTCTCCAAGCAAGGCGAGAAGGTCGTGCGCTACCAGGCCAGCGGCCAGGTCGGCAGCGGCGACGGCACCAAGGCCGGCGTGGCGTACCGGTTGCAGGACGGCTCGATGGTGTATGTGCCGGAAGCCGCGGCCGCGCAGTAAAACTGCGCAATAATGAGCACGAGCGAGCCATCGCAACCAGGATTACTTAGCCATGCAGATTCGTCACAGCGTTGCCAGCCTAGCCAGCTTTGTCCCTACCCGCGCCGCCGGACTGGCGCTCGCGGCCGCCATGTTCGCCGCGCTCGCCGGTTGCGCGGGCACGCCGCCTGCCGCCGTGGCTGGCGATGTCGCGCATCAGTTCACCGGCAAGACCTACGTGCTGCTGGGCGAGGTCCACGACAACGCCGATGGGCAAAAGCGGCGCCTGCTGGCGTTGTCGGACGCACTGGCGGCCGGTTGGCGCCCGGCCATCGCGATGGAACAGTTCGACCGCGAGCGCCAGGCCGATATCGACCGCGCCCGCCGCGAGCGGCCCGGCGACGCGGCGTATGTCGTGGCGCAGGCGGGTGGCAAGAGCTGGCAGTGGGAGCTTTACACGCCGGTAGTGGCGCTGGCCTTGCGCTACGACCTGCCGCTGGTGGCGGCCAACCTGTCGCGCGCGGATGCGGGCAAGATCATACGCGGCGGGCTGGATGGCGTGTTCGATGCGACGCAGCGCAAGCGCCTCGGCCTCGCCGCGCCGTTGCCCGCGGACGTGGTGACCGAGCAGACCGCGGTGCTCGACCGTGGCCACTGCGGCAATTTCCCCAAGGCCATGCTGCCCGGCATGCTGGACGCGCAGGCCGCGCGCGATGCGGTAATGGCTGCCTCCATGCGTGAATACGCCGACCGCGGCGCCGTGCTGATCGCCGGCAACGGCCACGTGCGGCGCGATGTGGGCGCGCCGCGCTGGCTCGCCGCCGAGCCGGGCGCGATCTACAGCGTGGGTTACCTGGAGCAGGCCAGCGGCCGCGAGATCGGTGCCTATGACCGCGTGGTGCTGGTGCCGGTGCACAAGCGGCCCGATCCGTGCGAGGGCGCCAAGCCGGCGGCGATGGCCGAGCCGGCCTGAATCCGGCGGCGCGCCTAGCCGAACAGCTCCTCGGCCACGGTGGGATGCAGCTGCACCGTGGTCTGCAGGTGTGACAGCTTTACCCCGAGCCGCACCGCCACGGCAAACGCCTGCATGATCTCGGCGGCGGCATTGTCCATCATGTGCGCGCCCAGCACGCGCCCGCTGCGCGCATTCACCACCAGCTTGACCATGGACGCCTGCTCGCTGCCGGCAAAGCGATTCTCCAGCGAGACGAAGCGGCGCACCACGGTGTGGATGCGCTCGGGCTTGCCAGCTGCCTCGATGGCCGCCTGCTCCGTCAGTCCCACGCTGCCGATGGCCGGCTCGCAGAACACCGCCGTTGGCACCAGGTCGAAATCCGCGCGGTCGCCGCGGCGGCCGAACAGGCGGTCGGCCAGCCAGCGGCCCTGAGCGCCGGCCACCGGCGTGAGGTGCAGGCCGTCGATGACATCGCCAATGGCATGGATCGAGCGCACCTTGGTGCGGAACGAGCGGTCCACCTGGATGCCGCCCTTCTGCGTTTTCGCGATGCCCAGCCCCTCCAGGCCTAGCCCATCCCAATGCGGGTCGCGCCCGATAGCCGCCAGCGCGGCCTGCGCGCGCACGGTCTGGATGCGGTCCTTGCCGTTGCCATTGTTGCCGCCGTCCGCGCGATCCGCGCCATTGCCATGCTGCCGGTAGCACACGTCAATGGCGCCGTTGGCCTGGTTCAGCAGCGTCACCTCGGCATTGAAATGCAGGCGCACGCCCTTGGCGGTGAGCGCCTCGGCCAGCGCCTCGGCCACTTCGTGGTCAAAGCGCGCCAGCAGGCGCGCCTCGCGCACCAGCATCTCCACCTTGACGCCATAGCGCGACAGGATCGAGGCTTGCTCCACCGCCACATAGCCGCCACCGATCACCACCAGCGAGGCTGGCAGGCTTTGCCAGGTGAAGATGTCGTCGGAGGTGCAGGCCAGCTCGCCACCCGGCACCGGCAACGCGCGCGGCCGTGCGCCGGTGGCAATCAGGATGCGTTTGGCGCGGATGGTCTCGGCGCCCACCTGTACCTGCTCGGCGGCGCTCACCGTGGCGTCGCCGCGTAGCAGTTCCACGCCGGCTTGCTGCAGCCGGTGCGTGTAGGCCACGTGCAGCCGCGCCATCTCGGCGTTGACGCGCACAATGGCATCGCTCCAGTCTTCCTTGCCGCCGGTGTGCGAAAGGCAGCCTGACAGTACCGCCGCGAGGCTGGCACCATACGAGAGCATTTTCTTGGGCACGCAGCCCCGGTTGATGCAGGTGCCGCCGATCTCGTCGCGCTCCACCAGCACCACGCGCGCGCCCAGCGTGGCCGCGCGCCGCGCAGCCGCCACGCCGCCCGAGCCGGCACCGATCACCACGAAATCCGCTTCGCGCTGCGCGCCGGCCTTGCGCTTGCCACGACGGGGGACTTGCTCGACAGCCTGCTCGGTGCTGGCCCTGCGGGCGCTCTGACGCTCGGTCGTGGATCTTGCCTGGCGTTTCGTCATCAATGCCTCCAGTAGCGGCGCGAAGGCCGCATTGCACATCGTGATGACGGAGCCGCGAGCACGGCCGGCGCGCGGGAGCGCTACCCGGCGGTGCCAAGCTCCGTCTTCATGACAGACGGCCAGTCACGCAAAAAGGTTTCCCCGTCACGCCGGCCGAGTTCGTAGGCACCGATCATCGCGCCGGGCTGGGTGTAGTCCCAGCTCGAGATCGGTACCCGTTGCGAAGGTTGCAGGTAGAGCCGGCGCTGCACGCCATGTTGCAGGACAAAGCGGCGCGGGCGCGGATAGAGCCGCGTCACCAGCACCAGCACGTTGCCGGGCGTTGCGTCGAGCGCGTCGACCGGCACATTGTCGACCATGCCGCCATCCAGCACGGGCCGGCCGTCGCGCCGCAGCACCGGCGTGAAGGGCGGGGTCGAGGACGATTGCAGCAGCAGGTCCGCCAGCTGCTCGGGCGAGCCGCAGTCCTGCGCGCGCACGAACTCGGGATGAAACCCTAGCTTGCGGCCCAGGCGCGGGTGCAAGGTCTTGAGCCAGTGCTTCTCGATGTTGTAGGCGACCAGCCCGGCCATCACCGCTAGCCGCGGGCCGCTCCAGCGCGGGATGTGGGCCACGCCGATGCGGATCTCCGGCGCCGTCTGCAGGTTTGCCAGGCGGCCCTCGCCGAAGATGTTCAGCAATGCGGTGCGGTAGATGCCGTAATGCGGAAACACGCGTTGCTTGCTCAGCAGGTTGCCCCAGTACGCATTGCGCCGGTTGCCGGCAAGCACCTGGCCGTAGTACGCCATCACCTGGCGGGAGTCGTGCGTATAGATCATGCACGCCGTGGCGGCCCCGGCCGAGATCCCCGTGATCACGCGCGGGCGCAGCCCCAGCTCGGGCGCCACCGTATCCCACCAGCCTGCCTGCCACCAGCAGCGGTTGCCGCCGCCGGCAAACACCACCTGGTCGAACGGCGAGGCGGCGGCGGGCTGGATGGGGGCAGGCGTCAGGCTGCGGGGCTCATGCATGGAGATGGCTTGGGAGATTGCGTGCAATTTGGCGTGCGATTTGGCGTGCAATTGGGTGATGCGCCGCTCACAGCAGCGCGTAAGTGGTAGTGGCCTGCACGGCCAGCTTGCCATCGGTGCCGGTCAGCTCGATTTCGCCGAACACCACGGTCTTGCCCAGGCGCAGCACATTGGCGCGCACCAGCACGTCGCCCTCGATCACCGGGCGCATGAAGTTGGTGGTGAGCGTGACAGTGGTCATCGGCCTGAAGGCGCCAAGTGCATTGGCGATGGCCACGATCATGGCGGTATCGGCCGCGGACATCAGCACCTGGCCGCACACCACGCCACCCGCATGGCGAAATGATTCGTCAAAAGGCAGGCGCAGCGTTACGCCCTGCGCATCAACGTGCTCGGCACGCAGCCCGAGCTGGCGCACCCATGGCGCCAGTACCCGCTGCAGGGTGTGGTCGATATCGGCAAGCGTGAAGCCGGATTCCGGCGTTGGTACTAGCGTTGGCTCTGGCATGGCACGCCCGTTTGTCTGGGATGGGGCCGGGCCAGGTTGCTATTCCGTCTCCTGCGGCGCGGCACGATGTTTGAGCCAATGATACAGGGGGCCGGTGCACAGCACCACGAAGGCCATCCGGATCACGTGGAAGGCGGTGACCAGGGGCACGCCAAGCTCCAGCACCTTGGCCGTGATGCACATCTCGGCGATGCCGCCGGGCGTGGTGCCGAGGATGGCGGTGGCGGGATGCACGCCGGACAGTGCCGACAGGCCCCAGCCAAACAGCGCGGAGAGCACCAGCGCCGCCAGCGTGTACACCGCCACGCCGCCGAGAAAGCGTGGCGCGGTATGGAGGAAGTCGCGCGAGAAGCGCGCGCCCAGCGACACGCCGATCATCAGCTGGCCGGCGCGGCTCATCCACGTGGGGATGGCGGACAGCTCGAAGCCCGAGGCGGTCAGCACGGCGGCTGCCAGCAGCGTGCCGATCACGAAGGGATTGGGCAGGTTGAAGCGCTTGAGCACCAGCGCCACGCTGACCGTGATCGCGATCAGCACGGGCAGCCACAGGTAGTCCACCGTGCGTGGCCCGGGCACGTATGGGTCAAGCCCGTGGATGCCGCCGTACTGGAACAGCGCGGGCACGGCCACCACCACCATCAGCACGCGCAGCGAATGCGCAGCCGCCACCTGGTCGATGCGCGCGCCGTTGCGCTCGGCCAGGTTGGCCATCTCCGACGCGCCGCCGATGGCGGTGGAGAAGTACGCCGTCTTGAACGCCACGCCGGTGGTCTTGCGCAGCAGCCAGGCGCCGCCACAGCCGAGCAGCAGCGCAAACAGCGAGCCCGCGACGATATACGGCAGGAACTCGATCAGCCGCGCCACCACGTCAGATGTGAAGTAAAGCCCGAGCGAGGTGCCAATGGCCCACTGCCCGGCGTTGCGCGCCTGCGTGGGCGCGCGCAGGTCCGCGCCGCGCATGCGCGCGATGGCTACCGCCAGCAGCGGGCCGATCATCCATGGCAGCGGTGTGTGCAGCAGCGTGCAAACGAGCGCGGCGGCCAGGCCGAGCAGCAGCGTCGAGAGGACCGGACGCCAGCGGTGAAGGAGAGAGGGCATGTTGCAGCGGCCTGGCTATTGCGCCAAAGCCATCTGAGATGACGACGGTGTTTACTCCCTCTCCCCTCAGGGGGAGAGGGTTGGGGAGAGGGGTGGCTTAGCTAGGAGCCACGAGAAACGAAGCCCATGGTTTTTTCCGGCATGGCGGCGTAGGCAGCGCCCGCCCTCTCCCCCGGCCCCTCCCACAAGTGGGAGAGGGGAGACCACATGCGCAGTGCCAGCCGGGTCAACAGTCAACAAGCAAAAGGCAAAAAGCCCGGCACCCTGGAGTGCCGGGCCTTGCCCGCATTTTGCGCTAATCAACCTGTGGCGTCAGCCACTTTGCCACGCGCTGAGCGCCGGGCCAGCCAGCCCAGGATGCGCGGGATCAGCACCACCGCCACCGTCATGGCCAGGATGGTGGCCGAGATCGGCTGGGTCACGAAGATCGACCAGTCGCCCTGGCTGATCGACAGCGCGTTGCGCAGCTGCTTCTCCGCGATCGGCCCCAGGATCATGCCCACGATCACCGGTGCGGTCGGGAAGTCAAAGCGGCGCATGGCCATGCCCAGCACGCCGATGATGAACAGCAGCAGCAGGTCGAACCACGACTGGCGGATGCCGTAGGCGCCCAGGCCCGCGAAGATCAGGATGCCGCCATACAGCAGCGGCGTGGGGATGCGCAGCATGCGCACCCACAGGCCGATCGCCGGCAGGTTCAGCACCAGCAGCATCACGTTGCCGATGTACAGCGAAGCCAGCAGGCCCCACACCAGGTCGCCCGAAGTCTGGAACAGCATCGGGCCCGGCTGCAGGTTGTAGTTCTGGAACGCCGCCAGCAGGATCGCGGTGGTGTTCGAGGTGGGGATGCCCAGCGTCAGCAGCGGGGCCAGCGTGGCCGTCACGGCGGCGTTGTTGGCGGCCTCGGGGCCAGCCACGCCTTCGATCGCGCCCACCGTGCCGAACTCATCCTTGTGCTTGGACAGCTTCTTCTCGGTGGCGTACGACAGGAAGGTCGGGATTTCCGCGCCGCCGGCCGGGATCAGGCCGAAGGGAAAGCCGATGATGGTGCCGCGGATCCACGCCGGCACCGAGCGCTTCCAGTCCGACCTGGTCATCATGACCGAGCTGAGCTTGTTGAAGCCGCCCGCGGGCTGCGGGAAGAAGGCGTTGAACAGCGCCTCGCCCACCGCGAACAGGCCGACCGCGACCACCACGATGTCGATGCCGTCGTACAGCTCCTGCACATTCATCGAGTAGCGCGTCTGGCCCGAGAGCGAGTCCATGCCGATCAGGCCGATGCCCAGGCCCAGGAACAAGCTGGTCATGCCGCGCAGCAGGGATGAGCCCAGCACCGCCGACACCGTGGTGAAGGCCAGCAGCATGATCATGAAGTATTCGCCGGGCCCGAACTGCAGCGCCACGTCGGCCGCGACCGGCGCGAACATCGACAACAGCACGGTGGCGATGGTGCCCGCGGCGAACGAGCCGATGGCCGCCGTGGCCAGCGCCGGCCCGGCGCGGCCGCTCTTGGCCATCAGGTTGCCTTCCATCGCCGTGACCATGGTCGACGACTCGCCCGGCGTGTTCATCAGGATGGAGGTGGTGGAGCCGCCGTACATGGCGCCGTAGTAGATGCCGGCGAACATGATCAGCGCGGCGGTGGGTTCCACCTTGGCGGTCAGCGGCAGCAGCATCGCTACCGTGAGCGCGGGGCCGATGCCCGGCAGCACGCCGATGGCGGTGCCCAGGAAGCAGCCCACCAGGGCCCACATCAGGTTGATTGGCGTGATGGCGATGGCAAAGCCATGCATCAGCAGGTTAAGCGTATCCATGGATCATCAGCTCCGTTCAGAACCCGGCGACGGGCAGCAACGGCAAATTGATGCCGAGCAGGAATTCAAACAGTGCCCACATCGGCAACGTAATGCACAGGCCAATCAGGGCATCGCGCACAAAGCGCTTGCTGCCGTAGCCACGCGCCACGCAGACCATCAGCAGGGTCGACGCCAGCACAAAGCCCAGTGTGCCGATCAGCGCCATGTTGGCCACCAGGCCGGCAGCCACCCACAGGAAGCCGCGGAAATTGTGCGGGGCGTCGGGCAGTTCGGCGTCTTCTTCCGGCATATTGCGAAAGCCGCCGCGAATGCCTTGCCAGGTCAGCGCCGCGCCGCATGCGGCCAGGCCGATGGCAACCAGCGTGGGCATGAAGCGCGGCGACAGGCCGGCATAGCCTTCGTCGCCGGAGATGCCCGACAGGCCGACGAAGTAGAAGGCGGAGAGCAGCAATACGGCAATGCCGATCGCCAGGTGTGAGGGTTTCATGATTGGAAGTGGCTCCTTCAAGCGGTGCCTGCGGCCGTGTTGTCCGGCCCTTGGCGTCCCGCGGTTTGTCGTCCCCGCTTAAGGCGGGGGTCCGGCGATGTGTAGTTTGGTTTTTGGGTATCGCAGGTGGACACCGGACCCCCGCCTGCCGCATGCGCACCGAGCGATACGGTGCGCCGCAGGCAGGGCCGACAGGTAAAACGCTGAAACGATAATGCGGTGAAACGCTCAGGCAGCGTGGCTTACTTCGCTACGCCCAGCTCGCGCAGCGAACCGCCCAGGCGGGCCGACTCGCTGTCCACGAACTTGCCGAACTCGTCGCCGGTCAGCAGGAACGGGGTCCAGTCATTCTTGGCCAGCGTTTCCTTCCACAGCGGGGTTTCGGTTGCCTTGACCACCGCATCCACCAGCGCCTTGCGTTGCTCGGCGGTGATGCCCGGCGCGCCGTACACGCCGCGCCAGTTGTAGATCTCCACGTTGATGCCCTGCTCCTTGAGCGTCGGGATATCGGCGGTGCGGTCCTTGGAGGTCACGGCCAGCGCGCGCATCTTGCCGCTCTTGATGAAGGGCAGGAACTCGGACACGCCGGCCAGGCCGACGGTCACGTGGCCGCCCAGGATCGATGCCGAGGCTTCACCACCGCCCTGGAAAGGCACGTAGTTGATCTTCTTCGGATCCACGCCGCTTTCCTTGGCTACCAGACCTGCCAGGATGTGGTCGATCGAACCCTTGGAGCCACCGCCCCAGCTCACGCTGCCCGGGTTGGCCTTGAGCTGTGCGGTCAGGTCTTTCATGGACTTCAGCGGCGAGTTGGCCGGCACGGTGATCACCATGGTGTCGGCGAACAGGCGAGCGATCGGGGTGGCGTTCTTTAGCGTGACCGGGGGATGGTTGGTTTCGATCGCGCCAACCATCACCGCGCCGGTGACGATCATCGCGTTGGGGTTGCCCTTGTCGGTATTGACGAACTGCGTCAGGCCGATGGTGCCGCCCGCGCCGCCCTTGTTGTCGTAAGAGGCCGTCTTGGCCACGCCGGCGGAAACCAGCGCCGCACCCAGCGAGCGGCCGGTCTGGTCGAAGCCGCCGCCCGGGTTGGCGCCGATCATGAACTTCACGCTGTCGAGCGCGAACGCGGGCGCGGCAGCCACGGTGGCGGTGATCGCGGCCGAAGCCATGACGACGTGGGCAAAGCGATGAATCGAACGACGCATTACGGTCTCCTGTTCTTTTTCAGAGGATTGCCGGTGAACGGTTGCCGGCGTTGCTGGCGAGGACCGACCCCGGAGGTGTCCGGCTGGCAGTGAAGCTGGCTGTCGGGGGCGAGAGAGTCGTGCGGTGCGCCGGCGCTGCGTGCGTTGACCGGGTGGCTAGGCGTTGTCTCCTGTCCCTGGCAGCGCTTGCATGCCGGACTTGTTCTTTGACTTTCTGACTTGGTCTGGCCGGTACAGCGGCCATGGCGCGATTCTAGGGGGTAGAAACTGTCAAAAGGCTGTCAATTTGTCAGGCAATGGGGTGGGGTTTACGTGGGGTCGGATGTATGGACATTTGCTTTTTTTGGATTTTCTGGTCTTTTTAGCGCCCTCTCATTCCCCGATCGGCAGCGTCAGGACCGCCCGAACCCCTTTGCCCTGCAGCGCAATCCCCAGCGCTACCGTTCCCCCGAAGCGCGCCGCCATTTCGCGGGAGATCGCCAGTCCCAGGCCGGAGCCCGGCTCCACGTTCCCAACCCGGCGGTAAAACCGCGCAAATACTTTTTCGCGTTCCTCGGCAGGAATGCCCGGCCCATCATCCTCCACCACCAGGCAGGCGGCGTCCCCGACGCGCGCGGCGGAAAGCGTGATACGGCTGCCGCGCGGCGAATACTGGATCGCGTTGTGGACAAGATTGGCAAAGGCCTCGCGCAACAGCGCGGCATCGGCCCGTACGGGCAGCGCCAGCCCCTGCGGGCGCTCCCAGCCAAAATCCTGCTGCTTGCCGCGCGCCAGCGGCAAGTAGTCCAGCGCCACCTGCTCGGCCACGGCCACGGCGTCGATCAGCTCCAGCGGCTCGGCTTCGCCAGGCGCGTCGCTGCCCGGGTGCTGCCGTACCCGCGCCAGCGCCAGCAGCTGGTTGGTCAGGCGCGCGGCCTGCTCCAGCTGCGTGACGATGCCGCCTACCGCCTCACCGGCGGCGTCCCGCGCCCGCGCGGGATCTGCGCTGGCGCAAAGCTGGCGCTGGGCGAATTCGGCTTGCGTCTTGAGGATGGCCAGCGGCGTGCGCAGCTGGTGCGCGGCGTCGGCGATGAATTGCGCCTGGGCCTGCGTCATGGCGGCGGAGCGCGACACGTGCAGGTTGACCGCATCGACCAGCGGGCGGACTTCCATGGGCACATGGTCGAAGGCCAGCGGCGTGAGGTCGTCGGCGGAGCGCGCCTGCACGTCGTCGCGCACGCGCGCCAGCGGGCGCAGCACATAGGTGATGCCGGCCACCAGGATGCCCGCGCTGATCAGGATCAGCAGCACGTCGCGCGCCAGCGCGCCGCGCCACACGGTGGCGATCAGCGCAAAGCGCGGCTCGGCGGTTTCTGCCACCTGCACGATCACGCGCATGTGGGCGTTGGGGCGATACACCGGGTGCGCCAGCACGGCGATGCGCACCGGGTCGCCGCGATAGTCGGCGTCGTAGAAGCGCGGCTGGTTGCTGGCGATCTCTGCCTTGGGCAGCGGCAGGTCGTCGTAGCCGGTGACGGTTTCGATCTTGCCGTTGCGTTCCAGCGAGACGCGGTAGAAGACATGGGTCTGCGCCGCGGTCTCGAACATCTCCATGGCGGCGTCCGGCAGCGCGATCTGCACGCTTTCGCCGGCCATGCCGATGGCGTTGTCGATGGCGCGCACCGAGCCGTACAGCGAGCGGTCGTAGGCCGCGTTGGCGGCATCACGCAGCGTGCCGTAGGTCAGCCAAGTGTCGAGCGCCATCATGGCCGCCAGCGCGGGCACGAGCAGCAGCAGCAACTGGCGGCGCAGGCTGCCTTGCAGCCAGCGCCGCAACCAGTGCCGTGGCAGGCGGCGCAGCATCAGGGCTGTCCTTCCGGTTCCAGCAGGTAGCCGAAGCCACGCAGCGTGACGATGGTCACGCCGTGGCCCGAGAGCTTCTTGCGCAGCCGGTAGACCAGCACTTCGATGGCATCGGGGCTGACGTCGGCATCGAGCGAGAACACCTTGTCGAGCAGTTGTGCCTTGGTCAGCGGCTGGCCGCTCTTGGCCAGCAGCGCGCCCAGCAGGGTCGATTCGCGCGGGGTCAGCGCGAGCGGCGCACCTTCGAGCGTAAAGCTGCGCGTTTCGCCGTCGAACACCAGCGTGCCGCACTGCAGGCGCGGATGCGCGCGGCCGCGGCTACGCCGGATCAGCGCCAGGATGCGGGCTTCGAGCTCGGCAATGGCGAAGGGCTTGGGCAGGTAATCGTCGGCGCCGAGGTTGAGGCCGCGCACGCGTTCGTCGAGCGTGTCTTGCGCGGTCAGGATCAGTACCGGGGTGCGGTCGTCGCGCCCGCGCATGGATTTGAGCACGGCCAGCCCGTCCTTGCCGGGCAGGCGCAGGTCCAGCACCACCACGTCGTATTCCTCGGCCATCAGCCGCGCCTCGGCCTGCAGGCCGTCGGCCACATGCTCGATGACAAAGCCGCCCTGCTCCAGGGCACGCGCAACCCAGCGCGCCAGTTCAATCTCGTCTTCCACCAGCAATAAGCGCACGGCGGTCCTCCCCTGCCAGGTAAGCGTCCGTTTGAAATCATGCGATGGCTGCGCCGCCATGGCTGGCAAGGCCGCCGCCCCCGCGAGGACACGCCGCGGGCGCTTATAATACCTCCGCCCCGGGCTGCGCGCGGCGAGTGCGCCATGGCCCCTTTTTTGGCCACCGATGTCACCACCGATGGTTCCCGCCTTGCGCAAGCTGCCCCCCTCCCCGTCCCCCTTGCCCTTGCCCTTCACGCCTCCCGCCATGGTTGCCGAACTGCCAGAAAGCTGGCACCGGCGGCGCGTCCTGGCCGGCGCCGCTGCGGCCACGCTGGCGGGGCTGAGCCATGGCGTGCATGCCCAGGCCGTTGCGCCGGTGCCGGCGGGCTATCCGGCAAGCTACGCCGAGATCATCGCGCGGGGTGTGCAGGAAGGCTCGGTCAACGTGCATGCCTCCACCGACATGGAAATCGCGCGGCCGCTGCTGGCCGCGTTCGAGGCACGCTACCCCGGCATCAAGGTGCGCTATCAGGACCTCAACACGCTGGAGTTGAACGGCCGTTTCCTGGCCGATAGCGCCGCGCTGGGCGCGGGCCAGGTGGGCGGCCCCGACTACGCCGATGTGCTGTGGAGCACGGCAATGGACCTGCAGATCAAGCTCGTCAACGATGGCCATGCCCTGCGCTACCCCTCGCCCGAGCGGGCCGGCCTGCCGGCGTGGGCTGCCTGGCGCGATGAAGCCTGGGGCACCACCTTCGAGCCCGCCGTGATCGTCTACAACCGCCGCCATTTTGCCGGCATGCGCACGCCGCGCAGCCGCACCGGCCTGGCGCGCCTGCTGCAGGAAAACACGCCGCGCTGGCGCCAGCGGGTGGTGACCTACGATGTGGAAAAATCCGGGGTGGGCTACCTGCTGGCGCAGCAGGACGCGCGCATGGGTGATGAGTTCTGGTATCTGGCCCAGGCGCTGGGGCGCTGCGGCGTGCAGTTGTCGGCGTCCACCGCGAACATGATCGAGCGTATCGCCTCCGGCGAATTCGTGATGGGCTACAACTTGCTGGGTTCGTACGCGCTGTCGCTGATGGAGCGCGGGGCGGAGATCGATGTCATCGCGCCGCGCGACTACACGCTGGTGATGTCGCGCGTGGCCTTCATCGCGCGCCGCGCGCCGCATCCCAATGCGGCCCGGCTATGGCTGGATTTCCTGCTCTCGCGTGCGGGCCAGACGCTGCTGGGGCAGAGCGCCTCGCAGCTCTACACGATCCGCACCGACACCGACAGCGAGCACACCGCGGCGGCGCTGTCGGAGCGGCTGGGCTACGCGCTCAAGCCGATCAGCGTCGGCCCCGGCCTGCTGGCGGCGCAGGACACGCTGCGCAAGCGCAATTTCCTGGCACGCTGGCGCGAGGCCGTGCGGGGCTGAGTGGGGCTGAGCGGCTCTCGCGCCGCTGCGGCGATCAGCCGGGTAGCGCTTTGGCGGTGAGTGTCTGCGCAGCCTGCTTGGTCTCGGCCTCGGCCTTCTTCTTGGCCTCCTGGCACATCGAGGCAACTTCTTCCTCGAGCTTCGGCACGGGACGCGCCACATAACCCTGGCGCAGAGCCGGCGACAGCTTGAGGGTGTCGATGAAGGCGTCGGCCACCCGCTCGGCATTGCTCTCGAGATCGAATTCCTCGGGGGCGAACAGCCAGTGCGACAGCATGCCGCCAATCGAGGCGTGGAACACATTGACGGCAAGGTCCAGGTCGAGGTCGGCCGGCAACTGCCCGCGGTCCACCGCCATGCGCAGGTGCTCGCGCATCTTCACCGTGCCCTCTTGGTGCGACTGGCGCTGCCGCTCGAAGATGGCGCCGTTGTCCGCCACCATCTCGCACTTGTGGAAAACGATCTCGAACACGCGCCGCCACTGCGGGTTTTCCACGGTCTGGCGCATCACAAAGGCGCAGATGTCGCGGATGCTGCCAAGCGGGTCTTCCTGGCTCGCGATGCGTCCCGGCTCGCACAGTGCCTCGAGCGGCAGGTGGACGCGGTCGGACATCGCGGCGAAGACATCGCTCTTGTTCTTGAAATGCCAGTAGATGGCGCCGCGCGTCACGCCGGCCGCCTCCGCAATATCGGCTAGCGAAGGGCGGGCAACGCCGCGGGCGTGAAATACCGCCTCGGCCGCGTCGAGAATGCGATGGCGTGTTTCAAGCGCCTCTTCCTTGGTGCGTCTGACCATGATGTTCTCTGGTGCCGGCCACGAGGGACCGGTCTGGTTCTGTCTCCCTGAGTGCTGGCGGTGAAGCCCGCCTTGCACTGTGCGCGCCGCGCCGGCGCGTTAGGACGTGGATATATAGGGCGGCTATCGCCGCGTTGCAACAAGTTCTTACATACATGCTTGAATGTATATATAATACGCGTTCGCCTGACTTTCGGCCAGCCCATCGGCGTGATGGGCTGGCAGACGGCGGCGCGCACCGCTCCACGGTTCACGCTGCCATGTCGGCATGTCGTTACTAATTTGCAACCTTTCGTCGCATGTGCCACGTCAGCGTTGCAAATTGTGGCTAGCATTACTCTTTTTGCCCGCCTCTGTGCCATCTGCCAGCGGTGGGCCGCGCCGTATCCGGATACGACACCGGGAGCGCATGCGGCCGATCTCAAATTGCCATCATGGGGTTATCGATGAGGAAGTCCCAACGTATCACTTGCGTTGCCGCTGCCGTGTTGTCGGCGCTTGCGCTGTCCGCCTGCGGCGAAAAGAAGCCGCAGGGCGGCGCCATGCCGCCGCCGGAAGTGGGTGTCGTCACCGTCACGCCTACGACCGTTTCTGTTATCAATGAACTGCCGGGCCGCCTCGAAGGCGTGCGCACCGCCGAAGTGCGGGCACGGGTTGCCGGCATCGTGCTGTCCCGTAACTACACGGAAGGCGGCGAGGTCAAGGCAGGCCAGTTGCTGTTCAAGATCGACCCTGCGCCCTACCAGGCACAGCTCGAGTCGGCCAAGGCCAGCCTTGCCCGTGCCGAAGCCAACGCCGTGGCGGCCCGCCAGAAGGCCGAGCGCTACAAGCCGCTGGTCGCCGTCAACGCGGTGAGCAAGCAGGAATACGACGAAGCCGTGGCGGCCGCGGGCCAGGCCACCGCCGACATTGCCTCGGCCAAGGCTGCCGTTTCCACCGCCCAGATCAACCTCGGCTACACCGCCGTCACCGCGCCCATCAGCGGCCGCGTGGGCCGCGCGCTGGTGACCGAAGGCGCGCTGGTCGGCAGCGGCGAAGCCACCAAGCTGACCATGGTCGAGCAGGTCGACCCGATCTGGGTGACCTTCACCCAGCCCGCGAGCGAAGTGATGAAGCTGCGCCGCGCCATCGAGAGCGGCAAGGTCAAGGGCGTCGACGGTGGCGCCCGCGTCCATCTGTTCATCGAGGACGGCCGCGAGTACGAGCAAACCGGCAAGCTGCTGTTCTCGGACATGACGGTTGACCCGACCACCGGCGCCATCACGCTGCGCGCGCAGTTCCCCAACGCCAAGCGCGAGCTGCTGTCGGGCACCTTCGTGCGCGTCAAGATCGAGCAGGGCGTGGACGAAAACGCGCTGACCGTGCCGCAACGCGCGCTGATCCGCAATGCGCAAGGCGCGTCGGTGATGGTGGTGGGCGGCGACGGCAACGTCGCGGCGGTGCCGGTCAAGGCGCCCCAGGCCATCGGCGAGAGCTGGATCGTCACCGAGGGCCTGAAGGGTGGCGAGAAGGTGATCGTCGAGGGCTTGCAGAAGGTCAAGGTCGGCGCGCCCGCCAAGGCCGTGCCGTTTGTCTCGAAGACCGCCGCCGCCTCGGCTCCCGCCACGCAGCCGGCCGCCAGCGGAGCCTCGGCTCCTGCCGCGGTGACCGCTGACAAGGCCGACGCCAAGCAGGGCTAATCACAGCGCAATTCGAAGGGAGCCAGTGTTATGGCCAAGTTTTTTATTGACCGGCCGGTGTTCGCGTGGGTGCTTGCGCTGATCATCGTGCTGGGGGGCTTGCTGTCGGTGGTGCAACTGCCGATCGCCCAGTACCCCAACATCGCCCCGCCGACGATCTCGGTCACGGCGACCTATCCGGGCGCATCCGCCAAGACGCTTGAAGACTCGGTCACCACGGTGATCGAGCAAGAGCTCAACGGCATTCCCGGGCTGCTTTACTACAACTCCACCAGCGAAGCCACCGGCCTGTCGACGATCACGATCGCCTTCCAGCCGGGCTCCAACATCGACCTGAACTCGGTCGAGGTGCAGAACCGCCTCAAGCGCGTGGAAGCGCGCCTGCCGGCGGAAGTGCGCCAGCAGGGCGTGCGCGTGGACAAGGCCGGGAACAACTACATGATGTTCCTGACGGTCGCGTCCAAGTCCGGGCAGGCCGACGCCATCCAGCTGGGCAACTACATCTCGTCCAGCGTGATCGATTCGATCCGCCGCGTGCCGGGCGTGGGCCAGGCCGACCTGTTCGGCACCGAGTACGCCATGCGCATCTGGGTGGACCCGGCCAAGTTGACCGGTTTCAACCTGACGCCGCAGGACGTCACCGCCGCCATCTCGGAGCAGAACGTCCAGGTCGCCGTGGGTGAGCTGGGCGGCACGCCGTCGCCCAAGGGCACCGAGCTCAACGCCACCGTCACCACCGAGAGCCGCCTCACCACGCCGGAGCAGTTCGCCAATATCCTGCTGCGCACGAACCCGGACGGCTCCTCGGTGCGCATCAAGGACATCGGCCGCGTCGAACTCGGCGGTGCCGACTACTCCACGCTGGCCCGTACCAACGGCAAGGCCTCGGCGGCCATCGCCATCAAGCTGGCCCCGAGCGGCAACGCCCTGGCCACCGCCACCGCGGTGCGCGCCAAGATGGAAGAGCTCTCCAAGTTCTTCCCGGCCGATTACCAGTACTCCGTGCCTTACGACACCTCGGCCTTCGTCAAGATCTCGATCGAGGAAGTGATCAAGACCCTGGTCGAAGCCGTGGTGCTGGTGTTCCTGGTGATGTACCTGTTCCTGCAGAACATCCGCGCGACCATCATCCCGACGGTGGTGGTGCCGGTGGCCCTGCTGGGCACCACGGGCATGCTGCTGGCCTTCGGCTTCTCCATCAACGTGCTGACGATGTTCGGCATGGTGCTGGCGATCGGTATCCTGGTGGACGATGCGATCGTGGTGGTGGAAAACGTCGAGCGGATCATGAGCGAGGAAGGACTCTCGCCACGCGACGCCACGCGCAAGGCCATGGGCCAGATCACCGGCGCCATCGTCGGCATCACGCTGGTGCTGACCGCGGTGTTCATCCCGATGGCGTTCTTCTCGGGTTCGGTGGGTAACATCTACCGCCAGTTCTCGCTGTCGCTGATCGCGTCGATCGCGTTCTCGGCGCTGCTGGCCTTGACGCTCACGCCGGCGCTGTGCGCCACGTTGCTCAAGCCGGTCGAGGCTGGCCACCACCACGAGAAGAAGGGTTTCTTCGGCTGGTTCAACCGCACCTTCGCACGCGCCGCCACCGGCTACCAGAGCATGGTGGGCCGCATCCTGGCGCGCGCCGGGCGCTACCTGATCATCTACGCGCTCATCGTCGTGGGTATGGTGGTGCTGTTCAAGCGCCTGCCCTCCTCCTTCCTCCCCGAGGAAGACCAGGGCTACATGATCACGGTGGTGCAGCTGCCCAACGGCGCCACGCAGGAACGTACCATCGGCGTGCTCAAGCAGATCGAGGACTACTACCTGCAGAAGGAATCCAAGGTAGTGGACCAGATGATCACCGTGGCGGGCTTCTCCTTCTTCGGCCGCGGCCAGAACGGCGGTATCGCGTTCGTGCGCCTGAAGGACTGGAAGGACCGCACCGGCAAGGACGAGACCGCGCAGGCACTGGTTGGCCGGGCGTTTGGTGCGCTGTCCTTCATCAAGGACGCCATCATCTTCCCGCTTAACCCGCCGGCGATCTCCGAGCTGGGCAACTCCTCGGGCTTCGACTTCCGCCTGCAGGACCGCACCGGCCAGGGTCACGCCAAGCTGATGGAAGCGCGCAACATGATGCTCGGCATGGCCGCGAAGAATCCCGCGCTGGTGGGCGTTCGCCCCGAAGGCCAGGAAGACGCGCCGCAGCTGCAGATCGACATCGACCGCGAGAAGGCACGCGCGCTGGGTGTGTCGGTGGCCAATATCAACGCGACGCTGGCCATCGCGTTCGGCTCTTCCTACGTCAACGACTTCATCTACGAAGGCCGTGTGCGCAAGGTGATCGCCCAGGCCGAAGGCAACGACCGCAAGCTGCCCGATGACCTGACCAAGCTGCGCGTGAAGAACAGCAACGGCGACATGGTTGCGTTCGCCGCCTTTGCCACTTCCAAGTGGATCATGGGCTCGCCGCGACTGGAGCGTTACAACGGCTTGCCGGCGGTGAAGATCGCTGGCCAGGCCGCTCCGGGGCGCAGTACCGGCGAAGCCATGAAGATCATGGAAGACAACTTCGCCAAGCTGCCGCCGGGCTTCGGCTTCGAGTGGTCGGGACAGTCTTATGAAGAGCGCCTGGCCGGTTCGCAAGAGCCGATGCTGTACACGCTGTCGCTGATCATCGTGTTCCTGTGCCTGGCCGCGCTCTATGAGAGCTGGTCGATCCCGGTCGCAGTGCTGCTGGTGGTGCCGCTCGGCGTGCTCGGCGCGCTGCTCGGTGTGACCCTGCGCGGCATGCCCAACGACGTGTACTTCAAGGTGGGCCTGATCGCGACGATTGGCTTGTCGGCGAAGAACGCCATCCTGATCGTGGAATTCGCCAAGGATCTGCAGGCCCAGGGCCGCAGCGTCATCGACGCTACGCTCGAAGCCGTGCACCTGCGGTTCCGCCCGATCCTGATGACCTCGATGGCCTTTATCCTGGGCGTGCTGCCGCTGGCGATCGCCAGCGGCGCGGGCTCGGGCGGCCAGCGCGCCATCGGTACCAGCGTGATCGGCGGCATGATCACCGCCACGGTGCTGGCGATTTTCCTGGTGCCGGTGTTCTTCGTGGTGATCCGTAGCCGCTTCAAGGGCAGCAAGCGCGAGCAGATGCTGAACGAGCAAGGGCTCGAACCCAAGGAAGGAATCTGACATGACAAAGACACTGACCACGCTGTTGCTGGTGGCGGGCGTCCTCTCGGGTTGCACACTGGCACCCGTTTATGAACGCCCTGCCCCGCCGGTGGCCACCAGCTTCCCGGCCGCGCCGGAAGGCTACGCGGCCGCCGAAGTGAAGACCGGCGAAACCCGCCGGGCGAGCGAGATCGGCTGGCGCGAGTTTTTCCGCGACCCGCGCCTGCAAGTGCTGATTGCCACCTCGCTGGAGAACAACCGCGACCTGCGCACCGCTGCGCTGCGCATCGAGGAAGCGCGCGCGCTGTACCAGGTGCAGCGCGCCGACCTGCTGCCCACGGTGAACGCCACCGGCGGTTTCAACCGTTCGCGCACCCCCGCCTTGCAGTCGGCCACCGGCAAGCCGTTTGTCTCCGAGTACTTCCAGGCGGGCGCCGGCGTGACTTCGTTCGAGCTGGACTTCTTCGGCCGCGTGCGCAGTCTGTCCAACGCGGCGCTGTCGCAGTACTTCGCCACCGAGGAAGCACGCCGTTCCGCGCAGATCTCGCTGGTCTCCGAGGTCGCCCAGGCCTACCTGTCCGAGCGCTCTTTCGCCGAGCAATACGAGCTCGCGCAGAACACGCTGAAGACGCGCGAGTACACGCTGAGCCTGGCCAAGCAACGCTTCGATGCGGGCGCCACGTCGGCGCTGGACCTGCGCGACAACGAATCGCTGGTGGCGCAGGCCCGCGTTTCCGCCGCGCAGCTGGCACGCCAGCGCGCGCAGGCGCAGAACGCGCTTGAGGTGCTGGTGGGCAAGCCGCTTGGCACCATCGAGAACCTGCCTGCACCGATGCGCCTGTCGGACGAGCGGATCATCAGCGACATCCCGGCAGGGCTGCCGTCGGACCTGCTCGAGCAGCGTCCCGACATCCGCCAGGCCGAGCAGTTGCTGCTCTCCGCCAACGCCAATATCGGCGCGGCGCGCGCGGCGTTCTTCCCGCGCATTACGCTCACCGCCAATGCCGGCGCGATCAGCCCGACCTTCTCGAGCCTGTTCGATTCCGGCACCGGCGCGTGGTCGTTCGCACCGCAGCTGGTGCTGCCGATCTTCGACTACGGCCGGAACCTGTCCAACCTGGACCTGACCAACGTGCGCAAGAATATCCAGATCGCCAACTACGAGAAGACCATCCAGACGGCCTTCGCGGAAGTGGCGGATGCACTGGTGGCGCGCGGCACGCTGGAAGAGCAGGTGACCAGCCAGGAGCAGGTGCGCAACGCCGAGGCAGCGCGCTACGAGTTGTCGACGATGCGCTTCAGGAATGGCGTGGCCAGCCAGCTGGACCAGCTCGACTCGCAGCGTCAGCTGTTCGCTGCCGACCAGGCCCTGATCCAGGCGCGGCAACTGCGCCTGAACAATGCCATCGACCTGTACCGGTCGCTTGGCGGCGGCCTGAGCGAGACCGGACCGGTGGCCTCGGTGGACGTCAAGCCGGCCGTGACCACGCAGTAAGGCAGAAGGGTTCGTCCTGCCATCCGGTGCATTCAGCCCGGATGGCCTCGAAGCGAAGCGCCAACAGCGCTTCGCTTTTTTTATTCCCGGCTTCGGGCCATGGCGCCGGTGGGAAGTTCTCCGAATCGCAATGCACTGCGTTAGGATGTCGGTGCGCGCCGCGCAAATTCTCTCTCCCACCACCCACGCAAATCCCCAAGGAAGCCTGCCATGGAAGTCCGCCCGCTTGATACCGATGATGTCGAGCTGGTCTGCCGCCATCGCGAATCCATGTTCCGCGAGGCCGGGCGCGGCGAGGAGGTCCTGCAGGCCATGACGCAGCAGTTCCGGCCATGGCTTGTGCCGCGCCTGCGCGATGGCAGCTACTTCGGCTTCGTGCTGATGGACCAGGGCCAGCCGGTGGGCGGCATTGGCCTGATGGCGATCGACTGGCCGCCGCATCCGGCCCATCCCCTGCAGGACAAGCGTGGCTACGTGCTGAACGTGTATGTGGAGGCTACGCATCGCAAGCAGGGGCTGGGGCGCCGCCTCATGCAGCTGGCGGAGGACGAATTCACCAGGCGCGACCTCCAGTACGCGATCCTGCACGCCACCGAGATGGGCCGGTCGCTGTATGTCGCGCTGGGCTGGCACGCCACGAGCGAGATGGCGAAAGCCATGCGCGCGTAGCGCGCTAGCCGTCCCAGCGCAACGCCAGGGTATCGTCCGCCACACGGGTCGCGTGCGTGCCCTGCTTGCCGCTTTCCCGGTCCAGCGTGGCGCAGAGCCACGACACGCCTTGCTCCGGTGCGCGGCGCAGGCTGAAATGGCGGATCTGCATCGGCACGGCGGACAGCTGGCGCAATGCGCCGGTTGCGCCGTCGACGAGCGGGAAGTACATCAAGGCCAGGTCGGGCCGGTATCGCTCGTATCCGCCGATGCCTTCGTAGTCGTTGAGGAAGTCACCGCAGCCATAGAGAATCAGGCGGTCGCGATACACCTCGGCACCCCTGATGTGATGGGACGAGTGCCCGTACACGATATCGGCGCCGCCCGCATCGATCAGCCGGTGCGCGAAGGCCTGCTCCTGGCGCGAAATGTCGAAGCCCCAGTTGCCGCCCCAATGCAGCGACACCACCACGATATCGCCCGCGCCCTTCGCTGCTGCCGTAAGGCGGGCAACCCCATCGGCGGCGCGCACCGAAATGTCGGGCAGGAAATGGATGCCGGCGCGCCCGGGGGCCGCGGCCCAGTCCGCCGGCACGCCGCTTGCCGCGGTGGCATAGGCAAAGACGAGCACCCTTCCCCCTTGCGCGAGCGCGATCGCGGCAGGCGCGCTGGCCTGCGCCTCGTCGCGTCCGGCGCCCGCGGTCCGCATGCCTGCCCCGTGCAAGGTTGCCAGGGTTTCGTCGAGCCCGGCGCACCCCCAGTCCAGCACGTGGTTGTTCGCCAGCACGCAGCAATCGAGCTGCGCGCTGCGCAGGCACGCCACATTGGCGGGGTGCATCCGGTAGTGGATGCCCTTGCCCGGCTGTGCGTCCTCGCTCACGGTGACGGCCGTTTCCAGGTTGACGATGCGCACATCCGGCCGGAAGCGATCCAGCTGCGCGAGCGCGTCGCCCCACGGATAGGCAGGATCAACCGGCCGCTGTATCGCGCCTGTGGCACGCTCGGCCAGCTCGACATAGTCGACTGCCGAGCGTAGCCAGCCCTCGAACAGGTGCGGCTTGCCCGGATGCGGCAGGATCTGGTCGATGCCGCGGCCGGTCATCACATCGCCGCACAGGAACAGACGCACGCTGTCGCGGGCTGCCCGAGTCACGTCATCCATCGCGCATTTCCCTCTTCCCTCTTCCCTCTTCCCGGCTGGCGCGGCCGCCCGCTTGCCGGATCGTCGTCCCCATTTTGCGCCGTCGAGCGCCCCATGTGCAGCCCGGCCAAGCAAAAGGTGGCATGCCTGTGGCGTTGCAGTGACTAGAATGAAGCAGGCCGGCGCAGGCGGCCGGTCCCCGCGCCCAGACGATTTCCAGGAGACAACGATGACCGTCACCAACGCCCGGTCGGGCACCAACGTCCACGAAATCGCGGACGGGATCTATCGGATCAATACCCCGGTCCACATCGACGGTGGGCCGGGCGGCTTCTCCTTCAACCAGTACCTGATCGTCGACGACGAGCCGCTGTTGTTCCATACGGGGCTGCGCAAGATGTTCCCGCTGGTGCATGAAGCCGTGGCCAGCGTGATCGCACCGGGCCGGCTGCGTCATATTGCCTTTTCGCACGTGGAAGCCGACGAGTGCGGCTCGCTCAATGAATGGCTGGCGGCGGCGCCCCACGCATCGCCGCTGTGCGGCACCGTCGCCGCCATGGTGTCCGTCAACGACCTGGCCGACCGGCCCGCGCAGGGCCTGGCGGACGGGCAAGCCGTGCCGCTTGGCCACCATACCGTGCGCTGGTTCGATACGCCACACTTGCCGCATGCCTGGGAGTGCGGGCTCATGATGGAGGAGCGCACCGGCACGCTGCTCTGCGGCGACTTGTTCAGCCAGGGCGGTGCCGAGCTCCAGCCTCTGACCGAGGCCGACATCCTCGGGCCGAGCGAAGCGTTCCGGCGCGGCATGGATTACTTCTCCCACACGCCGAACGCCGGCGCCATGCTGGAGCGCATGGCGCTGCTGCAGCCAACCACCCTGGCCTGCATGCATGGCAGCGCCTGGCGCGGCGACGGCGCCGGCCTGCTGCGCGCGCTCGCCCAGGCCCTGGCTCACTAAGCACGGCTGGCGCGCGGCAGTGGATCAGGTCTGCGGCGTGTCCTTGAACACGGCAAGGCGTTCGGCGGCCGCGCTGAATGCCGCCAGCGCAGGATACGCTGACGCCTCGACGCATGCCGGCAGCATCAGCTGCGTGAAGCCCCACGCCACGGCGGCGGTCACGTCGGCCTGCATGAGCAAGCGCTCATCCGCGGGAAGCGCGGCCCCCGCCAGTTCGGTTTCCAGCGCCGCGTAGGCGGCATGCAACTGCCCCTGCACGCGCTCGATCCATGGCTCGTGCTGCTTTTCCGCCGGGCGCAGGTTGCGCTCATAGACGATCTGCACCGTCTTCTCGCACGCCGCCAGCGCCAGGCCGATCACGCGCAAGGCGTGCTGGCGCTGCTTGTGCTGCGCGGGCATCAGGCTGCGCGTGGCCAGCGTCTCGGCATAGTCGAGGATCAGGCCGGACTCCATCAGTACCACGCCGTTGTCGCAAACCAGGGTGGGCGCTTTCACCACGGGATTGATCGCGCGAAACTGCTCGAACGTGCTGAACACCGAGACGGCTCGATATTCGAACGGCAGGTCCAGCAGCCGCAGTGAGATGGCCACGCGGCGCACATAGGGTGAGTCGAGCATGCCGATGAGTTGCATATTGCCTCCGGAAGGATATCGGGCTGCGCATTGAGCCGCACTGAGTTCCAGCATAATCGCAGCAGCCGTCGCCACGAATGGCAAGGCATCGGAAATCGGCACCGCGCACCGATGATTCATCGGTGGCGCGCAACAGGTGCCATAGGAGAATGGGATGGAGCTGGACAAGAAAGACCGACTGATCCTGGAGGCGCTGCAGGCCGATGCCCGCCAGAGCCTGGCAGCGCTGGGCAAGCGCATTGGCTTGTCGCAGCCCGCCATGAGCGAGCGTGTGCGCAAGCTGGAGGACGCGGGCGTGATCGAGGGCTACGGCGCGCGGGTGAACCTGCGCGCGCTGGGCGTCGGCCTGCAGGCGATCATCCATATCGAGACCACGCACGCCTATATCCAGAAGTATGTGAAGCTGTTCGAGAGCATGCCCGAAGTGCTGAGCGCCGATCGCGTGACCGGTGCGCATTGCTTTATCGTGCGTTGCGCCATCGCCGATCCGGCCGACCTGGAGCACGTGGTCGACACGCTCGCGGCCCACGGCTCGGTGACCACATCGCTGGTGCTCTCAAGCCCTGTGCGCAAGACCGTGACGGTACCGGCCGTGAGAGTTCGAACGGCTTGATCTAGCGCTGGTTTGCTCCCCTCTCCCACTTGTGGGAGAGGGAGTGACAGCCCTCGTCATCGCAAGCGGCTTTGCCCACTTCAGAACTTATACGTCGCCGCCACAAACATGATCAGCGGGTTCGGGCTGATGGTGGCCTTGGAGGTGGACAACACCGTGCCGTCGGACGCCTTGATGATCATCGACGACGTCGTCTTGAGCGGAATGTAGGTGACCGATGCGGTCAGGCCCCACTGGTCCGTGATCGCAAAGGAGCCGCCGATGTTGAACACCGGCGCGAACGAGTTCGACGCCTTGGCCTCGACGGAGGTCGGCCCCGGCTTGCCGGCGCCGGCGGCCAGCGTGGCGCCCAGGTTGTTGTTGACCGAGGCGGCGAACGCCGGGTTGAGCTCGATGTTGGTGAAGAAGTTGTACGACACACCGATGCCCAGGAAAGGACGCACGCGCGCGGTAGGCTCGAAGAAGTGGTATTGCACCATCGACGCCGGGCTCCACTGGCGTGCGCTGGTGATGATCGGGTTCAGGCCCGGGTCGCCCAGCGGCTGCTGCCCCAGCGCGCCCGCCGGGCCCGGCGGGATCAGGTTGCCGTGGCCGTAGAGCTTGAACTTGGGCGGAATGCCGCCCACCGCCGTGAGCGCGATGTGGTCCGTGAAGAAGTGGCTGAAGGTCAGCCCCAGCGTGTCCGCGTTGGATGTGCTGATGCTGCTGCCCGGCGCCGTGAATGACGACGGCAAGCCCAGCGGGCCATTGATGGGCGCATCGATCACGCTGGTGGTGAACGGGCTGCTGTTGCCGCTCGTGTTGATGTGGAACCAGCCGGCAGCGACGACGTTGTCACCGGCTTTCTGTGCATGGGCGCTGGGCATGCCGCCCAGCCAGGCGAGCGCGGCGATCAGCAAGGGCGCTGCCAAACGAAAGGCATTCTTCGTCATCTTGTCTTCCCGGAATAAGTTGGATTGCATGGCCGTCATTGCACGAAGGCGCCGATGGTGAAGTACGGGCTGCCGCTGCGCGACTCGAGGAAACCGAACACGCCGCCGGTGAAGATGAACTTGCCGGTGGGGCTGCCCGCCGCGCCATCCTTGCGCGTGGTGGTGACCACGCCGGGCAACTGCTGGGAGAAGTCCAGCTTGAGCGCCGTGGCGAGCGAGGCGTCCGACGGGTGGAACGGGTCGAGCATGGCCGCGTCCGCTGCCACCAGGGCGGTGGTGCGGTAGTCGAAGTTGCTGTCCACGCCGACGTACTCGCCGTTGACCGTGCCCTGCGTCACGGCGATGGCTGGCGCCATCATGCCGATGCCGATCTCGTCGTCGGCGCCCAGCGGCATGCCGTTGGTGAGCGATCCGTTGGCGTAGCCCACGCGGATCATCACCGGGACCAACTGGCCGCGTAGCTTGCCCACGATCAGGTAGGCGCGGCCCAGCGTCGCGCCGAGCGTGGGCGGATCGATCTCACCCTTGTAGTTGGCCGACATCAGGCTGCCGTTGGCTTGGGGCACGAAGTTCTTGCCCTTTTGCGAGCAGGTGCCGCCCGTCTTGTTGTCGCACACCTGGAACGAGCCGTCGGCCGCCAGCGCCATGCGGTAGTCCTGCGCCACCGTCTGGAAGTTCTTCGACGGCACCTCGTGAAAGCCGTAGCCGTTGTACTGGCCGGCGATCTTGGTGAGGTCGGTTTCGGTCTGCGCGAAGCCGATGAACTGGAAATACGGGAAGGTGGTATCCGGCACCGCGCCTGCACCCAGGACACCATTGAACTGGATGCGCGCACCCGGAATGGTGCCGCCCGCCACGCCTTCGCCAACGAACAGCCGCGCGGGGCGATTCGGGTCCAGGCTTGCGCCGTTGAGCTGGAACGCGCACTGGTTGAGCTTGTCGGTGGGCAGGCCTGTTTCCTGCGACAGCGTGCCCGTCATCACGTTCTGGCCGCCGGTGGTGTCGCTGCGGGTCGGCATGACCGTGCCCGTGGTGCGCGGCACCGAGGAGTCGAGGAAGGTCACTTGCCAGGTCTTCCTGGTGGTGTCGATCTGCACCTTGACCAGTTCGCCCGAGCCGGTGCCGCCGGTGAAGGTGGTGGTGTAGTCGAGTGCCGCGGGACACAGGCGCACTGGTGTGGCCGGGGCGGAGCTGGTGCTCGCGGCGGCGCTGCCACCGCCGCTGCCGCCATCGCCGCCGCCGCCGCAGGCGGCCAGCATCGTGGCACCCAGCAGCGCCACGCCGTAGCGCAGGATCCGCTGCCCATGATGTTTTCTCCACGGCGTACGCTGCCGATGCTGTCCGTGCTGCAAAGGATGCTGATGCATGATGCTTGTCTCCTGAAGCGCTGTGTCGCGCGTGGTGCCGCTTTGTTTTGTCTTGCGTGCCGCTATGCTTGGCAACGCATCGTCCTTTTCCGTGCTGCGACTCTCGCTGCCGGGGCAAGCGAGCGTCAATAGAGTGCGCGTTCCAAACATGGCGCGCCGTGCCCTTGCCACCGCTGCGCAAGCGCTCGCGCCGTTTGTTCAAACTGCTGCACGCGTGCCCGCGCAAGCAGATTCAAACGCGCGCGGCGCTGCATGGCGGGCACGGTGATGCAGCATCAGAACTTGTAGTCGCTGTTTTTCGCATCGAAGGCGCTCGCGTCGAAGGTCTTGCGCACCGCCTTCTCGAAGACAATCTTCTCGACCATGTTGCCCTCGGCATCCCAGGCGGTTTCCACGCGCGGCCAGGGGTTCTTCAGGTCCAGCATCAGCTGCACCCGCTTGGCGTAATAGCGTGGCGCACCGGCCGGCAGATCCCAGGTGAGCGCGACCATGCGCATGCCCTGCTCCTGCACGATGTCCGCGCGCGTGAACTTCTCCGTGAGCCCGGCCGCGCGCAGCGACCTGGCATCGCGCTCCAGCATCGACACCACGTACTGGAAGCCCAGGTCCCGCACCGTGTGGTTGGACTGCGCGCGCGCGATGGTGCCGTCGAGCGCGATCCACATCGAGGTGAAGCCCAGCATGCCGCCGAGGTGGCCGTACATCTCATCCTTGCGCTGCGTCTCGTCGTAGAGGATTTCCTGGCCGGCCTGGCTGCCGCCCGGCAGCCACTTCGCATAGAGCTGGCGCGGCGCGTGGCGGTAGCGGATCATCATGCGCGCGGGCTGGTCTTGCCACTGGCCGTTGAGGCGCTCCTGGCGCGTCATCCAGTACTCGTACTCGGGGTAGCGGTTCATCTCGGCCTTGGCCCACAGCAGCGCGGCCTCGGGCTGCAATGCGTTGATGGCCGCAAGCAGTTGCTCGTCGGGCAGCTTCGCCAGTTCGCCGCTGGCGATCTGCTTCGAGAGCAGCGCGGCCTGTTGCTGGGCGCCGAGCCCGTCGAAGGCGGTGCCCGAACCGGCGCTCGCCTGCGGCTGCGTCTGTGCGGGTGCGGGCAAGGCCATCGCGAGTGCGAATGCGACGGTGGCCGCAAGATTGCGCAATAAGGGCATTGACCTTCTCGATGCGGATACGGTTGCGCTCGGCGCGTGGGAATACAAGGCTTTCACGATGCGGATCTCCTGTTGTGGTGTCGGCCCGCGCGGAAAACGCGGGCGACAGCGGTCCACCGCGTGCGCGGGACGCACGCGTGGTGTCGTTGAGAACGGAATGCCCGAGTGCGGATCGCTGCGGAAATGCCGGGCTAAGGACGGCCGGATGCCTGGCTCAAGCGGGGCACTTGCAACTCGGGTTCCTGGAGGCGGCCAGGCCTGCGCCGGCGGTTGGCCGGCGCCAGCGCGCCGCTAGGTTCTGGAGCGGGTACGCATCCAGTCGTCGAGCGGATTGCTCGGGAAGACGATGGGGTGCTCGCGCGCGCCGCGCACCGCCATGCTGGTGACGGCAGCGCGTGTCGCGCCCTCGTTGCGTGCCGCGCGGCGTGTCTTGCGCGCGGCAACGGATAGGGTGTCGGCGCGTTGCGCCTGTTCTGCCACCAGGGCAGTCAGCGCGGCTTGCCCGGCATGCTCTTCAGCTTGCTGGGTCTCGCCGATCTGGAACACGTCCTGCAGCGCGCACAGCTGCTGGCTGGCGGGCACGGGTGCCTTGAGCGCAGCCACCACCATCGCGCTCAACTGCGCGAGCACGTGCGCGTCGCTCAGGTCCTTGCCTTGCGTAAAGGCCGGCAGCAGGTTGCCAAGCTCCTCGCCGGCCAGCACACCGGCCAGCGCCTTGAGCGCGAAGTTCAGGCGCCAGCCCAGTTCTTGTGGCGGGATCTCGGGCAGCGCGCGGGCGAAGGCATCGGAGAAGCGGCCGAACACCGGCGCGTAATGGCCAAGCAGATAAGACTGGATAAATGGCGAGGTATCGGAATACACGCGCCCCAGCAGCCGCAGGAACGACGGGCCGCCCACGTCGGGCTCGCGCGCCATTTGCAGCGCGGGCACGAAGAGCGCACCCATCACGTGTTCGCAGCGTATCTGCGCCCCCGGCCAGCGTGCCTCGCAGGCATCGAGCAGCGCCAGGCGGCGCGTGTTGAGCGGGTCGAGCCGGCGGCCCAGGACCGCCTGCATCATGATCTCTTTACTGCGGAAATGGTAATTGACGGCGGCCAGGTTGACGATCGCGCGCGATGTCACTTGCCTTAGCGAGGTGCCTTCGTAACCAACCTCGATGAACAAACGCTCGGTGGCGTCGAGAATGCGGGCCTTGGTGTCTCCTGCCGTGCCTCTTCCGGTCTTCATAGGGGGCGTCTCTCTCATGGTCATGCCGCACAACCCCAGCAAAATTCCACGCACTGCAACAGCTCCTTGCTCTGACGGCAAACGGATGCTTGAAACAGTTGTACGGAGCCTAGCGAGCGCTGCGGGCGTTTCACAAGTGTAATTTTGGAGCGATGCCTCTAATCCGATTTGATTGTGCCCGCATGCCGCGCGCGCCATGCGGGATTTTACTTCCCTGCTTAAGGGGGGCGTGTCCTTGCGAGCCAACGCCCGTAGCCGCGCGGATTGGCGGGCCGCGCTCATCCGGCCAGCCGCGCCGCCAGCGCCTGGGCGTTCTGCGCGCTGAGTGCAAAAACAGACAGTTGCGGGTTCGCTCCTATGCTGGTCGGAAACACGGAGCCGTCCAGCACCGACAGGTTGGCCAGCTGGTGATGGCGGCCATGGCTGTCGACCACCCCGCCCTGCGGCTGGTCGCTCATGGCGCAGCCACCCATCAGGTGCGCGGTAAACAGCGCGGCGCGGAACTTGGCCAGCGGCAGCGCGGCGATACCCTGCCTGGCTTGCGCCCAGCTGTCATAGTACGGCGCGTCCAGGTGGGCTGGGCGCACCCGCAGCGCGCCTGCGGCGAACTGCGCCTCGGCCATGCTCAGCCAGGCGCGCCGCATGCCGTCCCAGACGTAGTCGCTGATGTCGTAGTCGAGCACCGGGCTGCCATCGTCGGCAATGCGCACGCGCCCGCCTTCGCTCTGCGCCACAAAGCCATCGCGCAGCAGCGCCAGCATCGCGTTGGTATGCGGCAGCGCGGCCATGTCGGTGCGCAGCGCCTCGCCCACCTGGTTGAACACGCCCGCGCTGATGCCGGGGAACAAGGGCGGCACTTCCAGCTTGTAGCCCATCGGGCCGGTGGCGCCATCCTTCCACTGGAAGTGATCGGAGGCGATCGATTGCGGCGCGCCGTAGTACGGGTCGACCTGTTCGGGCATCACCGCCACGCTCAGGTTGACCGGATGGATGAAGGTGCGCGCGCCGACCCGCTGATACGGGTCCGGCACGCGCGAGCGCAGCAACAGCGCCGGCGTGTTGATGGCGCCGCCGGCCGCCACGTAGTGCCGCGCGCGTACCGTTACCGCAATGCCGGTGGGCGTGCGGCCATCGGCACCCAGCGCTTCACCGGCAAGCGTGGTGACCGTCTTGCCGTCATGCTCCAGCGCGCGCACCCGCACGCGGTGGACCAGCGTGGCGCCCTTGGCGAGCGCGGCGGGAATGGTCGATACCAGCATCGATTGCTTGGCGTTGACCGGGCAGCCCAGCCCGCAATAGCCGGAGTTCCAGCAGCCTTTCACATTGCGCGGGATCACGTGCGACTCCCAGCCCAGCTTGTCGCAGCCGCGCTTGAGCACATCGTTGTTGTTGTTCGGCGGCATGCCCCACGGCGCCACCGACAGCCGTGCCTCCATGCGCTCGAACCACGGTGCCATGTCCGCGGCGCTGTGGCCGCTCACCGCATGGTGCGCGGCCCAGTGCGCCAGCGTTTCCTTTGGCGTGCGAAAGCTCGACGACCAGTTCACCGTCGTGCTGCCGCCCACCGAGCGCCCTTGCAGGATGGCGATGGCGCCATCGGACGTGGCGCGCGCCGCGCCCTCCTGGTACAGCTCGCGATAGGCACGGCCCTCGTCCATGTCCTTGAAGCTGTCGGAGGTGCGCAGCGCGCCCTCCTCCACCAGCACCACGCGCAGACCGGCCTCGCTGAGGATCTCGGCGGCCACGCCGCCGCCGGCGCCGCTGCCGACAATCACCACGTCGGCGTCGAGCGAAAGCGGCGCGGTGAGCGCGGCGCCGTCCACCACGTTCCAGCCGGCGGCGATGCCGGCGCTATAGATATCGGGAATGGCCATGAGGTACTCGTGTATTGGATTTCAGGTGTGCAGCGCACGAAAGACCGCAGGATTGGGGCCGGGATATCCGCTGCCCGCCCACGCTGCCGGCAGCAGGTAGTAGCCCACGCTGCTGAGCTTGACCAGCACCACGGCGCCGGCATTCAAGGTGGCAAAGCGGCTGGCGCGCCAGCGCGCGAGAAAGCGGCGCGCCTGCTGCGTGTCGGTCTGCTTCCATTCCTGGCCCACGCCGGCGAGCACCCAGCGCAACGGCCCGATGGCGAGCAGGTCGAGCAGCTTGCGCAGTTCCGCGCGTGCGTTGGCATCCATGGCGGCGCATGTGGCGTCGACATTGCGCACGGCCTGGCCGAGCTGCAGTTCGCGCGAGCCGCGCTCGCGCTCGGCGAGCTCCGCCACCACGGCGGGCAGCAAGGCGGTGAACAACGCCACGTCGCCTTCGCGCAGGAACTGCATGCCGGTGGCGGGTTGCTTGTGCGCGGGCGCGCAGCCGGACAATGCCGGGACCAGGCCGGCGCACGCGAGTGCGGCGGACAAGCCAAAGCCAATCTTGAGAAAGCCGCGCCGCGACAGTGCGCACGCGGGCGGCTCGGTGGCTGGGGTGTGCATGGTGTGTCTCCTGTTTTGCGCTTATCCGTCTGCTTGCGGGTCTTTTGCGGGTGCATTGCGGGTGCATTGCGGGTGCATTGCGGGTGCATTGCGCGGGCCATGCGATGCGCGTTGCCGATACCCCGCATTGACGCTCGCCGCAGTTTGGATAAAGATCGGGCCCCGGTCTTGATCCCGCATGACAGGTGATTTGATGCCACGCGCCAACGCGGCGCTCCCCGCCGCTGCTATCACCGACATCGCCAGCGCAGCTTACGTCGCCGAGACGCCCGGCACCGTGTCGCTGCCCTACCTGCGCACCGTGCTCGACTACGGCGAGGCCGCCGGCATCGCGCCGGCCGACCAGCTCGTGCTCGCAGGGCTCGATCCCGCCTTGCTCGACAGCCCGGCCGGCCCCGCCACGCGCATCGGCGTTGCGCACTACCTGACGCTGCTCGATGCGCTGGAGCGCGCCGCCGGTGATCCGCTGGCGGGCCTGCACGCGGGCGCGGCGTTCCGGCCGCGCCACTATGCCGAGATGGGCTATGTGGTGCTGACCACGCCCACGGTGCGCGAGGCCATCCTGCAGGGCATCCGCTACGAGGTGCTGGCCAACGATATCGGCCGCACCCGCCTGCATGAAACGGCGCAGGGCGCGTGGATGACGTGGGAGGCGCAGCACGGCCCGCTGTCGCGCCACGCGCACGAGCTGCACATGGCCACGTGGATCGGCTTTGCCCGCTGGCTGTTGGGCGACGGCTTCTTTGCCGAGCGTATCGAGTTTCCCCACGCGCCACCACCCGGTGGCCACGCCGACGACTACAGCCGGGTATTCGGCTGCCCGGTGGTCTTCAACGCCGGGCGCCACGCCATGCACATCGATCCCGCGCTGCTGGCGCGCCCTTCGATGCAGGCCGATGCGCAAATGCAGGCACAGATGACGCGCATCGCCCAGGCCCAGCTGCGCGCGCTGGAGGCGGACGGCACCGGCGAGATCGCGCAGGCGCGGGCCTTTATCAGCGCGGCGCTGCATCGGGGCGAGGTGCCGATCGCGGCGGTGGCGGCGCATCTGCGCTTGCCGGTGCGCACGCTGCAGCGGCGGCTGCAGGCGCAGGGGCTGAACTACTCCGCGCTGGTCGACGGGGTGCGCCGCGCGCAGGCCGAGCATTACCTCGCCGACCCCGCCATCAGCCTCGCCCAGCTGGCCATGCTGCTTGGCTTTTCGGAGCAGAGCGCGTTCAGCCATGCGTTCAAACGCTGGACGCAGGAAACCCCGAATGCCTGGCGAAAGCGGTTGCTGGGGCGCGCGCCGGGATAGCCAACGTCGCCTTTCTGCCATGTTCGACAGATTGGTGCCGGTTTCAAACGCAGCGGTGGGTACGCCCCTTGGTGCGGGAAAGCGCGCTTTCTTCCTGTTTTATGCGCTCAATAAGCCACTAAAATCCGCTAAAAATTAGAATGGCGATTCAAATCTCCGAGTTGACCCGGGGCGCTGGCGTGCCTACGATGACATTCATCAATGTCACAATCAAGGATGTTGCGACGCAATGCGGCATCCCGCCGTGCACGCCAGCGACACGAGAGACAGCTTATGAATGCGCCAGCAGACCTGCCCCCAGAGTTATCCACAGCCCAGCCGTCACCGGAGGGGCCCGGCCCCACCGAGCACATCGATATCGCCATCATCGGCACCGGGTTCGCCGGGCTGGGCATGGCGATCCGCCTCAAGCAGGCAGGCCTGCATGACTTCGCGCTGTTCGAGAAGGCCGCCTCGGTGGGGGGCACGTGGCGCGACAACCACTATCCGGGCTGCGCCTGCGATGTGCAGTCGCATCTGTACTCGTTCTCTTTCGCGCCCAACCCCAACTGGTCGCGCATGTTTTCGCCGCAGCCGGAGATCCGCGCTTACCTGGAACGCTGCACCGACCAGTTCCGCCTGCGCCCCCACCTGCGCCTGAACCACGAACTGCGCCGCGCCGCATGGGACGACGCCAGCGGCACGTGGCAGCTCGACATGGCCGATGGCAAGCGCGTGCGGGCTCGCGTGCTGGTGTCGGGCATGGGTGGCCTGAGCCGGCCGGCGTATCCCAATATCCCGGGCCTGGCGCGCTTTCGCGGCGAGGCGTTTCACTCGCAGCACTGGAACCATGACTACGCGCTGGCGGGCAAGCGCGTGGCGGTGATCGGCACTGGCGCCAGCGCCATCCAGTTCGTGCCGCAGATCGCTGCGCAGGTGGCGCACCTGGACCTGTTCCAGCGCACGCCGCCGTGGATCATGCCCAAGCCCGATCGCAAGGTGTCAGCCGCCGAGCGCTGGCTGTTCCGCCGCCTGCCGCTCACGCAAAAGCTGATGCGCACCGGCATCTACTGGGCGCTGGAGTCGCGCGTGCTTGGCTTCGTGATCCATCCCAAGCTGATGACGGTGGTGGCGCGCATCGCGCGCCGCCATATCAAGCGGCAGATCGCCGATCCCGCGCTGCGTGCCACCGTCACGCCGGACTACACCATCGGCTGCAAGCGCGTGCTGATCTCCAACGACTATTACCCTGCGCTGGCGCGCGCCAACGTGGATGTGGTGACTTGCGGCATCGACCACGTGGAGGAAGACGCCATCGTGATGCGCGACGGCACCCGCCGCAAGGCGGACTGCATCATCTTTGGCACCGGCTTTCACGCCACCGATCCGATTCCGCGCGGCGCCATCCTCGGCCAGCGCGGCGCCGATCTGCTCGATGCCTGGCGCGATGGCGCCGAGGCGTACCTGGGCACCACCGTGGCCGGCTTCCCCAACCTGTTCCTGGTGGTGGGGCCGAACACCGGCCTGGGGCATAGCTCGATGGTGTTCATGATCGAGTCGCAGGTGAACTACATCCTCGGCGCGCTCAAGGCCATGGGCCAGCAGCGTGTGCAGGCCATCGACGTGCGCCCGCCCGCGCAGCGCGACTACAACGCGGGGCTGCAGCGCAAGCTGGCGGGCGCGGTGTGGTCGGAGGGCGGCTGCGTGAGCTGGTACCTCGACCCCAAGACCGGCAAGAACACCACGCTGTGGCCCGGGTTCACCTGGCAGTTCCGCCGCGCCACCGCACGCTTTCGCATGGCCGACTACGAGATCCGCCCGCTGATGCACCACGCGCTCGCACCCAATGCAGCCAACGCAGCCAGCGAAGCCAACCGGGCCATCGAGGCGTGAGCGCGTTGCGTGCCCGGCCGCGAAGCTGACCAGAAGCACACCAGAAGAACACCGAGGAGACACCGCATGAAGGATTTCAAGAACAAGGTGGCCGCCATTACCGGCGCAGGCTCCGGCATGGGCCGCTCACTGGCGCTCGCGCTGGCGCGCGAAGGCTGCCAGCTGGCGCTGTCGGACCGCAATGAAAAAGGCCTCGCGCAGACGGTGGCCGAGGTCATGCGCGCGGCGCCAGGCCTGGTGTTCACGCAGCACTGCGTGGATGTATCGGACCGCGCCGCGATGTACGCCTGGGCCGAGCAGGCCGCGCGCGCGCACGGGCGCATCAACCTGATTTTCAACAATGCCGGCGTGGCGCTGTCGAGCACCATCGAGGGCATGAGCTACGATGACCTCGAATGGATCATGGGCATCAACTTCTGGGGCGTGGTGCATGGCACCAAGGCGTTCCTGCCTTACCTGAAGGCCAGCGGCGACGGCCACGTGATCAATACGTCGAGCATCTTCGGCATCTTCGCGCAGCCCGGCATGAGCGGCTACAACGCGAGCAAGTATGCGGTGCGTGGCTTTACGGAATCGCTGCGCCAGGAGCTCGACATGCAGGCGTGCGGCGTGTCCGCGACCTGCGTGCACCCGGGCGGCATCAAGACCAATATTGCGCAGGCCAGCCGTATCTCCGCGAACGTCACCGGCTTCCTGGTGCACGATGAGCAGCAGGGCCGCGATGAGTTCGAGAAGTACTTCATCACCACGGCGGACAAGGCCGCGCGCGTGATCCTCAACGGCGTGCGCCACAACCGCCGCCGCGTGCTGATCGGCCCGGATGCGGTTGCCGCCGACATGATGGCGCGGCTGCTGCCTGCGGCCTACCAGAAGCTGGTGGTGTTCGACGCGCGCCGCAAAGGCCCGCTCGGCAAGCCTGCCGCGGACGTGCCCAACACGGTGCCGGCCAAGGCCAGCGGCAATGGCGGAGATGCGCAATGAACCGCGTCGCCATGCCGGCGGACAGCCGCCTCTCGCAGCCACCCGGCGCGCTCACGCGCTGGTTCGGCCAGGGCCGCGTAGGGCTGTTTAGCCTGTCGCGTGAAACGCTCGCCAGACGCTACGCGCTGCCCGCCTCGCGCTGGGTGCAGGTCATGGGCACGCTCGTGCATTACACCGATGAAGGCGTGCCCGGCGGCGAGCCGCTGCTGCTGATCCATGGCTTCGGCGCTTCGCTGCACACCTGGCAAGGTGTGCTGCCGGCACTCGCGCAACGCTATCGCGTGCTGCGCGTGGACCTGCCGCCCTTTGGCCTGACCGGGCCGTTGCGCGATGCGCGCGGGCGCATTCTCACCATGGATGTGGACACGTACCGCCGCTTTATCGACGCCTTCTGCGACGCCATCCACCTGCAGCGCGCCAGCGTCATCGGCAACTCGCTGGGCGGCCTGATCGCATGGGACATGGCCGCGCGCCATCCCGGGCGCGTCGACAAGATGGTGCTGATCGATGCCGCCGGTTTCCCGATGAAGCTGCCGCTGTACATCGCGCTGTTCAACCACGCGCCGGTGCGCTGGTCGGCGCCGTGGCTGCTGCCGGAGTGCGTGATCCGCGCCGCCACGCGCGACGTCTACGGCGATGCCTCGCGGGTGGACGAAGGCACCTTCCGTCGCTATGTCGATTTCTTCTACGCCGAGGGCAGCCGCGAAGCGGTCGGCCGCATGGTGCCCAAGCTGGACTTCGACGCGCTCGACACGCAGGCGCTCAATGGCATCCGCTCGCCCACGCTGGTGCTGTGGGGCGAGCGTGACCGCTGGATCCCGCCGGCGCATGCGCAAGCCTTTGCCGGGCGCATTCCTGGCGCGCGGCTGCAGCGCTACGCCGGCCTGGGCCATATCCCGATGGAAGAGGATCCGCAGCGCGTGGCGGCGGACCTGCTGCCTTTTCTCGACGGGCGCTGAGGCCACCGCTGAAATACGCACCGCACCCGACGCACCCGACGCATTCCACGAATCGACAGGAGTACTCATCATGATGCCAGTCCGACGCGATGTGCATCCCCACTTGCCCGCCAGCCGCATCGGCGACTGGCACGTGCGGGGCCGCCATGTCACCCACTTCGTCAACGCGCTCTCGATCTTCTTTCCGGCGGGCGAACGCTTCTTCATGGACAGCGTGCGCGCCTATCGCGACGACGTGACCGACCCCGAGCTCAAGCGCGCCATCGCGGGTTTTATCGGCCAGGAGGCCATGCACACGCGCGAGCATATCCTCTACAACCGGCTGATGACGGATGCGGGCCTGCCCGCCGAGCCGCTCGATCGGTTCGTCGGCAAACTGCTCAACGTGCTGCGCAAGATACTGCCCAAGTCATGGCAGCTTGCGCACACCATCGCGCTCGAGCACTACACCGCGATGCTTGCCGGCGGGCTGCTGGCGGACCCGGACCAGATGGGCGGCTCCGAGCCCGGCTACCACCAGGTGTGGATCTGGCACGCGCTGGAAGAGACCGAGCACAAGGCCGTGGCCTACGACGTGTGGAATGCCGTGATGAAGCCGGGGCTATATCGCTATCTGCTGCGCACCTTCACCATGCTCACCACCACGGTGACGTTCTGGGCGATGGTGTTCGTATTCCACATCCGGCTGGTGATGGCGGATCGCGAGTGCCGCAACAAGCTCGGCGGCTTTGGCGGCGTGGTGCGTTTCCTGTGGGGCAAGCCTGGCGTGCTGCGCAAGATGATTCCGGAGTGGTTCGATTATTTCCGGCCGGGCTTCCACCCGTGGGATCACGACAACCGTGCGCAGCTGGCGCGTATCGAGCCGCTGATCGCAGAGATCGAGGCCACCTCCGCGCGCGCCGGCGTATCCAGCCGGGCGCCTTCGGTGAGGGCCGCGGCATGAAGGTCTGGCAGTGTGAAATCTGCGGGCTGGTCTACGACGAAGCCGCTGGCATGCCGGAGCATGGCATCGCGCCTGGCACGGCATGGAGTGCCGTGCCGGAAGACTGGAGCTGCCCCGATTGCGGCATGCACAAGGGGGATTTCCAGATGGTGGCGCTTTAGGTAGCCGGCTAGAGCGGGCACGTACCTGTATCAGCGCCTGGCCTTGCGCGGCCCGGCCTTTGGCGCGTTGCCCGCGCCGCCGTCTTCCGGCGCGTCGTGCAAGTGCTCGATGATGGCCGCCACGCGGTCGCCGAGGTATTTATTGGCTGACTGTTCCATGGCCCGCATCATCTCCGCTTCTACCGCCACCATGGCCAGCGGGCGGATGCGCCAGAGGATATCCACCAGCCGCGGCACGTCCTGCGGCGGTGGCAGCTTGCCTTCACCGAAGCGGTCCAGCTCGCGCACCACCATGGCCACGATCCGGTCCGATACGGCTTCGAAGTGCCCGCGTGCGTGCTCGACGATGGACAGCACATCTTCCAGCGGAAATCCCGCGCGCGCGATCTCCGCGCCGGCAGCCAGCGTGCGCGGGCTGCGTGCGAGGTAGCCCATGCCGTCCGGCTCCAGCAGGCCGAGCGCGATGGCCTTGGCCAGCGCCGGGCGCGATATCGCGCGGCCGAACAGCTTGGCCAGCGCCAGGTAGGAATAGTGGCGCGGCACTTCATCGGTCCACGGGCTGCTGATGGCGGATTCCAGCCCGAGGATGGAGCGCAGGTCATGCCCTTCCACGATGGCCTTGAGCAGCTCCTGGATATTGTTCAGCGTGTAGCCGCGCGCCAGCAGGTGGTTGATCAGCCGTAGCCGGCCCAGGTGCGTCTGCGTGTAGATGCCCACCCGGCCGCGCCGCTCGGGCGGATCGATCAGGCCGCGGTCCTGGTAGGAGCGCACATTGCGCACCGTGGTGCCGGCCGCCCGCGCCAGTTCGTCGATGGTGTATTCCGGCGGCGTGCCATTGCCATTGCCGGAGCCGGCGGCATCGTGGGCGGCGGACGCCGATGACGACGAGGAGGTGGGCGCAGTGCTGCGCTTGAAGAAGGCCATGGCAAAAATTCTACCCGAGTCGTGCGTCTGCCGTGTGTCGTATGCCGGGCGCTGCGCCTCGGGACACGCACCGCTACAGCTACAATATTCGCAGCGCCGCTCTTCGCGACGGCGGCATTTGCCCGGATCGTCCCCATTCAACTTCTGCGCGCGCCCTGGCGCGAGTCCTTATGCATATCCGCTGGCTGGAGGATTTTGTGTGCCTGGCCCAGGCCGGCAGTCTGGCGCGCGCGGCGGAGCTGCGTAACGTCACGCCGCCGGCATTCGGGCGCCGCATGCAGGCGCTGGAAGTCTGGGCGGGCGCGCCGCTGATCGATCGCAGCGTGTTCCCGGTGCGCCTCACCGATGAGGGGCGGCAGTTCCTGGAGGCCGCGCAGAGCGCGCTGCGCACGCTGGACGATACGCGCATGTCGCTGCGCGCGGCGCATCGGGCCGATGCCAGCACCGTGGTGATCGTCACCGGCAAGACGCTGGCGCGCTCGATGGTGCCGGCGTGGCTGGCCGGCCTGCGCCATGCGCTGCGCAACGACAAGGCGGCCGCGGGGTTTCGCACGCGGCTTTCCACCTTTCCCACGCACGACGCGCTGGCGATCTTCACCGAAGGCGACGCGGATTTCCTGCTTTGCTACAACTCGCCGGAGCAGCCGGTGACGCTGGACGGCGCGCGCTACCAATACCACCTTGTGGGCGAGGAGCGCCTCGTTTGCGTGAGCGCGGCGGCGGATGGTGGCGGGCCACAGTACAAGTTGCTCGCACGCGGCCAGCGCGCCCCGGTGCCGATGATCGCCTACGCGCAGACGCTGACCCTGGGCCGCATGGTCAACGGCGAGATCGCGCGGCGCGGGCTGGCCAGCCGGCTCGACGTGATCGCGGTCAGCGATTTCGCCGAATCCGTGCATGAAATGGTGCGCCAGCGCATGGGCCTGGCGTGGCTGCCCGCGCGGCTGATCGCCGATGACCTGCATGCCGGTCGCCTGGTGCGCGCCGGGCTGGAGGTGGGCGGCGAAACGGATCTCGTGATGCAGATCCTGCTGTATCGCCCGCGCGCGCCCATGCGGGCGCTGGGCGAGGCCTTCTGGCATGCGGCGGTGGCGGGCTAGTTGTCCAGCGCCACGCGCTGGGTCCGCCTTGGCGCGGCTGGCGCCTGATCCCAGCCCCCGATCCCCCACCCTTGCCAAAACGGCAAGCGCCATTGCCAAAGCCGCACGTTGCTGCGCCCGCACGCTCTCTAAGATCGCCGCATGCCTGCATACCTTGCCTGTCTGCATACGGCGCAAATCTAAAAACGGAGAGACCTGCCATGAACAAACTGCTGCGTGCGGCTGCTGCCGCATCCTTCTGCCTGCTTGCCGGCGGCGCTGCCGCCTCGGGCTGGCCGACCAAGCCGATTTCCCTGGTGGTGGGCTACACCGCGGGCGGCAGCGTCGACCTGGTGGCCCGCACCATCGCGCCGGAACTGGGCAAGCGCCTGGGCCAGAGCGTGGTGATCGAGAACCTGGGCGGCGCGGGCGGCACCATCGGCGCGTCCAAGGTGGTCAAGGCCGACGCCGACGGCTACACGCTGCTGATGGGCTCGGGCAGCGAGGTCTCGATCGCGCGCCTGACCAACCCCGCCGTGCGCTACGACGGCGAGCGCGACCTGGCGCCGATCACCTTTGTCGGCACCCAGCCGATGGTGCTGGTGGGCAAGTCCGCGCTGCCGGCCAAGAACGCCGACGAGCTGATCGCGCTGGCCAAGGCGCAGCCGGGCAAGCTGGCCTATGCGTCGTCCGGCGTGGGCACGCCGCTGAACCTGGCCGGCGAGCTGATCAAGCAGCAAGGCAAGGTCAACATCACCCATGTGCCCTATAAGGGTGCGTCCGCCATGTCCACCGACTTGCTCGGCGGCCAGATCGACCTCGCCGTGATGGTGCTGTCGTCGGCACTGCCGCATATCCAGGCTGGCCGGGTCAAGGCCTACGGCGTGACCGAAGGGCACCGCGCCCAGGTGGCGCCCAACGTGCCCGCGCTGGCGGAAAGCAGCGCGCTCAAGGGCGTGGACATGGGCGTGTGGTTTGGCCTGATGGCGCCGGCCAATACGCCGCGCGCCGTGGTCGATCGCCTGAACACCGAGATGCAGGCCGTGCTGGCCATGCCCGACGTGAAGAAGAAGCTGGCGGAGGCCGGCGTGGAAGTGGCGCCGGGCGGCCCGGGCCAGTTCGCCAGCTTTATCAAGCGCGAGACGGTGAAGTACAAGAGCATCGTGCAGACTGCCGGCATTCACGAATAAGGGGACGGCGGCAGGCGTACCATTTGCTTGTCGCAAGTGGCGGTGCCGGCGGTTGCCGCCTGCCTTCCCTGCTTCTTTCGCTGTTCAGTCGCTATCACTGGCAATCTTGCCGATCAAAAAACATGACGACCACTGCCCCCAGCTTCGACGCATACCCGGTTGAAGTCGAATTCCCCGATATCTCCGCCTACGCCACCGGCAACGCCGGCGTGCCCTATGTCCACACCTTCGACAGCGGCGTGCCCGGCCCGCACGTGATGGTCAATGCGCTGACCCACGGCAACGAGGTGTGCGGCGCCATCACCGTCAAGGCGCTGCTGGACCTGGGCCTGCGCCCACGCCGCGGCCGCCTGACGCTGGCCTTTGCCAACGTCGACGCGTACCTCAGCTTCGATGCCGCCCGCCCGGATGCGTCGCGCTATGTCGACCAGGATTTCAACCGCGTGTGGACGGCCGCCGTGCTCGACGACACCACCCGTGACTCGTCCGAGCTGCGCCGCGCACGCGCCATGCGCCCGGTCATCGATACCGTGGACCTGCTGCTCGACCTGCACTCCATGCACGAGAAGAGCTTGCCGCTGATCGTGTCCGGCCCGCTCGACAAGGGCATTGCCCTGTCGCGCGCCGTGGGCGCGCCCGCCAATGTGATCGTGGACGAGGGCCATCCGGAAGGACGGCGCATGCGCGACTACGCAGGCTTTGGCGACCCCGCCAGCGCCAGGAACGCGCTGTTGATCGAATGCGGCCAGCACTGGGAAACCGCGGCCGTGGGCGTGGCCCAGGACAGCACCGCGCGCTTCCTGCTCCATGCCGGCGTGATCGATGCGGGTGACGTGCCTGCCGGCTGGCTCCTGCCCGTGGCGCCGCAGCGGGTGGTACGCGTGACCGAGCCCGTGGTCGCCAGCAGCATGGATTTCCGCTTCGCCGGCCCATACACCGGGCTGGAAACCTTCGCCGAAGCCGGCACCGTGATCGGCTGGCGCGACGGCGAGCCGGTGGTCACACCGTATCCGGATTGCGTGCTGGTGATGCCGTCGCTGCGGCAACTGCGCCCGGGCGTGACCGTGGTGCGGCTGGGGCAGGTGGTAGGCTGACCGGCTGATTTAAGTGCGCAGGCGCGCACTTATCGCTGTAATGGGTACGCCGTCGTCAAGGCGGCGGAGGTGTTCAGGCTGGCGTAGCTGGCGATTGCGGGGCGGCCGGCGCACCTGGCGTGCCTGCCGTGGACGGCTTTGGCCGCATGCCGGGCAGCAATTGCTCGAACAGCTCGTCGATCTTCATCTCGGGCGGGACCAGGTTGCTCAGGTTGATGCCGCCGGCGCTGCGCAGGGCGTCGTAGTTCGCCTTGCCGGCACGCTCGCCGTTGATATAGACGATGATCTCTGCCGTACTCAGGAAATCGCGCCAGTAGGTCTGGCGTTGCATGTAGACCGTGGCGGTATAGGGGCACGACGCCACCGACGAGCCGGGCGACAGCATCTTGAACTCAAAGCCGCGCTGCTGCACCGCGTCGCGGATGAATTCCGCATAGGCATTGCCGCCGCTGCCCGGGTTGGCGATCACGCAAAACAGCGTGCCGTCGGCCGGCTGCATGGAGGCGATACGGTCGCCGCGGTCGACCGGGACGACGGCCTGGTACGTGGCGCAGCCGGTGACCAGCAAGCCTAGGCTGGCGGCTAGCAGTGCTTTTTTCATGATGTTCCTGGAAACGCTGGTGCAAGGGTGCCGAACCGTGTTGTCGGCATGCGCGCCAGGCAACTTTAGGCCATTGCGGCGGCGGCAATCGTTGGAACAGCGCGGGTAAACCGGTCCTGTGCCGGTCCTGTGCCGGTCCAGCGCCGGTTCTGCTGCGGTTCTGTGGCTCGCCCGAGGTTAGCCTCAGAGCACAATGGCCTGCCGGCAGCGTAGCGCCATCACCTGCGCCTCGAAGGCGCGGGCCGCGCGCTGCGCGAGCTGGTCGCGGCGGCAGCCCGGGCGGCCATGATCCACGGCAAGGCGACCGAGCCCGGTCACCCGCCACTCGCGGCGCGTGATGGCGAGAATGTTGGCGAGCGCCTGGACTTGCTGGACTTGGCGGGCAGGCAGCGTGCCCCGGGAGAGATCTTCCATCATGATATTCAGCGCGGCCCTCGCTCCGGGGGAGCTTCGGGCCGCTTTGCCTTGTCCCGTCGTTGACGTTTATTCGTATCGTGATGGAAAGATACACAACGCCGGAACGCGCCATTATCGATAGCGCACCGATCCTGCTGTGGGATGTGTCCTACATGCCGCCGGAGTGGCGATTGGCGTACTGGTTAACCGAGGGGAGAGGGGGAGACAACCGTCGTCATGGCGCGCGGTCTTGGCCCGGTTGGTGGCCTCAGGCCTTTGCCGCCCCCCCGCTGGCCATCGTGCCCACCACCATCAGGCAGATCGCGGCAAGGAACACCCCCACCAGCAGGATCTGCAGGCGCCCCACCGGGCGGCCCTTCAGGAAGGCGTTGCTGATGAACGGTGGCGAGACCAGGCCCACCACGGTGACGATCAGGATGGTCAGGGCGAGTACGGAAAGCAGGGTTTGCATGCTGGATGTCGATCTGGGTAAATCTGGCTAAGTCAGTGCTCGCGCTCAGTTGGCGCCGCCACGCACAAGGCAATCTTCAAGGACGGGCGAGCCTTCCACCTGGCCCGCGCCGGTGCATTCCACGGCCACCTTCTGTCCGCGCCGGACCATGGTGCCGCGCGCTTCCACCTCGCAGGTGCGCCCGGCGGGGCCGCAGATCTGGATCGGCAGGAGCTTGGCGCGCACCACCAGGGTCGGGCTATTGGAGCGGATATCCAGGAAGACCGTGTCGTTTCCCTCGCGCCGCACGCCGCTGGCCACGCCCTCCACGATGAAATACTTGCCTAGGTAGCGGTCGTTGGCCGCGCCGGCGTTCTCCTGGTAATCGTCGACAAGGGTGTCCGCCTGGTACTGCGGCAGGATGTCGGTGGAGCGGTTCGGGTCGATGCTGATCGGGTCCAGCGTGCCGTTCTTGGGCACGCCGCGCGCGCCGGCGTTGGGCTCTGGCACCGCCGCGGACGCTGCCGCGACCGGCTCGGGGGCCGGCTCTTCCTGCTGCTCTTCATGGTTGCCGGTGAGCCACAACATGCCAAGGACGGCAAGGGCGACAACGCCGATAAGGATTTGCTGGGTACGGTTCAACATCCGGGGTTTCCTGCGATAGAAATGGGCCATTGCGCTGTCAGGCACCGGCTGCGCGCATCAATCGCGCGCACTGTGCGCCGGCACGCTCGGCTCGGCTGCCAGCCCGCCTGTGGCAAGGCCTGGCGGTGCCAGGTCAGGTGTTCGGGCGGGGCTTGCCAAAAAAGTTGCCCACAGCTTTGCCCACAGGGTTGTTCGGTCTTTTCCACAGACTTGTCCACAGCCTGGGCGGGGTGCCGTGTGGGGATCCGGGCGGGCATGCGCATGCACTTCATGGCGATGGCGTGACGTAAGGCTGGCTTGCTACGGGGCTGCCTGGCTGCGCCGCATCAAGCCGCAACCGGCAAGCCGCGATCAATGAAGGTGCCGCAGCCCGGTTTCGTCGTCGTCTTCGTCCTCGTCTTCCCAGTCTTCATGTTCGACCGGGGTGTCAGGCGCCATGTCGAACACCATCGAGTGGTGCTGCACGGTGAACCAGTCACGGAACTGCTGCAGCGTCAGCGTTTGCGGCCACAGGCTTTCGTCGAACCACTCCCCCAGCATGAATTCGAACAAGGCGCGCCAGCGCTGTTCCACCCACTGCAGCGCTTCCGACGTGGTCGAGACATCGTCCGGCACCAGGAACACACTCTGGTCCTCGCGTACATGCTCAAGGGTCAGCGTGGCTACCGGGTCGATATCCACGGCCATGATCCATTCGAAGAAAGGCTGCTGCGGCACCAATACGACGAGCGAGCGATTGAGGGTAAAGCGGGGATGATCGGTCATGGCAGGGGCTCGTTCGCTGAAACGGCCCATTGTAGCGGTTGGCCGTGCCCGCATGCGATTCATCGGTGGGCCGGCGGCCCGGCATTGCCAGGCCGCCGCCCGCCGCGGATCAGCACGCCTAGATGATGGGCCGTTCGCGCCTGGCGGGGTCGGCGCCAAATGCGTCCCGCGTCGGCAAGGCGGCGGATGGCGGGGGCGGCGCTGGCGTGGGAGTCCGGTCGGGGAACAACATGTCCTTGAGCCCCAGGAAGCGTTTTTCGATCAGGTGCCAGCTCAGCAAGGCCGCTGCGATGGAGGCACACAGGCACGCCGCCGAAAAGCCCAGCTGCCACGGGATCTGGCTGCCGAACAACAGGCGCGGCTCGCCGAACGCCTTGACCGCCACCACGCGGATGATCGGGTGGAACACGTAAAGCGCGTAGCTGTATTTGCCCAGGAACACCAGGTACCGGTTGCTGAACACGACGTGCCGGTCCGTGGCGCAGGCCGCGTAGATCAGGCCCACCGCCACCACGGCAACCACCGAGAAGCCCACGGTGTAGATCAGCGGGCTGGATTCCAGCCGGGAACCCATGGCCGCCAGCCCGCCCGCCAGCACCAGCAGCGCTAATGGCGCCGCCTTCACCAGCCAGGGCTTGAAGTGCAATCCGCGCCGGACCGCCATCGCCAGCAACGCACCCGCTACCAGGCCATCCAGCCGGGCCGGCGTGAACACCGAAATGGCGTCCGCGCTATAGCCTTGCAACACCATGCCGACACGCACCGCCAGCGTTCCCGCCAGCAGCACCAGGCAGAGCCGGCGCATGGCGGCCAACGGCAGCAGCAGCACCAGCAAGGGCCACACGGCGTAGAACTGCTCCTCGATGGCAAGCGACCACAAATGCCCCGCACCCGCGCCGAAGAACGTGCCGGTCAGCGCCTGCTTGAGGTTGGACAGATACAGCACGAACCACGGCCAGCTGGCCTGCACCGCCTCCAGCTTGGCCTGCTCAAAGGCGCCGACGCGGTGCGAGATCAGCGGGAACAGCAGCAGAAACAGCACGGCCAGGTAGAAGTAGTACAGCGGAAAGATGCGCAGCACGCGGCGCCCGTAGAACGCGCGCAGGAAGTTGGGCGCGCCCTTGGTGCGCAGCAGGATGCCCGTGATCAGGAATCCCGACAGCGCAAAGAAGATATCCACGCCAATCCACCCCGTCATCGACAACTGGTAGAACAGGCGGTCGAGCGGCAGGTCCGACACCAGGCCCACATGGGCAAAGTGATAGAGCATGACAATCAGGACCGCCAGGCCCCGCACACCGTCGAGCGCGCAAACGTGCGTACCGTCTCGGTTCATGTTCACTCCCTGCCTGGGATGGCCACGCCCGGCGCGGGCGGGCCCACCGGGCTGCCGTGGTGCAATGTCAAAAGGTACCGCGCGGCCTGGCCTGCGTTGGTGTGGCAGCCAACACAGCCCAACCCAGGCCAACACACAGGTCAACACACAGGCCAGCAGTGCAACGCCGCTTACAAGGCCTGCTGCGGCAAGTCCTGGAGCGGTTCGGCCTCGACGCTGCGCGCGGGTGCGCCGCCCTCCTCGCTCCCCGCCTCCATGGCTGTTGCCCGCGCTCGTTTGCCAAGCCAGCTCCTGAGCCGCAGAAATGGCGCTTCGACCAGCACGTAGCTCAGCGCCGCGGCTGCTAGTGCCTCCAGGATGCAATAGGGGAAGCGCAGCGCCAGCGGCGACGCCGTGCTGGTAAACAGCTGCTGCCAGACGTACAAGCTGAACGAGATCGTGCCCACGAACACAAAGGCCTTGCTCCGGAGCAGGCGCGATATCCACAACTCGGGCCGCTCCACCACAGCGAGGATCAGCAGGCCCACCGCCGCCGCCAGCGCCACCGGGCCATAGGTCGCCGTCCAGATGCCGCCGGCCAGGGTGCCGATGACCGGCAGGCCAAGCAGCAGTACCAGGATCAGCGCCGGCAGCACGAATGCGCCGGCGAAGCGTGCGTTCAGCTGCGCCTTGAGCCGCTCGCGGTCCAGGGCGATGTAGCATCCCATCAGCACCGGGTCCACGCCCGTGTGCAGCATCAACCCCAGTTGACCGCGCAACGAAGGCGTTGTGAAATAGCAGAGCACCCGCACCAGCGGCATCAGCAAGATCACCAGCACCAGCCAGCGCGGGTCCTTGCCGCGCAGCAGCAGCAACAGCACCGGCGGCCACAGCCAGTAGAACTGCTCGTCCAGCGCCAGCGTCCAGAAATGGCCGAGCAGCCACGCGCCGGTGGGATGCGCCATGTTGACGTTGCCCAGCCCGAGCAACTCGGAGTAATTCCAGAGGTGCGCGGCCGCAAACAGGAGCTGCCGCGCATCCACATCGATCAGCCCGACGATGCCGAACAGGCCAAGCGCGATCAGGTAGACATAGAAAGCCGGCCAGATGCGCAGCGCGCGGCGGCCATAGAAACGCATCAGCTTGATGGAGCCGCAGGCGCGCCACTCAGCCTGCAGCAGCTCCGTAATCAGGAAACCGCTCAACACGAACGAGATGAACACGCCGACGCCGCCATTCGCGAAATACCGCAGTGGCACAAGCAATCCCGTGTACCCCCCCTTGGCCATGTGCTCCGCATGGCTGATGACCACCAGCATGACCGCGACGCTGCGAAGCCCGGTCAGCTCTAGAACGCGACGGCTCATTTTTCCTACCCCTCAAGGTATCGGGGGGCGCGGTACTCTGCCATGCCCCCCTCGCTTGCCGCCGCGCCACAACGCTCTGCGGCGTCGCGGTGGCCGCGCGCGGCGCGCGCAACCGGTGAGCATGCGGAATGAATCTAGCTTGCCCCGCCGGCGCGCTCTGTGCGCCGGCATACCAAGTGCGTGCTAACGTGCAGGAATGACAAACGCGCGGCTACCGGTTCGGCGGCAAGGAGGCAGGCGCCATGGGATTCAAGGTCGGAATGGCGCTGGCGGCGGAGGGCCTGCTCTTTGCGGCCCTGCTGTTTGGCGCGGCGGGTACGCTGGCCTGGCCCGCCGCCTGGGCTTATCTCATCCTGTTTTTTGGCGGCGGCTATTGGCTCACGCAACGCCTGGCGCGGCACGATCCGGCACTGCTCGCCGAGCGCATGAAGATGCCGCTGCAACGCGGCCAGCCGTTCTGGGACAAGATCCTGCTGCCGTTCGTGCTCGTGGCGTGGATCGCCTGGATGGTGCTGATGGGCCTGGATGCGGTGCGCTTTCACTGGTCCGCGATGCCGCTGTGGCTGCAGTGCCTGGGCGCAGTGCTGCTGGTGCTGTCATTTCTCCTGATCGACCGCGTGTTTCACGAAAACACCTTCCTCGCGGCCGTGGTCAGGATCCAGGCCGAGCGCGGGCACCGGGTGGTGTCGAGCGGCCCCTACGCCGTGGTTCGCCACCCGCTCTACGCCACCATGCTGGTGTTCCTGCCGGCCAATGCGCTGATGCTCGGCTCCTGGTACGGCGTGGCCGCATCGCCGGTGCTCATTGGCGCCATCGTGTTTCGCACGGCAATGGAAGACCGCGAGCTGCAGCGCGGCCTCAAGGGCTACGCGGCCTATGCGGCCCGGGTGAGATACCGGCTGGTCCCGTTCGTCTGGTAGCTCATCAGGCGTCAGGCGTCAGGCAGGCAGCCGGTCTTTGCTGCGGTCTTTGCTACTGATCGCAGCGGATTGCCGACGATCAGCGCATCGCAGCCTCAGTGAATCTGCATCCCGCGCATGGCGTGGATGCGATCGTGATGCCACTGTATGCCCTCGTACTGGCGCTGCACCACCGCGCGGATCTCGGGCGGCATGTCCTTCATCAGCGCCGACTGGTACTCGCGTTTCGCCGTTTCCTCATCGCGCTCGCAGAGTTGCAGCACCGCATCGTCGTTGTGCGGTGCGATCACGTGCAACACTTCCATCCAGCCGCGATGCAGCGTGCCGCCCATGCTGCCGCGATCCCGGGGCTCCGCGCCCAGCGATGTCACCAGTGCCTGCAACTCCATCACCGAGGCGCGGCACGATTCCGCCGTGCCCGTAAGGATCGCGCGTATTTCGGGGTTATGCACCTCGCGGGCGCCGGTCGTGCAGCTGAGCTCGCCGTCCTTGCCAACCTCGATCAGGTGGTTCAGGGTGCCGACGATTTGTCCTTGCGCGTTGGTCATGATGATCTCCTTGCCGGTCTTGCATGGACAGGAGCCCGTGCGAATTCTCGTGCGAATTCTCGTGTGAACCCCCGCGTACATCCGCGCCGCACGCTACACGCCTGGCGTCGATGCCCGTCCGGGATTCAGGCCCCTGCTTCCTGTGCTTGCTTTGCCTGGTTGGCTTGCCGCGCGGCACTTCTGCTATTGGCTCGCGCGCTGGCAGCCGCGTGGACCAGCGGCGGGCGAGATGGGGTGGGATTTCAGTATAGGAGGGTGTGCGGACTCGTTGGGGGGGAGCGCTGACCGGTTTGTGCGCTGCAGCTTGCCGGAACCGGCCCGCAACCGATCCGCATGCGCTTGCCAGCACTTTGCGCTAGCCAAGCCACAAAAAAACCGCAAAATCTGCAAACCGGCTGCCAGTAGATTGCACGCCATGGAGACCACATGAAACCCGAGACCCGAATCCAGTACGCCCAACGCATGGAACCCGTCCTGCGGTGGCTGGCAAGCCACCCCGACGCCGACCCGGAGCTGTACCAACTGGCCGACCTGGCCTGCCTGTCGCCGTATCACTTCCATCGCGTCTATCGCGCCATGATGGGAGAAACGGTGAACGCCACGGTACAACGCATCCGCATGCACCGTGCGGCAATCGCGCTGGCGGGTACCGAAGCTTCATTGCGTGATGTGGCGCTGCGCGCCGGCTACGAGTCGGACGCAGCGTTCAACCGGGCATTTGGCGCGGCCTTCGGCATACCGCCGGGGCGTTATCGCGCAGCCCGCTCCGGTCCCTTCAACCCTCAGGAGCTAGGCATGTATCCCATCACGATCGAAACCTTTCCCGGCACCGTTCTGGCCACGCTGCCCCATCGTGGCAGCTATCAGGAAATCGGCCCGGTGTTCACCCGCGTCTTCATGCTGGCGGCCAGCCGGGGCCTTGCCAGCCCGGACGCCATCGGCTTTGGCGTGTACTTCAGCGATCCCGAGCAGGTGCCGGTAGCGCAATTGCGCTCGCTGGCCGGCATGCCGGTTGCGCCGGATGCCGACCTGGGCGAGGAACTGGAGCGATTCGACATCCCGGCGGGCCGCTGCGCGATACTGACTTACACAGGCCCCTACAACGAGATGAGCAAGGCGTACAACTGGATGTTCTCGGAATGGCTGCCGACCAGCGGGGTCGTGCCGGCGGACTTTCCCATGTTCGAGCAGTACGTGAACGATCCTCGCACCACGCCGCCCGCGCAGTTGCAGACGCGGATCTGCATGCCGGTGAAGCAGGGCTGACGCGCACCGCACAGGCACGCCTGTTTCCGCGCGCGGACATTCCCCCCGCGCCGGGGTAACGACGCCTGCCGGGGTGATCATGCGGATTTCAGAGTTTCCGCTATCGGCCACGTACAGGTAGCCGCTTGCATCGAGCGCCACGCCAAACGGGCTCTTGAACGAAGTGGCGGTCCCGGAGCCGTCGGTGGAGCCCGCCGTTGTGGAACCCGCCAGGGTGGACACCCGCGCGTGCACTGCGCCGCAGGAAATCGTCACGTTCGTCACCGCTGCTGTGGCGACGCCGTTGTTCAGCAGGTTCCATGCAAAAAATGGGAAATTTCGCAATGACAATGAGTGCGATTCGCATTTATTATCTGAGCGTTAGGTTATCCAACGATAAGCGCTTACCTCAGCAGGCCTAACACGCAGATCTATTGCTCGGTGTTGGATATGGTCTTTGCGAAGGAAGACGCTACGAATCTCACATTCAGGAGCAACGCTTCGGGCCGGGACGGAAGCGAAACCAGGTTCAATGGCTTGTGCATATTTCAAGCTATTGCTGCCGGTTCCTTGGTTTTCAACTATCGGAGGTTTCAAAATGATCCGCCATTCTTTCGGCTTGGTTCTGCTTCGTAAACTGCCAATCCAGTGTTTTGGTTTCCCCCGGTGGAAATCAGTGCTTGCTGTCACCTTTGTCGGATTGTTAACTGGATTGTCGCTCGCAGAGAACGGGACGGCCGACGCAGTAAACCTCCCTCTTCCAGTGGCTATTGCCGCAGGCATCGTTGCATCGTGGGCCGCTTTTATTCTTATCTACGCAATTCTCAATTGGTGGGTTCGGCGCGGTGCTCGCTGGGATGGCAAAGGGGACCTGTTTAATCTTCTGGCAGCCGCCACTTTTTTTTCTGGCATTATTTCAGGCGTACTATTTTTGTTTATTGATTCGCCTGTCGTCATGCTTGTGGTTTGGTTGTACTCGATCTTGATTGCCGTGGAGGCTCTAAGTACGACCATGGAAAATGTGACTCGCATTTATTCACTCTGCGGAGTCTTGATGGCACAGGCCATTTCCATGTTGTTCTGCGCACTTATTCTTACGACCGTCTTCTCCATATTCCTCAGATTTATCAAGAACTGATCGATCTGAGCCGGATCGGCTATGCCAGCTTTGCCTGCCAAGGAAATGAAGGACGCCGATGGTGCGGTGTTCCCCGCCGCTGTATGGGGTGGGATGATGTTGGAGGAAGGTTAATCCCCACATTGTAGTCTCGCCGACTCTTTGGGAGATTCCCTTGGAAAAACTAAAGACCGTCATTGGATCCCTGATTTATTTCCTGTTTGAGGTTTGTGTGGGGATGATAGCCGGGTATCTTCCCGCTATCATAATTGGCCTTGCTTTGTATTTCCTGGGTATGGAAACCAAGGATTGGATAGAGAGAATATTCTCGAGGTCATGATCAGGCGATCTTGGAGAGATAGATTGAAGCGTTTGATGGTTATCCATCCTTAGGGTGCTCAGGCTATCCGCTAGCGTAGTCGCGGTTTCTCACGATGCATAGCCTGGCCGGGCTACTCCCACTCGGCAGACTGCCGGAGCGCTCGACCAGTGAACGATCCAGGTACGTTCCTAAGTCCCCTCGCTTTGCCATCGCCTCTTCTTCTTTCTTGCCGGCTGTCCTTGCTGCCCGCCATCCATGTCAGTCCGCTCCGCCAGCACCTTCTTCGCCAGACTCATTCCCTCGATCATCGCCGACCTGCGCAGAATAGCGAGTCGTTCCCGCGGCGAAACGACGGTTGAGGACTTGCAGGCCGAGGCCTGGCTGGTGGCGAATGAACTGAGCAGGGATCGCGACCCACCTCCAGACGCGGGGGACACAGGATTTCATCAGCAGATCCTGGGGAGGCTCTACAACCGCTTCGTGAAGTTCGCCGACAAGCGATTTCGCTTTGCGGTGCGCCTGGACGAGCAGCGCGAGGACGACGACGGCGGGATGCGAGAGAACCCTATTGCCACCGCTCTGGCGGCGCCAGAAGCTTCGGACCCGTCCTTCGCTCTGGCCGCGCGAGAGGAGGAGCGCTCGCAGGAGCAGCAAGTACTGGGCCGGTTTGCCGAGGCCGTTGCCTACCTCCGGGTCTTCGCGAACATGGGGGACGACCGAGCAGCCATCGCAGACCACTTTGCGATTGCGGCCCGCACCCTTCGCCGACGACTACGGCGGGCAGAGTACATGGTGAAGCTGCAGACGTCCCTGTTCGACGGTATCGCATCCATTCCCGATGACTTCGTGCCGCCTCGGCGGGCGCGGAAGTACCCGCCGGGAATCCATGATGCCGAGGATCCGCCAACGGCTCGCGGGCAGGGCCGGTTGTTTATTCGCGCCTACATCCCGATACGCAGGTGTTGATGGCGCCCCCTCAAGCCGCGGAAGGTTGTCGCGGAAACCGCATAGCGTTCGGCTTCATGTGTGCAAAGATCTGCCTGGGCCATGAGCCCGGCACCTTGCCGCACAAGGGTTTGGCGGCCCATCATTGGCGTCGCTTGGCAACCCTTGCTACTCGCCTACTTGCCAATACAAAACCGCGTAAAAATCGTCCCCAGCAGATCATCGCTGCTGAACTCGCCGGTGATGCTGTTGAGATGGTCCTGCGCCAGGCGCAGTTCTTCGGCGAACAGGTCCAGCGCCTGCGCCTCTTGCGCCGCGCGCTCTTCGGCCAGGTCCAGGTGCGATTGCGCGTTGCGCAGCGCGGTGAGGTGCCGCTCGCGCGCGAGGAAGGTGCCTTCGTTGCCGGATTGCCAGCCCACCAGCCGCAGCAACTGGCCGCGCAGCAGGTCGATGCCAGCGCCGGTGCGTGCTGATATCCATACCTCGGCCGGGTTCGGGCCGATGGCGGCCACCACGTGCGGGCGATCCGCGCCGAAGTGGCGCTCGCCTACCTTGGGCGCCAGGTCGATCTTGTTGACCACGCGCAGGATCGGCGAGCCCGGCGGCAGGTGGCCGGAGAGGCGGTCGTCGATGGCGTCGTCGATCTCCGACAAGCCGTGCTCCACGTAGTCGGCTGCGTCCACCAGGTGCAGCACCAGGTCGGCGCGGCCCACGGCTTCCCAGGTGCGCTCGATGCCGATGCGCTCGACTTCGTCGGTGGCGTCTTCGCGCAGGCCGGCGGTGTCGATGATATGCAGCGGGATGCCTTCGATCTGGATGGTCTCGCGCACGCGGTCGCGCGTGGTGCCGGGAATCGGCGTGACGATGGCGAGTTCCGCGCCGGCCAGCGCGTTGAGCAGCGACGACTTGCCCACATTGGGCTGGCCCGCCAGCACCACCGACAAGCCCTCGCGCAGCAGCGAGCCCTGCTTGGCCTGCGCCAGCACGCCGCCCAGCGCATCACGGATATTGGCCAGCTGGCCGCGCGCGTTGGACGCTTCCAGAAAGTCGATCTCTTCCTCGGGGAAATCCAGCGTGGCTTCCACCAGCATGCGCAGGTGGATCACCTGTTCCACCAGCGCGCGGATGGCGTCGGAGAACACGCCCTCCATGGAGCGCGCGGCCGAGCGCGCGGCGGCTTCGGTGCTGGCCTCGATCAGGTCGGCCACGGCTTCCGCCTGGGCCAGGTCGAGTTTGTCATTCAGGAAGGCGCGGCGCGTGAACTCGCCGGGCTCGGCCACGCGCAGGCCTATCTCGCGGCCGGCATCCAGGCAGCGCGCCAGCAGCATCTGCATCACCACCGGGCCGCCGTGGCCCTGCAGCTCGAGCACTTCTTCGCCGGTGTACGAGTGCGGCGCGGGGAAGTACAGCGCCAGGCCATGGTCGATCGCCTTGCCGTGCGCATCCAGGAACGGCAGGTAGGTGGCGTGGCGGGCTTTCAGCGCCTGGCCACACACGGCCTGCGCAATCGCGCTCACGTCGGGGCCGGACACGCGCACCACGCCGATGCCGCCGCGCCCGGGCGCGGTAGCAATGGCGGCAATGGGCGTGGCGCGAGCGGAGCGAGGCTGGAGGGAGTGGGTTGCGGTCATGGCGGTCGTGGCAGTCATGGCGATATTGTCGCAGATCGATCCGGCGCAACCGTGGCACCTGGCGCATTCGGCACATCCTGCGCATCCGCTGCGGGCATGTCCAGGCACGCCATCATCAGGCGGCGAGCCACCGCGCCGTCGATCAGGCCGCCCAGGCTGCCCTGCCGCTTCACAAGCTTGCCGTGCAGGCGTTTGGCATAGCGCTTGGCTAGCACCGGCTTCAGGGCTTCGATCACATAGCGCAGCCGCTTGCTGCCAATGCGAAAGCGATGCACGCGCGCCAGGTCTTCCGAGCGCGCTGCGCGCGCCAGCGACTTCACGCGCTTGCGCGCGCGGCGCACCCGCCGGCGCGCGAACGCCGCCAGCCGCTCCTGCGCGGCGGGGCCCGCCCGCTGCGTGCCGCCATTACCCAGATGCGTGAGGTCGCGGTGCAGCACGGGCAGCGGCCAGTGCTGGTGTTCGGCGAGCTGCGCCAGCATGGTGGCGCGTGCGTAGTGGCGGCGCGTGATCGCGGTGTCATGCACCGCCAGCAGCACCGGATCCTCAGGCTGCAAGTCCAGCGCCGGGCGCAAGGTCTCGCTGATGAACACGTCCCAGTCGCGCACATCGCCGGCGGCCTGCGCCAGCTTGCGCAGGCAATCATCCCAGCGTGCGCGGATGGTCTTGGGCAGGGCTGGGGCAAATGCCCAGCACACCGCGCGCAGATGCCGCACCGCAACGCGCAACGCATGCACATCATCGGGATGGTCGCGCCGGTGCAAGGCATCCAGCTGATCGGCAACCGCCACCAGGCCCGCATCGCCAAGCGCGATGAAGGCATCGATGGCGCGCATGCGGGGTTGCAACTGCATGGGAAGGTTGGCGGCGCGCATAACGTATCGGCGTGGGCATAGCTACCGGAACAGCCTGATCTTGCGGAGGCCAGCTTCAGGGCATGTTTCCGGGCACGTCTAATCAGTGTAGGCGATTGTGCCGGTTGCGCCGCACTCCATTGACAGCCTGCGCGCTTCGGGTTGCAATGCGTGCTGGCAACGCCAGCCGGCCAGCCATCACAAGGCCGTACCCGATCACCACCAGTGCGAGGAGCAGCGCCATGTCCACCGAACAAGAACGGCTTTTGCTGCGCGACACCATCGAGGCCGGCTTTCGCCAGGCTGCCTTTGTCGCGGACGTCGGCATCCGGCTGGTGGATTGCGGGCCGGGCTGGTGCGAGAGCGAACTGCTGGTCACGCCCCGCCACCTGCAGCACGGCGGCATCGTGCATGCCGGCGTGCAAGCCACCATCGCCGACCACACCGCCGGCGCGGCCGCCAGCACCATGCTCGACGCCGGGCGCCATGTGGTCACCGCCGAATTCAAGATCAACCTGCTGCGCGCCGCCCGCAGCGATCGCCTGACCTGCCGCGCCGACGTATTGAAATCCGGCCGCACCATCATCGTGGTGGAGGCCGATGTCTTCGCCAGCGTGCACGGCGAGGCGGTGCTGGTCAGCCGCTTCAACGCCACCATGAGCGTGCTCGACCTGGCCTGAGCCAATACTGAGCAAATACTGAGCCAACGCCGGACTACAAAAAACACCCAAGGAGACACTGCAAGATGATCGACCACACAGGCGTTGTCGTCAGCGATTTCGCGAAGAGCCGGGCCTTTTACACCGCGGCGCTGGCCGCGCTCGGCTTCATCAAGAACATGGAGTTGCCCGCCAGTGTGACCGGCCACACCGACGTGGCCGGCTTCGGCCCGCCCGAGAAGCCCGAGTTCTGGATCAGCAACGGCACGCCCAACCAGCCACCGCTGCATATCGCCTTTCGCGCGGACTCGCGCTCACAGGTGGATGCCTACTACAAGGCCGCGCTGGCGGCCGGCGGCCGGGACAACGGCGCGCCGGGTTTGCGCCCGCACTATCACCCGAATTATTACGGCGCCTTTGTGCTGGACCCGGACGGCCACAATATCGAAGCGGTGTGCCACGCGCCTGAGTGATACGGGGGCGCCTGCGCCAGCCACGTCGTGCTGCACTTCATGGCCAGCTACGCCGCAACGGTGCCAAGGCTGCCGCTGGCGGGACTGGCGATGGTGCGGGAGACGGCGGGCAATCGGCTGGATTGGCGAGACGGTCCGATGGTCGCTTGCGCCGAGCCGCGCCTGTGCAAGCGTTAACGAGGAACCTCGTCGCTGTCACGCAGCCAGGCGGGGATGTCTCGCATGCCATGCAGGACGCGCCAGACATCAATGTGGTCGTCGCGCTCAACGTAGAACACGATGTGCGGGTAGCGCGCCAGAGGCCAGGTGCGTAGGCCCGGAAGATCAAGCTCGTGTGCGTAGCGGGGTGAGCCGGAGGCTGGATACTTGCCAATGCGCACGTAGGCCTGCTCCAGCGCGTCAATGAATCCAAGTGCTGCCTGCTCAGCGTCTTCGTTCAGATAGTAGCTGACCGTTTCCTCGACATCACGCCTGGCAAGCGCTCTCGGGATGACAGGCTTGGCCCTCATCCCCGAGCGTTGCGCACCCGCGCTCGCAGGGCGTCGAAGTAGTCGCTATCCACCGGCGTAGTCGGCGCCGAACCGGCACCCGCCAAAAGCAGGCCGCGAAGGTGCTGGCGATCCTGATCCTTGCGGATCAGCTCGCGCACGTACTCGCTGCTGGTGCCGTAGCCGCGCTGGTTGACTTGCTCATCGACAAAGGCCTTGAGCGTGTCAGGCAGAGAGATATTCATTGTGCTCATGGTTTCATGCTAGCGAGTTTGGCAAAATTTGGCAAACTTTCTGCATGGCGTCTTGCTGCCACGGCAACGTCACCTGGCGAAGCACGCTCCGGAAAAGCAAAATCCCCCGCAAGCCGAAACTTGCGGGGGATTTCAGTGAGGCCGCCATTGACGCTTTGAGCGACCTCTTTGGTGCACGTGCCGGGCCGGCGCGGGTTTGCCACCCGCTGGCCCAACTTCAACTTCAGCCCTTGGCCACCGCGGCGGTCTTCGCCTTGTTCTTGCCAAGCATCCGGTTGATCTGCCATTGCTGCGCGATCGACAAGACGTTGTTGGTGACCCAGTACATGACCAGGCCAGCCGGGAAGAAGAAGAACATGAACGAGAACACCAGCGGCATGATCATCATGACCTTGGCCTGCACGGGGTCCGGCGGGGTCGGGTTCAGCTTGGTCTGCACGAACATCGACACGGCCATCAGCACCGGCAGGATGTAGAACGGATCCGGCACCGACAGGTCATGGATCCAGCCCAGCCAAGGCGCACCGCGCATTTCCACCGAAGACAGCAGCACCCAGTACAGCGCAATGAACACCGGGATCTGGATCACGATGGGCAGGCAGCCGCCCAGCGGGTTGACCTTCTCGGTGCGGTACAGCGCCATCATCTCCTGGTTCATCTTCTGCGGATCGCCCTTGTGGCGCTCGCGCATCGCGGTCATGCGGGGCTGCAGGTCCTTCATCTTGCCCATGGACTTGTAGCTAGCCGCGGACAGCGGGAAGAACACCAGCTTGATCAGCACGGTCAGGCCGATGATCGACCAGCCCCAGTTGCCCAGGAAGCCGTGGATCTTTTCCAGCAGCCAGAACAGCGGCTTGGCCAGGATGGTCAGCCATCCGTAGTCCTTCACCAGTTCCAGGCCCGGGGTGATCTTCTCGAGCATGCGCTCTTCCTGCGGGCCGGCGAACAGGCGCGCATCGGTGCTCACCGTGGCGCCCGGGGCGATGGCGCCCAGCGGCTGCTGCACGCCCACGCGGAACAGGTTGTTGTCGATCTTCTCGACGTAGAAGCTGTGCTCCTTGCCCGATTGCGGAATCCACGCCGAGGCAAAGTAATGCTGCACCATCGCCACCCAGCCGCTGGTACCGGCCGCGGGTACCGAAGCCTTGCCCTTGCCGATGTCGTCGAAGGTGATCTTGTGGTACTTGTCGGCGTCGGTGTAGATGGCCGGGCCGGTGAAGGTGCTATAGAACTGCGACTGCTCGACCTTGCTGCCGTCGCGCGTCAGTTCCATGTACAGCGTCGGCGAGATCGGCTTGCCGCTGTCGTTGGTCACGGCAAATTTCGTGTCGACAACGTAGCTGCCCTTGTGGAAGGTATAGGTCTTGTCCAGCTTGACCCCGTCCTTCTCCGCCGTCAGCGTCAACGACACCTTGTCCGAGCCAGCCAGGTCGCGCGGGCCCGCCGAAGCGGTAAACACCGTGGTGTGGTTGGGCAGGTCGCCACCGATCAGGCCGGAACGGGCCATATAGGTGCGGGTCTGGTCACGCTCGAACAGCACGACCGGCTTGCCGTCATGCTCCTTGTGGTTCAGCAGTTCCAGGCGCGTCAGGATACCGCCGGCGGTATCGATCTGGGCACGCATCACGTCGGTGCTGACCACGATCTTCTCGCCGCTGGGCTGGGCCGCGGCTACCGGCACGGACGCCGGAGCGCCTGCGGCGGTGCCGGCCGTTGCATTGGCCTTGGGCACATCGCCTTGCGGGGCCGAAGCGCCGCCTGCGGTTGCCGGAGCCTGCTGCGTCGCGCTCGGGAAGAACATCGACTGGTGACCGTTGGCGCGCTGCCAGTTGTCGTAGAGCAGCACGAGGGCCATCGAGAAGATGACCCAGAGTATGGTGCGTTTGATATCCATGTCTCGCTGTGGTCGGGGGAAATCAGGGGCGGGGTAGCCGGATCGTGACTGGATGGCCAGTCGCGGGGCGAGCCCGGTCTTGCTTTGTTGCCGATGCCGGTGGCACCGGATCATACCCGCCATCCGTGAACGGATGGCAACGGCATAGCCGGCATGCGGCCAGCCAGCTGCCGCGCCCTGCGCCATGGCACAGGATCGCTTCGCGGGCGTAATCGGAACAGGTGGGCAGGAAGCGGCACTGCGAGCCAAAAAACGGGCTCAGGGCGATCTTGTAGATGCGCAGCAGGGCAAGCAGGATTCGCTTCATGGCAGCGGGCCGGTCAGGCAGGAGCGCCCGAGGGCGGGACTTCCGTGGGCGCAGCCTCGGCGGACGTTGGCGGCGACACCCCGGAAGGGGCAGCAGGGCGCGGGGCAAGCGGCTTCACCGCTACCTCGAACAAGCCGGTCAGCTCGGCCAGGCACACCCGGCGTATGGCGGTGCGGCTGGCAAACTCCGCGCGCGGAAACTTGGCTTGCAGGCGCAGCAACACATCGCGGCCCGCGAGTTTGTCCTGCCGCTGGCGGAACAGTTCCCGCACCATGCGCTTGACCAGGTTGCGCTCGGCGGCACGCGCTGCGAACTTCTTGCCAACCACCACGCCCAGGCGGGCTTGCGGCAGGCCGTTCTCGCCCACGTACAGCACGAAATGCTGGCTGCGTCGGCGCGGACGCAATGCAAAAACGGATGAAAACTCATCCGTTTTTGTGAGCCTCGCGGCTTTAGGGTAGGCAAAGGTAGTCACGCTAGGCAAAGCGAGCGGAAAAGCTGTGCTTGGCTGCTGGCTACCGGCCGTCCAAAAGGCGAGGCGAGTGGCCAAGGCGGCGCAAGCTGCTGCACCGCCGTGGCCGGTCGCCAGGCCCTTAGACTGCCAGGCGCTTGCGGCCCTTGGCGCGACGCGCGTTGATGACGGCACGGCCGCCGCGGGTCTTCATGCGCACGCGGAAACCATGGGTACGCTTGCGGCGGGTAACGGAAGGTTGGTATGTACGTTTCATGTTGCACTCTCTGGTTGATCTGGGCTCGCCCGGCTTCCGGCGTTAAGCCGGGCGCCGCCGCGTATGGTTCGCATGGGGCTGCCGCGGTTTGCGGTGTTGCCGACTGCTATGGTGATCTTGCTGCCGGCCGTGTATCTCGCGAATCGATGGCACCGACGAATCGGACATCGACGCCGCGCGAAGCAGTTGTGGGAGGGAATCTTGCCGGAGCGGAAGCGTAAAACCAACCCATCCGTTCCAACCCCATCAGCCTGCCCGGCCCGCTGCCTGTTCCGGCCAATCCAGCTGTTTCCGGCGCGTCTCAGCTTAGTCAAACACCAAGGATTCGCACCAGTCTTGCACGGAACAGGTCAGACCCGGCGATGCGCATACGTGATCCCCTGCGGCATCGCAGAACCCGCCATTTAACTGAGTTTCGCGCGACGTGTCAAGACTACAGATGGATTAGAGCCTTGTGAGGCACCCCTGCCTCAAAAACACGCAACAGGCCGTTGTATTTCATTGTCCACAATCGCCAGTGGGTAAGTTTTTTTTCTTCGGGGGTGCCACCCGGGGTTGGCCAAGGTGAGCGAAGTCACTGTTTCGACTAGGTTTTCCCGTGTTTTGGCTACCCGGAAACCCGCGCCAGAACTAGGGTTGTGCACAACAATCCACTGCTTTTTCACAACTTATCCACAGACTTATCCTTTGTGGATAACTTGGGGCGGGGGGTACAATCCGGGTCCAAACACCACACGGGCTGCGTGGCGCAAGCGCAACCCGGGCAACACCCTGGCATGCCGGACAACGGACGCGCAACGGGCAAGCGACGATTTCGTCGCCTCGCTCGTCAGCGGCTCCCGCTTGTCGCGTCGATCACCATGGGGCCCGGGCTGCGGGGTCATTTGCGGATCGCTTAGCGATCGCGTTCTGGTTGCATGAACTCACGGCAGGGATGCCTCACCGATCCTTGCCTGTCGTCCATTCGGCCGGGCTGTCCATGCACCGTGGCGAACACCGAACAACAAAACAATGCAAGATTTCTGGCAGGCAGCAGCCGCGCAACTCGAGCGCGAACTGACGCCGCAACAGTTCAAGACCTGGATCAAGCCGTTGGCGCCTGTCGCCTTCGACGAGGACGCGCACGCGCTGCGGATCGCCGCGCCCAACCGCTTCAAGCTCGATTGGGTAAAAAGCCAGTTTTCCGGCCGCATCACCGCGCTCGCCTGCGAATACTGGGAAGCCAACGTCAGCGTTCACTTTGTCCTGGACCCCGCCGCCTCGGGCCGGGCTGCCGCCGGCTACCCGCAGCAGGCCGGCCAGCCGGGCCAGCCCGGCATGGCGCCACAGCACGCCGGCCCCGGCTATCCGTCCGGCCAGCCGCTGTCGCAAAACTTCGGCCAGCCCGGCATGCAGCCGGGCCAGGGCGGCCAGGGCTACGGCCCCATGAACCAAGGCGGCCAACGCGGCGGGCAAGCGCCCTACCCCGGCAACCAGGGTAATGGCAGCAACGGCAGCAATGGCGGCAACTATCCCGGCAACGCCAACCAAAGCAACATGGGCGGCATGGGTGGCGAGATCGTCGATATCGACGTGCCGCAGCTGGACCCGGCCGAGGCCAGCGCCCGCTCCTACCGCGTGCAGCCGTCGCAGCAGCCCATGCAGGGCGGCCACCCCGGTAACCAGGGCGGCCATCCAGGCCATCAGGGCAATCAAGGTCATCCGGGCCAGCAAAGCCACCAAGGCCACCCCGGCAACCAGCATGGCGGCCAGCAGCAGAACGACTCGGTGCACGAGCGCTCGCGCCTGAACCACATCCTTACCTTCGACAACTTCGTCACCGGTAAGGCCAACCAGCTCGCGCGCGCCGCCGCCATCCAGGTGGCCAACAACCCGGGTAAATCCTACAACCCGCTCTATCTGTATGGCGGCGTAGGTCTGGGCAAGACCCACTTGATCCACGCTATCGGCAACTTCATGTTGCTGGAGAACCCGCGCGCCCGCATCCGCTACATCCACGCCGAGCAATATGTCTCCGACGTGGTCAAGGCCTACCAGCGCAAGGCGTTCGACGAGTTCAAGCGCTACTACCACTCGCTCGACCTGCTGCTGATCGACGATATTCAATTCTTCTCCGGCAAGAACCGCACGCAGGAAGAGTTCTTCTACGCCTTCGAAGCCCTGATCGCCAACCGGGCGCAGGTGATCATCACTAGCGATACCTACCCCAAGGAAATCAGCGGCATCGACGATCGCCTGATCTCGCGCTTCGACTCCGGCCTCACGGTTGCCATCGAGCCGCCCGAGCTGGAGATGCGCGTCGCCATCCTGATGAAGAAAGCCGCCGCCGAGAATGTGAGCGTGCCCGAGGAAGTCGCCTTCTTCGTCGCCAAGCATTTGCGATCCAACGTGCGCGAGCTGGAAGGCGCGCTGCGCAAGATCCTGGCCTTCTCCAACTTCCACGGCAAGGACATCACCATCGATGTCACCCGTGAAGCACTGAAGGACCTGCTGACGGTGCAGAACCGCCAGATCTCTGTCGAGAACATCCAGAAAACCTGCGCGGATTTCTACAACATCAAGGTCGCGGACATGTACAGCAAGAAGCGGCCCGCCAATATCGCGCGGCCCCGCCAGATTGCCATGTACCTGGCCAAGGAACTCACGCAGAAAAGCCTGCCGGAAATCGGCGAGCTGTTCGGCGGGCGCGATCACACCACCGTGCTGCACGCGGTGCGCAAGATCGCCGATGAGCGCAGCAAGGACGCGCAGCTCAACCATGAGCTGCACGTGCTGGAACAGACGCTCAAGGGCTGACCTCGAGCGTCAAATCGTAGTGAAACAGTAGTGAAGCAGCAATGAAGCAGCATTTGCCAGCCCCGTCACGCGGGGCTGGCATACTGTAGGGTACGCGCCGGGCAGGATCCGGCGCATGAATCAATCGGAAAGCAACACCGGGGCATTGCGGAACATTGCCATGAAAACGGCCTGGGCTAAGGCTTTGCGGTGAGTCGGGACGAGCGGGCGGAGGGGGCGGCCAGCGACAACAGTCGCCAGCCACCGAAGAAGTCTGAATTTGTGTCGCTTTGCGCACAATTTCATCCTCCGATCGCGCTTCTCCCGCTTCACCGCAGCGGCTTATCCTTGGTACAATGGCGAATTAACTTGTTGATTCCAAAGCGTTTTGGAAGCAGTTCCGGAAACTGCGCAGCAAGTTAGTGCCAGTCAGTGCACACCCGCGGTCGCTTACTACAAACGACGAAGGATAAATTCAATGCAATTGGTCAAAACCTCGCGAGACAATCTGCTGCGTCCGCTGCAAATCGTGAGCGGCATCGTGGAGCGCCGCCACACACTCCCGATCCTGGCCAACCTGCTGATTCGCAAGTCCGGGTCCAACGTATCCTTCCTCTCGACCGACATCGAGATCCAGATCACCACGCACGCCGAATGCGGCGTAGGCAGCGACACCGTGGCCACCACCGTGGCCGCCCGCAAGCTGCTCGACATCCTGCGCGCCATGCCCGACGGCGAAGTCGCCCTGTCGCTCAACGACAAGCGCATGACCGTGCAGTCCGGCAAGAGCCGCTTCGCGCTGCAGACCCTGGCCGCCGAAGAATTCCCCACGGTAGCCGAAGCCAGCGAGTTCGGCGCGTCCGTCAGCCTGCCGCAAAAGACCTTCAAGCACCTGCTCGCCATGGTTCACTTCGCCATGGCCCAGCAAGACATCCGCTACTACCTCAATGGCATGCTGCTGGTGGTGGACGGCAAGAAGGTCATGGCAGTCGCCACCGACGGCCACCGCCTGGCCTACTGCGGCGTGGAACTGGACACCGAAGCCACCAGTGGCGAAGGCGCCCCGTCGCGCCAGGAAGTGATCATCCCGCGCAAGACCATCCTCGAGCTGCAACGCCTGCTCGAAGACAACGACGATCCCGTGCAAGTGCAACTGGCCGCCAACCAGGTCAAGTTCACCTTCGCCAATATCGAGCTGATCTCCAAGCTGGTCGAAGGCAAGTTCCCGGACTTCCAGCGCGTGATCCCCAAGGGCTACAAGAACGCCTTCGCCATCGACCGCGTCAAGCTGCAACAAGCCCTGCAACGCACCGCCATCCTGACCACCGACAAGTTCAAGGGCGTGCGCTGCATCCTGGATACGCACGTACTCAAGATCAGCTCCACCAACGCCGATCAAGAAGAAGCGCAGGAAGAACTCGAACTCGATTACTCGGGCGACGCGCTCGACATCGGGTTCAACGTCACCTATTTGCTGGACGTGCTCGCCAACCTCAAGAGCGAGCAAGTCCAGGTCAGCCTCGGCGACTCCAATTCGAGCGCGCTGATCACCGTGCCGGAAGACGACAACTTCAAGTACGTCGTCATGCCGATGCGCATTTGATGAGCCGGTAACAAGGACCACAAGATACGCAAAACCGGAGCATCTAACGGCACACCACGGCTTGCGCAGCAGCCCCAGGGGCCCCGCGCAAGACCCGCCGCACCAGGGGCCGGATCGTCGAGATCCGCCCCTTTTGCCGTTTTTATGTAACCCGCTATGCGGCCCGATCCGGGCGCGCCCATCCGGGCGTGACGAGAGATCGCCGCATTCGCCGTGAGTAAGAGAACATGACCGAAGAGCAACAACCGCAATCGCAACCGCAACAGCAAGACAGCTACGGCGCAGGCTCGATCCAGATCCTGGAAGGCCTGGAGGCGGTGCGCAAGCGTCCGGGCATGTACATCGGCGACACGTCCGACGGCACCGGCCTGCACCACCTCGTATTTGAAGTGCTGGACAACTCCATCGACGAAGCCCTGGCCGGCTGGTGCACGGAAATCACCGTCACCATCCACAGCGACAACTCGATCTCCATCACCGACAACGGCCGCGGCATTCCCCCGCTCGTCAAGTTCGACGACAAGCACGAACCCAAGCGCAGCGCGGCAGAAATCGCCATGACCGAGCTGCACGCCGGCGGCAAGTTCAACCAGAACAGCTACAAGGTCTCCGGCGGCCTGCACGGCGTGGGCGTGTCCTGCGTCAACGCCCTCTCCAAGTGGCTGCGCCTGACCGTGCGCCGCGACGGCCAGGCCCACCTGCTCGAGTTCGCCCAAGGCGCCGTGCAGAACCGCGTCGTGGAAACCGTGCCCGGCCCCGACGGCGTGCCCGTGGAAGTCTCGCCGATGAAGGTGATCGGCCCCACCGACAAGCGCGGCACCGAAGTCCACTTCCTCGCCGACGAAGAAATCTTCACCAACGTCGAGTTCCACTACGAGATACTCGCCAAGCGCATCCGCGAGCTCTCGTTCCTGAACAACGGCGTGCACATCCGCCTGGCCGACCAGCGCACCGGCAAGGAAGAAGACTTCGCCTTCTCCGGCGGCGTCAAAGGCTTCGTTGAATACATCAACCGCGGCAAGAGCACCCTGCACCCCAACATCTTCTACGCCAACACCGAAAAAGACGGTATCGCCGTAGAAGTGTCCATGCAGTGGAACGACGGCTACAACGAACAAGTACTCTGCTTCACCAACAACATCCCGCAACGTGACGGCGGCACCCACTTGACCGGGTTGCGCGCCGCCATGACGCGCGTGATGAACAAGTACATCGAAGAAAACGAGATCGCCAAAAAGGCCAAGGTAGAAACCACCGGCGACGACATGCGCGAAGGCCTCGCCTGCGTGCTCTCCGTCAAGGTGCCCGAGCCCAAGTTCAGCTCGCAGACCAAGGACAAGCTCGTCTCCTCCGAAGTGCGCCTGCCCGTGGAAGAACTCGTCGCCAAGGCCCTCGGCGACTTCCTGCTGGAAACCCCGGTAGACGCCAAGATCATCTGCGGCAAGATCGTCGACGCCGCCCGCGCCCGCGAAGCCGCCCGCAAGGCCCGCGAAATGACCCGCCGCAAAGGCGTGCTCGACGGCATGGGCCTGCCCGGCAAGCTCGCCGACTGCCAGGAAAAAGACCCCGCCCAGTCCGAACTCTTCCTGGTGGAGGGTGACTCCGCAGGCGGCTCCGCCAAGCAAGGCCGCGACCGTAAGTTCCAGGCCATCCTGCCGCTCAAGGGCAAGATCCTGAACGTGGAACGCGCCCGCTTCGACAAGATGCTCTCCAGCCAGGAAGTGCTCACGCTGATTACGGCGCTCGGCACCGGCATCGGCAAGGACGACTACAACCTCGACAAGCTGCGCTACCACCGCATCATCATCATGACCGACGCGGACGTGGACGGCTCCCACATCCGCACGCTGCTGCTCACGTTCTTCTACCGCCAGATGCCCGACATCATCGAGCGCGGCCACGTGTATATCGCCCAACCGCCGCTGTACAAGATCAAGCACGGCAAGGAAGAGCGCTATATCAAGGACGACAACGAGCTCAACGCCTACCTGCTGCGCCTGGCCATGGAAAAGGCCGCCCTGGTCAACCCCGACGGCAGCGAAGTCGCCGGCGACGCCCTGACTGAGCTGGCCCGCCAATACCAACTGGCCGAAGCCGTGATCGGCCGCCTGGCCCGCATCGTGGACAGCGACGCCCTGCGCGCCATTGCCGACGGCATCGAGCTGGACCTGGACAGCGCCGCCGCCGCCGAAGCCTCAGCCACCGCGCTCAAGGCCAAGCTGTCGGAAATGCACGCCAAGACCCTGCTAGGCGCCGCCGTGAACGACGACGGCACGGCAGATGTCTATGCACAGTTTGACGAGAAGACGGACAAGCACCGCCTGATGATCGCCCGCCGGCATCATGGCAATGTGCGCCTGTCTCACCTGGATGCAGACTTTGTCCACGGCGCGGATTACGCCGCGCTGTCGCTGGCCGCCAAGACCTTCCAGGGCCTGATCGCGGAAGGCACCAAGGTGCGCCGTGGCGAGGGCGAGAAGATGCGCGACCAGACGGTGAATGACTTCCATGCTGCCATGCAGTGGTTGTTGTCTGAGGCCGAGCGTGGGGTGTCTCGTCAGCGCTATAAGGGGCTGGGGGAGATGAATCCTGAGCAGTTGTTTGAGACTACTTTGGACGTTACCCAGCGCCGACTGCTGAAGGTGCAGATTGAGGATGCTATTGCGGCGGATCAGATCTTTACTACGCTGATGGGGGATGAGGTTGAGCCGCGTAGGAATTTTATTGAGTCGAATGCGTTGGTGGCTCGGAATATTGATGTTTGATGTTTGCAGCTAGTGCGCGCATGCCGGCGATAGCCGGCTTACGCGCATCTATGCCGAGCGACGTGTGTTTTTGCTATCAGCTGCGATACTGTAGTTCGCGCCACACGCTGAATAGTGACCCACGGTCAGGCCTACTGAGACTGGCAGAACGCAGTTGGTGAGACAGCAAGGACATCTGAACTGATAGTTGACCGCCTTTATTTTCGATAAATTGCACGTTTTCGACAGTCGGTACTCTTTAGTCCAGTACCGGCGTCGTTAACTAGCGCTGGCCCACGGCCAAGAGACCATCTGCTGGAATGTCTGCCACTACCATCCCTAATCCCCTTATCGCCAAAAAAGCACGCCGTATCCGGAACGGCGAACCCATCCGCTACATGGATCTCTTCGCGGGATGCGGCGGCATTTCATTGGGCTTTTTGACCGCGGGTTTCGTACCAGTGGCCTCGGTCGAGATCGAGCCGTTCGCTGCCGAATCTCATGGGGCAAATTTCGGTCCTCGGACTCACGGCGGTGATAGGGCAGCTCATCATGTCGCTCGGGATGTAACCGAAGAAGATCCCGCTAGCATATTCCGGGAATTGGCATTGGCCGGACCTGTCGAAGACCAAGTTGATGTTCTCGTGGGGGGGCCTCCCTGCCAAGCGTTTGCGAGGGTTGGGCGAGCGAAGCTTCGCGAGCAGGCACACCGCCGTCAGGAAGCCACTGCTGACCAAGCTTTCCTGGTGGACGGGCGCGTCAATCTTTGGCAGCGATACGTACACTACATCCGCGAAACTCAGCCCGTCGCACTTCTAATGGAGAACGTTCCCGACATGTTGAATCATGGCGGCAGTAACGTTGCGGAGCTAGTCGCAAAGAGCTTGGCAGAAGAGGGCTATGAAGTCTCGTATTCGCTCCTGAATGCCTCCTGGTATGGGGTCCCGCAGACCCGCGAGCGCATGATTCTAATCGGAATTCATCGTGATTCTGGCTTGGCGCCGCTGTTTCCAACGCCAACACATCACGTCGTACTGCCATCCGGCTATGAGGGCACCAAGAACACTGCACGCAAAATTGTTATTGCGGATGGCTCAAGTCACCACCGGTGGATAAGCGATCCGGTCAGCTCATCTCCTGCAACCACCACGGCGGAGGAGGCACTCGCAGATCTTCCCGCGATACCTGCACTGGATCTCTTCATGCAGGGTAAACTCCGGCGCGGTCGCAAGGATCCAATGGAGCCAGTGAACTACGCCAATGCGAAGCCTAGCACCGCCTACTCGCGGCTCATGCGGCAATGGATCGGGTTTGAGACGGATCGGACGACCGGGCACGTTATCCGATACCTGCCGCGCGACTACAAGATATTCGCTGAAATCGACGAGGGCATGCAATACCCCGAGATCCACGGCTACGTTGAGGGAAAAATTGCCGACTGGCTAGCTTCGCGCAAGCGAAAAGGTCTGACCACGGATGCACGGCACGCCGAAGTACGTGACTTCATAAAGAGTTGGCGTATTCCCTACGATCCCGGTAAGTTTCCGAATAAATGGTGGAAGCTAAATAGAGACAAGCCGGTTCGTACTCTGTTGGCTCACCTTGGGAAGGATTCGTACTCACATATCCACTATGATTCCGACCAGGCCAGAACCATCTCCGTGCGTGAGGCAGCTCGTCTGCAATCATTCCCCGATGGTTTCGTCTTTAAGGGCTCAATGAATGCCGCTTTCAAGCAGATTGGAAACGCTGTGCCTCCCCTATTCGCTTATGCTATCGCGATGTCAATCAGAAGCACTCTTGGTGCACCGGCCATTCCTGACATTCGGGTGGAGCTACTCGGGATTCAGCAATCACTGATCACCAGCACGCCAGGGAAACCATGATCTTTACAATCTTGCGGTTGCTGAGGCATTCTGAGCTTGGTATGTTTCACGAGTATCGGAGACAGAAGAAGGAGGGATCGAAGCAAAGGGCTATCAATTTCGATGGGACTGTAGTTGATCGTGTCTTTCCTTCAGCCAAAGACGCCGACAAGATTCTAATTAACTGTCGCTGTATCGAGGAAGAAGCTAGCGTCATTGAGACGCAGCAGTGGTTAAAGCGACAGGACAAAAACTGGCGCTTTGAGGGGTATTGCCCTAAGAGTACACACTACTCTTTTGTCGAACCGGGCGTGCTTTTCGCGATGGTAGTCGATTCGTCCCAGTCGCCAGCATCGGCAAGCTGGGTCGTCATCCCGAAGGACCACCAGGCACATGCCGCGATCGTTAATCATGGTGAAAGTGCCCAGTTGCTCAAAAGCGGGATGATCGCTCTATATGGTGAAGAAGGAGCACACTGCCGCCGCGTGCTAGGCGATAATTTTCCCCTCCTATTTCCCAAGGTGGAATTGATGACTTTACCCGTTGCGTCAACCACCGGTTTCGAACCCGATCCACTCGGACTATTCGATATTCTGGCTCGTGCAGGCCATAAGCTGCCAAGTGCTGTCGCCGATTTGGTAGACAACAGTATTTCTGCCGGTGCAACAGAAATCTCCATACACTTCCCTAATCCTAATCTGGGCGGTCGCTGGATGTGTGTGCGCGACAATGGAAGCGGGATGACGTCCACTCAGCTGCGGGGCGCCATGCGAGTAGGGAACCGTCGATCGTACGAAGGGAATGATCTCGGGAAGTTTGGCTATGGGCTTAAGGGGGCGTCCTGGTCTCAAGCCGATTGCTTGACGGTATTGACCAAGGCAAGCGATGGCGAACTGAGCCATATGACCTGGGATAAAAACCATCTGGCGAAGACTGGTAAGTGGGAAGTACTCTTTACGCCGATTGAGGCGAAATACGACGTGGCGACGAAGATTCCAGGAACGGGGACCGCAGTCCTCCTTACTGAGATGAGGCCACCCGTCGAGATTCCCCTAACTAAAGGCATAGAGCCATACGCCGTTGAGGTTACCTCGATCCGCGAACATCTGGAGCTTGTGTTCCATCGCTTCCTTGAAGGAAAGGTGCAAGGCCGGGAGAAGGTAACCATTCTGGTGAATGAAGTGGCTCTTGTGCCTAATAATCCGATGGGGCATCCGCTTACCAAGCACTATGATCCCAGGTCGATTGTTTTGAATGAGCATGACCCCGAAAAAAAGGGAGTCATAACTTTTGAGCCGTGCATCACTCCGACCGAAGAGGACTTGCGGCGCTATCACGAGAAGGAAGGGGCCGATGCAGTGCGTAATGCATTGGATCGGATTTCTCTCGGTGGCCGAAGAAACGAGACACAAGGACTATTTTTTTATCGCCTTGGACGTTTGATCAAATGGGGTGGCTGGGAGGGGATGTTTGCGTTAGAGGAGAAGACGAAGCTTCTGCGTGTTTCAGTCGATTTTGATCGGTCGTGCGACGACGCGCTACAGGTCGATATCTCGAAGCAGATTGTCAAACTCCCCGTTAGCGTTAGCACCAGTCTTCAGGAAATCGTCAAGGCGAGCCGGGCTGAGGCCCGCAGTCGATATAGAACGGTGAAGCGTGTAGAAAAGCCCGATGCTTCAGAAAGGCAGAACGATGGCATCTCACCAAAAACAACAAAGGGGGCATCCCCAAAGCCACCTGCTAAGGTCGAGAAGACAAGCATTCGGATCGTCGAGGACGATCAATCGCCATGGCAACGCAAGTCTTCCTTTACCGGGGAAGTAGTCGAGGTATCTGGGAAGATCCCTGCGCTGGTGGACTTGGTAAGAGCCGTCGAAAAGGACCCTGTGGCCAAGGCTGCACTGTCCCAGTTTCTTCATGCTCTGGAGAAGGCCGACGTACTCAAGCATCTTTCGGACAATGCCTGAATCGGCCCGGCGCTTTATCCTCAGACCAAAAATCCGTAACTGGAGTGATGGCACCACGTGGACCAATTGGTGGAGTCACGAGGAACTCTTGCGCTCCCGGCCAAACTGGAAATCACACCAGGTTGACTCCGTAGAAGAAGAGTCCCTAAGGATTATAGGGAAGACAACCGATATCAAGCGGACGGAATACCAATGCCGAGGCTTGGTGGTCGGCTACGTGCAATCTGGTAAAACCGCAAACTTCACGGCTGTCGCCGCACGCGCTGCAGACGTCGGCTATCGGTTGGTCATAGTCCTTTCAGGGATCCATGACTCCCTTCGAAACCAGACTCAAAAGCGTCTCAACAAAGAGCTTGTGAGTGTCGGAGCCAACTGGGTATCCCTCACTACAGAGGACGAGGACTTCTCTGTCCCGCCAGTGCCCAACGGGTTCGCGTCAGCGCGCACAGTCCTTGTTGTAGCGAAGAAGATCCCACCTATTCTAAGGCGCTTGCAAGAGTGGATCACGAAGCTTGAGGGGCAGCTAGGCGAAATCCCCACGATCGTGATTGATGATGAGGCTGATCAGGCCTCAATTAACACCAAAGGGAATCGTGTAGATCCCAGCGTGGACGATGCAGACGGTGACGACACGGATCCTTCTCTCACCAACGCACTCATCCGCGACATCCTGAAAAGGATCCCTCGAGCGACGTACATTGCCTACACTGCCACTCCCTTCGCCAATATCCTGATTGATCCGACAGCAGTTGACAGGGAAGTGGGAGAAGATCTGTTTCCAAAGGACTTCGTGATTCAGCTACCGAGGCCTGACGGTTATACAGGCACCGAAGAACTCTTCGGCGTGTCGGCGCACGGCCGCGATGTGATTCGCGTAGTTGCAGATATCGATGTCCGCGCCCTGAAATCCAAGCGGCGGCGGAAGCATGATCCGCTTGTGGTGCAACGCCCGGAAGCCCTCCCTCAGTCCCTCTGTGATGCCGTACTGGTCTATTGCGTAGCCGGTGCCATTAGGAATCTCCGCGGCCAGAGGGGGAAGCCGCACACAATGCTCGTTCACGTGAGTCAGCAGCAGCATGATCAGCTTCGCATCGGAGCAGCCATAGGAGCCCAAATCAAGGCATGGCGCGATCAGGAGCGAGTTATACCTGGTTCGCTTAAGGGAATGCTTCGATCGGCCCTTGGAGACCTCGGAGCAGTTGCGTTGCCCAAGGGTGTGGACACTCAGGACGTACTCAATGAGGCTGAGACAAATGTTGCGCGGCTCGATGTCGTTGTTCTCAATAGTACGACTGGCGAGGAATTAAACTACGAAAGCAATCCTGAGCGGCAGCTGATTGCTGTTGGTGGCAATCGGCTCTCCCGTGGGTTAACCCTGGAAGGATTGACCATAGCCTATTTCCTGCGCACTACCACCATGGCTGACTCGCTTTTGCAGATGGCACGTTGGTACGGGTTTCGTGCGGGATACGAGGATCTGATCCGCATCTGGACAACGGAGACCATCGCCCAGTGGTTTGTTGAATTAGCCCTTGTGGAAGAATCTCTGCGGGACTCAATTGTTGCGATGAATCGTGCTGAGCGTCGCCCCGACGAGATGGCGATTAAGATGCGGGCGCACGCCAATTTGCTTTTGACAAGCAAAGTCAAGAGCAAGACCCTGGAAAAATACAGCCGCTCTTGGTCCGGTGAGAACCCACAGACTATCTTATTGCCGTTGCGGAGCCCTCGTGCTCTTGAACACAACATCCAGCTGACTGCTGAGCTACTAACCCACTATATACCGGCTCATGACAGTCACGGTGGACGGCTGGCGTACGATGTCCCTGCACACGCTATCGCGGCTTACTTGCGAAATATAGTCGTTCACGAGGATACGGTATCTTTCCTGAGTGGCGATATTGCTGACTGGATCATCGAGCGGGCCACAGTTGGCGAACTGATTTCTTGGACGATTTTTGTCGCTAATCCCGAGCGAGACCGCCAGGTGCTCCTCGGCTCGCAGTCATATGGCTTGGTGCGCCGATCACCTACTGCCGCGGAGTCGATCGGTATTTTGACGGATCCGAGACACGAGGGGGTTGATCTACATGGCGGCCCCGAGACCCATAAAACGGCGGTGGGATACAACGCAAGAGAAATGCGGCAGGATCGCCCGTCGAATCAAGGGCTCTTGATTATCTATCCTCTGGACCCAGAACCATTGCAGGCGCCAGTTAGAACTGTGATCGGCCTTGCCCTCTCTTTGCCGCGAACTTCTGACGAAGATGCTTCGTATTTGGTAAACGGAAAGATTGTCAATGGTTGAGATCAACGCAAATCGATGGAGAATCCTTCGAGAGCAGAGGGGGCGAGTAGGAATCACCACAGAGGTGGTGGGACCAGCTCTAGATGGATGTCTAATCGGCATTGATGCGGACGGTCGGCTCCATCTTTTGGTTGCTGTTGCTGAAGAGCCTAGAGAGTTTCCGAGTGACATGCAAGCCTTCTCGGTCCGGGTTGTTGAGGGTGATCGCACGTACATCGACGTGTCGGCAGGTAGTCACCACGAGGAACTGTTCACACTTGTCGCGAACAGAATTGTCTACGCGATAGAAGTCCAGCGTCGTCTTCCTATTCATGCCGTCACTGAGACAATTACCGAATTCCGCAATGCTTTCAAGAATGGCGGCCCGGAGATCTCCAACAGCGAGCAAATTGGTCTTTTCGGCGAGCTGTGGGTCCTCTGGCGTATCCTCATACCGGCGATTGGTTCACGCGCATGTGAATTGTGGAGCGGCCCCCAGCGCGAGCGGCATGATTTTGTCGGTCAGTCGACGCACATTGAAGTCAAAACTACTACGACCTCCGAGGACAGACACGAGATTTCTCGTCTTGATCAGCTTCGCGCACCGCCCGGGAAGCGCCTGCTTTTCGCCAGCATTCAACTGGAGAAGTCGATTGGGGGAGAAGAAACCATTGCGACAAAGATCGATGATATCTATCGCGTCCTGGGACGAGACGGACGGGCAATTGATATTTTTGAGAAGAATCTAAAGAATCTTAAATGGCACGATGGGCTAAGGCAGTCAGGTACGCTTCTGCGCTTCAATCTCCGCAGCGTTTTTATCTTCGATGTGGCAGGCTCATTTCCTCGCCTTCCTGATGATTATGTGCCCCCGCGTGGTATCGTCAGTATCAAATATTCGATCGACATCTCAGCGCAGGCGACACTCGGTGAAGACGAAGTGACAGCTATTGTAAGTGACATGTGAGGAGGAGATAATGCTGCCATTGCAGCGATAATGTGAGGTTCTGCGTCATGGTATCTCTCCGGAAGTCGCGTTGCCATCGATCCATGCTCTGACCATAGATAGAAGATCGGTCGAATTAATTTGCCTTGTCGCGCATTCCCATATAGTTAGAACTCTCCAGCCAGCTGATTGCAGTTCGCTGCTCGCTTTCCTGTCACGTTGCGCATTCTTCTCGAGCTTTGATAGCCAGAACTCCGAATTCGTTTGTGGCTGCTTGAAGTACCGACATCCTCGATGCTTGTGCCAGAAGCATCCGTGGACAAAGATAACTACCCTTCGGCCAGGCATGACAATGTCTGGTGCTCCGGGTAAATCTTTCCGGTGTAGGCGGAATCGGAATCCAGCTGAGAAAAGGGTTCTGCGCACGACCAACTCTGGTGCGGTGTTCTTACCACGAATACCAGACATCATCCGGCTGCGAGTTGCTTGATCTACGACGTCGGTCATATTCGGTCGGCCTAGTTCCGCTGGTATATCTTGGGCGACTCTTTAGTCTAGTATCTCATCATGCGGATAGCTATCAGAATTCTCAGCGCCGAGGAATTTTGGCGGTGGTTTATCCGACCGCTTACCGATAGTATTCGGGAGGCTCATGTAGACGCGAGGGAAAAGTAACACATATGGCGGCGACGCTGGTGTCTCCAAATACGGATCTCCGCGATTGTGATGCACAATAATCTTCCGTTTGGAAGCAGCAACTATTCGTCCAGTGCTACGGGCTTAAATGAAAGCAGTCGCCCTGAGACCTGCGATTTTTCCACGATCTTGATTTCGATGGTGGCCTCAATTTCTCTCGTATCTGTCATACATCCAAAGAGTCGTCGCACACGACCTTCTGTCATGTTAGGTTTTTGGTAGATTGCAGAGAAATGATAAGTCTTTGATCGAAGTTGAAGGCGGTATCGGTCACCTATCTTGACAATCCCCTCGACCACAAAGATATCCGTTACGGTCTCACGTTCCGTGTTCCGTCGTGCTCGTCGCTCCGAAAGGATCTCCAGATGATCACTGTCTAAACCAACATCAGCCAGTTCGACGCGACGGGCATCGGCAGATGCTGTCGCTAGATGCCAATAGCTTGAGGCAACATCTGGAATAAGCATGTCCAATGCGGGGAAGCGCCTCGACAACTTGGCAATCGCCTTATCCATTACCTTCCATTTGTCACGGTCACTGTCTGTGATTTTCTGAGTCAGGGACAGCAAGGCCTGTCTCTCCTCAACATCCATCTGCTTCGCTTTGTTATCGAAGTGCTTCAATATCATGGGACGTGAAACAATAGCTAGTCCCACGACGACTGCTGCAATTAACGACTCAATCGGATGTGTTTGGATAAGCTGAGCCACGGAGTTAACCAAAGGGCTTAGGTCTGTTTCGGTGATCGAAGACCCCTTCCTGACCGTAGTTGTGAACTCTAGCTGCTCATCTTCGGATTTCTTCAGGCGCCTCTTATCGTATGCCCCATGCGCTATGGCCGCATAAGCACGACCCATCGAGGTTTTGAAGCCAATCAGAGCCTCCATCTGCCCGGATCGAAGGGACGACTTATAGGCGTCGCCATCGATCTTGATGCTTAAACGGGGCCAATTGTCGAATTCCAACACGCCCAACTCATCCCCGCGAATCCAGCTTGATAGCAATGCCCACGCGTCTTCGTCATTGGCAATGCGGAGTGTTTCGATCTCGACATTCATTTCGGGGTTTCCGTAGGTACGCTACCCTGCTCTGTAAGCTAGGCAGATGTGCAAAGTGAGGAGTAGCAAGCATTTTACTTGCAGGTTGCAGATCTGTAACTGCGGGGTCAAAATGTGCCGGCGAGAATTTCTTGACACTTGTCAGGCTCATGAGTTAGGCATCTTGGCCCGTGCGCTCGCCAAACGTCCTCAAGCCCTACTCGAAGAGAATGACGGGGCCCCCCACCGCTCAGCGGAGGGCCCGGCATGTGCGATAGTCTGCAAAGCCGTAGGGGGGAGGCCAATGAACTTGGAGCTCACCTCGGACGGGGGCGCTTGGCGTCTCTGTGAAGGGATATATCGCCTCAAGCTCTGCCGCGCGGCTCAACTAAACTCATATAGGGAAGGTCGGTACCGGCTCGATGGGCAAGTTCGTCCTTGGACAAATCGGCCCGGTCCGACGGGAAATGGCCAAAATGGTTGGATTATGTTGAAAAACTCAAACTGACCCTTAATTCGACCACGGCCATGATAACTCGACCTCTCAGAAATGCATGTATTGAACGATCGTCGATCGGACCAGGGGCTGGCTACCCCTGAAACCATGTCAGAATTTGCCCCCAGAGCGAGCTCTTCAAATATAAGGGACTTCCCTGTCCCGCACATACGGCTCGTAGAAGCATCGCTGCTCGGCCAACTTCTCTTTGCTTAGGTGGCACTTCCTGTTAAAAAACCCGTTCCCGCCAAAGGGGGGGCATTTCGGTACCCGCCGAGGATGTACCAATCACTCGTCGCTAGCGCTTCATACATCGCGGCCTTCCAAGAATTTTTTCTTTTCGTCCGTTCGATCTGAGCAAGCATTAGAAGGTGTGCCTGCCTACTCTGAGTAGATCCCAACGCATCCAATAAATCGCCGATCTCGATGATTTCGGGCGCCGCCTGAATCGCGAATCTCCGTGCGAGATCCAGATCCTTGAAATGATTGAGTACACGCGTAGCCAAATCCACAGACCACGTCGAGGGTGGCGCCACCTCGTAACGCACTGTTGCGGGTGCCGACTGGACAACCTTGGCAAATAGCCACGCCTCATTTTCAAGAATTGCATCTTCAAAATAGGGATGAAGCATCTGACCGTGCATTCCCGGTGTCAGAGCTCCTTTCCCGGTGTTGCAGTCTTTACACGCTGGCACCAGATTGGTCGTGAGCACTGAAAACGCCGGGTAACGCGATTTCGAAAGAAAATGGTCGAGCGTAGACGCGTGGCCGAATCCGCAAAACGGACAGATACCCAGCGGAGCTAGCATAATTAGACGGTCGTAGTGATGGCGCCCTGCACTGTTCTTCGCTGCCATGTGCGTAGAATAAAGCTCGACCAATTCCCCCTTGCTCAGTTTAGCCAGCACGATCTGTTCCTTTTTTCCCCAATCACATGCAGCGAACGAATACAACGTGAAATTGCCGGCCTTGACGTCGTACTCACGGAGTTGCGCATGTATTTCAGCTCGCGCTGCTGAGAATCGATCTGCTAGCTCTTGGTCAACGATTCCTTTCACACAGTCATCGAACACGCTGATCGCACTCAATGTTGGTTTTTCTAGTCGTCTCATAACAGATAGGGCGGAATCGTTGCGGAATCACGGGCTGTTATGAGAGAACGCACGATCGCTTGTGCTTCGAACCCCAATTGCCCTTTGTATTCGTGAAATATGGTCTCAAACGTCCCTCCCTCAGTCACTGCACGCTCCAGCATTTCGTGGAAACCTGACTTGGTAACTTCGAGGCCAAAGATCTCGCGAGTAAGCACCCCGACGTTTTCCCCAAAAGTTTCGCGCTCTGGACGATCGGCGCGGCCTTCAGCGCGCAATCGTGTCAGTTTCCACACACAGACTCGGGGAACCTCCTGAGCGACCACTGGCGAGTGAGTAGCAATGATCGCCACCCCGTTACGGTTGTGGAGAAGGTCAGCCAGGGCACGTGTGAAGGCGGCAAGAAGCGGAGGATGAAGATGACTTTCCGGCTCGTCCATCAAGACCAGTGTCTTCTCTTCCACTGCGTCGACGAGCTTGGTGATGGTCAAGAGGACGATGGAATGGCCGGAGCTCATTCGTCCAACTAGCGATCGGGCTAGAACGACGGCCTCATCTCGATCTATTTCAAGCAAACGACCAAGCGACATGTCCGCAAAATTCTCGTCCGATTCCAGCCTCTCAATTGCCGCTCTCCATCTCTCCTTTTTCGCAGGCTGGCTAAGACAGGATTGCAAGCTCTCGATGAAGTCGTTGGCAAGGTCCACGTCACTCTTCGGTGGCTCCTGACGCTTTTTGTCTTCGTGGTCGGCACGGGATTTCTTCATACCGACATAGAAGTAGGCAACGCCTTTGCTTCTGTCAGGTTGATCGACGGGGGGGATAAACGGATCGAAAGCGCTGAACGATACAGACACGACACTACTGAAATAGTCGCTAGAAAGAGCGCTCTCGCCTCCCCACCCATCGAGCTCGAAGAATCGGCCGCCGGACTCGTTTTCTTTAGGCGGTGCGAGAATCGCACCGACCATGTTGTTTAGCAACGTTGTCTTGCCAACTCCGTTTCTGCCGATCAGAACATGTACGTTCGTGGATGGCTTCGACGCCGGCTCGACATGGAAATTAAGGCTTACAGAAGCCCGCTTTTCATCGCCGGAGTGGCGATAGGAAAATCGAAATTCTGTCAGCGCGACATCGCCATTGAGCACGCGCTGGAATTGACCATGAATAACCGAAAGACTAACGCCTCGCATTAGCGAGTTCTGAAATACGGGTTCACTCTCGGCAGCCAGTAGACGGCTTCTGTCAGAGACTACGTCTCTGAGTCCGTGCAGGAGTTGTGTGGCGAGATCGGGGTTCAGTTTTTCTCGCACGTTGAGATAATAATCGACGTCCTGTCCTAGCGAGAACCATTGCGGAGGCAGTTCCTGGAATGGATTCTGCATTGCGTCTCTGCTCCAGCCGTGCTGCTGACCTAAGTACCCGATCTTGACGGTGCCAAGGTCAGTTCGATGGCCCGTGCGATCAATCGCGACAACGTCGAAAGAGGTCTTGAACGAGTAATCGTCCCAGTTGTCCGCGACAAGATGAATGAAATTCTCTGCGGGGACGACCGAACGGTCGCTACGGGAGACGACCTTGAATGTTATGGTCATTTCATGGTCCGTTATTAAACTAAACTCAGTTAGGGGGATGCCAGAAGACCCCAACTTACAACAGGGGGGGGCTTCCTCGGTAGTTTTTGAACACTAAAATAAACTCACGCCAGCAACATATCGGCCATTCTCTGGATGATATATACCCCACTGCCGAAGGGCACTGCCCTGAATCCGATATGCCGACTCCACATGTTCGCGAACGGCGGCACCTTGGTGAGAATTCAACCAGTCGATGCAACAGATTGATGGAATCGTTCCCCCGCGTATCGAAGCTTAGAGTTTTTCGTGGATGCTCATGAGTCTTCCGACTACCGTATTGAGTTTGTGCGCCGAACTAAGGAATTTGGTCAAAGACTGGTCAATGGAGTGCTCACCATTCAATCCATCGTGCAATGGAAGGGGCTTGACGGCCGGGAGCATTTCAGTCCGGGAGGCCGATGCTTGCTCGCCAATAACCATGTTGCGCATGGCAGCGACTACTCGACTGAGGTTGAATTGACCCCTGACGAGGTCGACGTGGCACCGCCGAGCATACTCACACATAGCCTTGATGCCGGCCGTTCGGTGAACGGCTGATTCAACAATCAGCACCGCCACGAAGCCCGCCCACCTTTCCCTGCCCTTAGGGGCGATCGTGTTGTAAAACTCACTAAGGGTAGATTCTGGGATGGTGTAGGAAGCTCAGATTACCCTTCCGTTCTCCTAACCTTCTCCAAATCCTGCGCAATCCGATCCCGAATCGGCGACGTATGCCCATGCTCCTCGTCCGTTTTCCCAGTGACGAGCCAGTATCCGTACTGCGGCCAAACCTTTCCGATGGCCTCGACCATCTCCTGAACGACACGCTGATCCTGGTGGTAGGTGTTCTTCCAGCTGGCGGCCTTGATGCCAGTCAGGTCTTCCATGTGCTTGAACCGACGATGACTGTCTGTCACAAAATCTATCAACTCGACGACGCGATGGCGCATATCTATTGGCATAAATTATTCTCGTCGTCTAAATTCATGTCTGTGATCGGTTCCTTAGGCAGCGCCCGCTGGCCGCTGCCGAGCTTCAACTCATCCGTACAAGCCCTTGGGAGCGATAGCAGTTGCCAAGGACCGGGTTGTTTTTCTAGTACCCGGCTACAGTGAGCGGGGCTTGCATAGCCAGACTGACGGCTCGACAAAAAACTTGTCGAGCTGAGGGCCATTTGCGTTCTCAAAAAGCAATCAAGCCCGCCGGCGCGAGCGTGCGCGGGCGGGTGTCAGAGGCATAGCCAGTCGCATTATCGCCCATGCGGCGGCAATCCTATTCGCTTGGCGCACGCTCGTCGGCACCTGATGACGTACTGCATTTCCGGACGACTCGACTACCCCTATGGAACAGGAGACGCCATTGACCGCTCGCCAACGCCACCCGCGCACCGCTGCCGAAGCAAGAGAGGCAGCCACGGAAGCCAAGCTGATCGCTGAACCCCTCGCCCAAGCAGGCGAAACCACCCCAACCCACGAAACCATCCACCAATCCTGCCACGACCTCCTGCGCGTCAGCGCAGGCCTGGAATCCCTCCTGCTCCTGCTGCAGCTACAGGCCGACGAGCAAGCCGCCAACAACGGCCTGCATGCCCTGCTGGCGCCGCTAAAGCAGCAGCTGGACCAGGCAGTGAACCGCGTGCAAGCGCTGTACTGAGCCACACCCGTTCCCCACACCTGCACCGCAGCCCGCAAGGCCGCAGGCGGTGGGGAGTCACACGCCTATCGAGGCAAGCCCCCGCCGCCGCCGCGTGCCGGGACGATGGTCGCCAACGCCGCCCATCGCCATACCGATGTCCGCGATTGCACCCTGACCGCACCCCGACCACAAAACAGGAGGTACCCATGACCGCCCGCCAACGTCGCCCGCGCACCGCTGCCGAAGCGCGGGAAGCCGCCGTGGAAGCCAGGCTGATCGCTGAGCCCTTGCTGCCGGACCACGAAGCGGATCCGAGCCACGAGGCTACCCACCAAGGCTGCCACGAACTGCTGCGCATCAGCGCGCATCTGGAATCCGTCATCACGCTGCTGAACCTGCACGCGGGCGATAGCCGTCTGCGTGCCTTGCTGATGCCACTGAAGCAGCAGCTGGACCAGGCAGTGAACCGGTGCCAGCGCTGTACCCGGGCCTGCGGGGTTCGTTCGCGATCCGCGCCTGTGTCGCGGCCCGCCTCTACCCCCACGTAGGCAAGGTCTTCGGCCACACGGCGTAGCCACGTAAATCATGCCGTTGGCCCACTTGGCCAACATCGCTACCACTGAATCGAGAACGGGATCCCTGCAGCAGTCCCTCACAAGAGGGGACCTGCAGGACATGACCGGGGTAACCGCAGTACCCAGCCCCCGCCAGTACCTTGGCGGGGAGCTGGGTTGTTGAGCATCTGGGGCGCGAGGCAATCGCTGCCCCCTCGCCCGGCCGGCCTAACCCAGCAAGCCGACACGGGCGCGACGACCAATCAACACACCCTGTCATTCGCCAAAGAGGTGATCCCATGGCCGCACGCATGAAAACACTCGCTCCCACCGCCGATGCATCCACGCTCAGCATGATTGCCCAAGCGCTCTTGCCGGAGGAAACGACCCCCCCGCCGGATGACCTCAAGCGCGAAGCCATCATGCAGAGCTTCGACGAACTCCTGCGCGTCAGCGCGGGCCTGGGCGCCATCCTGACGCTGCTCGATCTGCAAGCCGACGCGGCAATCGATTGTGTTGGCCTGCATAGCCTGCTGGCGCCGTTGCGGCAGCAGCTTGACGCCAGCGTGAATCGTATCGACGAGTTGTTCTGAGAGCCGATGGCTGGGCGGCATCCGCTCAGCCGTCAACGTTGCGTACTGTTCATGGCGGAACAATCATGCGTGCTGACCTCAGCCTGAGCCGCTGCACAAAGGGACAGGCCCGCAGATGACGCGGGGAGGTTCGGGCAGTCGGCAAGCTGAGCCAAGACTGCCGTCGTCCTGCGCGGCGTCCGGATGAGAACCCGCCTCCCAGTCTCATGGCGCATTCCCGTTCACTGAGGGAATTCTCTTCGCGTTCTTGCGGAAATTTCCCAATGCTGATCAGCCGATCCGCAGGCATATTGGCAAGGTGTCCGACCACTTTGCGCGTCGGCGACCTGACAACGGAGGATGGCATGGACGATATGCGAGAGGCCCTGAAACATGGCGACAAGACCGGCACCGGCGGGGTGCTAATTTCCAATGCAATGGCGAGAGGATTTCTTCCATCAGCTATATACCGCCAAACAGGAGGCTGCGGCAAAGAACCCGCAGTGCATTGAGAATGCTGACAACGTGGCCGCCGATGTCATTGTCTAAATACTTCCGCGCGGTTGCTGCAGCAGCAGCGATCTTGGCGCAGCCCGCCCTGGCTTGCAGCTTCGACATTTCCTTCAACAGCCATTTCGAGCCGGGTGCGGATCGCCTGCCGGCTTCGGAAGTTCGCAGACTGGCGGAGTGGATGATCGACGATCCGGCAGCCTTTGAGAACAAGAAGGAGTTTCACATTCTTGTCTACGAGGCCCCCACCGCTGGTGTCAGCAATGCGCTCGCGCGCAAGCGCGTATCTCACCTGGAGCATTGGCTGACGACCTTTGGCGTGCCGGCGAGCATGATTTCCATGGAAATCCCCCGCTACAAACCTGGCAAGTCGGCGGAGCCGCCGAACTTTGCGCATATCAATTTCATGCCGGGGTGCCCGCACCCTTGCTGCCCGGGTCCGGAACCGACCTCGCAGATTCGCTAGGCATGCGCTAGATGACGCCTCCCTGCCCGGCAGCCTGTTGTCAAACGGCAGGCTGCGGCAAAGAACCCGCAGTGCATTGAGAATGCCGACAACGTGGCCGCCTATGTCATTGTCCAAGTACTTCCACACGGTTGCAGCAGCAGCAGCGATCTTGGCGCAGCCCGTCCTGGCTTGCAGCTTCAATATTTCCTTCAACAGCCATTTCGAGCCCGGTGCGGATCGCCTGCCCGCTTCGGAAGTTCGCAGAATGGCGGAGTGGATGATCGACTCTCCCGGGAAATATGCGAACAAGCAGGGCTTTCACATCGCCCTGTATGAGGCCCCCGCGTTTGGTGTCAGTCATGTTCTCGCGCGTAAGCGCACAGCGCACTTGAAGCAGTTGCTGACAACATTTGGTGTGCCGGCGAGCATGATCTCCATGGAAATCGCCCGCCACAACCCAGGCAAATCGCTGGCGCCGAACTTTGCAAATATCGATTTCATGCCGGGGTGTCCGCACCCTTGCTGCCCAGGTCCGGAACCGACCTCGCAGATTCGCTAGGCGTGCGCTGGATGACTTCTCCCCGCCCGGTAGCCTCTTTGTCAAACGGCATCGAACTGGAGGCGCTGCGCGCCGCAATTGCGGCGGGCATGGCAAGTGGCACCCCTAAGCTTGCTGAAGCTGTGCTTGCGAGGCTGGAGAGCAAGTACCGCGCTGCGGACAAGACCAAGCACCGCTGACGCGGCACACGATCGCGCCACTCGCCGGGCAGGATCTGACGTCCACATTCTTCATCTGCCCCCCTTCCTGCACCTCTCGATGTGAATCTTTCTCAGTTTCGCCGGCGATATCTGCGGCATGTCGTACGCAATGTTTGTCGCCTCGGTGGCGGTGGAGAGAAAGAGCGGGTCGCCCCCGCCAACCTGATTCACTTTCGTCAGTACATCTTGCCTGGGCACCCCCGTATCGCGCTGTTGAGCGGCCATGAAGAGGAGGTCGGCTACGCACTGGCAGACCGACATCCTTTGCGCCTTGCTGACGTCGCCTTGGCTCGCTTGCGTCTGCGCATAGGCTGCGGCCCCGACAAACAGGGCAACGGCCGCAATCATTGCGGCTCGTTTAGCTTGGTGATGCATGTTGTTTTGCCCCCTCTTCTGTTGAGGTGGTCTGGTCCTGCCACGCTGGCTCCGCGCTTGTGAACATTATTCTCTTGTGCAGGAGGCGATCTGTGTGGCGCCGAACCTTCGGCGCAGCCTTCTACGCTCAAGCCCCATGCAAGGCTGGATTACTCGATTCCGCCAGGCAGGACTTAGCTTTGCAGCGCACGTTGCGACGGCGCGTGCTATGTGGTCACGGGCGAGAAAACCTGGATCTCCAGCGGTGCCCTCGATAATGTCGATCACCGTCAGCTCGACGCAAACTGCCGCCGCCTGGTCGCCGAGCTAGGCAAGGCCGGCCTGCAGCGCGCACGCGTGCCGGCAGCTGGCTATCCATGCCGAAAAATGCCGAAACGCCAGGAGTTCGATGGGGAAACGAACACCTTTGAGCATGTTCATCTTGAAGCACCAGGCGCCCTGCGCGCCGATGTCGGCCTGAGGGGTAATTGCACTTAAGGTGCTGTATATGACACGTATAGCTATTTTTCATGGTTAGCTGTACAGCAAAACAATAAAAAATAGCTAAACTAAGCATGAGTCCCACAATTTTGCTGATCAGCAAATTCACATGAATTCCGATTTCACCGAGTCGTTGATAGCACGGTTTGTCGAAGCGTTCGAAGGCTCCACCGAAAAACAGCTCTCTGGGCAACGGCACACAGAAGTACCGTTTCAGGCGCATGGACGCCCTGGTCGGCTGGACCTGCTCGTGAGTGTGGAGGGCGTTGACCTTCGCCTCGCTGCCGAGATCCTGCGGGTAGGCTACCCGCGCGACATTCGGAACGCCGTGTGGCGGCTGGAAGAGTATCGACTGTCCCTGGAAGACGCGACCAACACGGCCCTTTTCGTGATTGCCGAGCAACTTAGCGCGGGGGCGCGGGAGATCTTGCGCGAGCGCAACATAGGCTACTTCGACGCCAGTGGAAGTTTGTACCTTAAGCACAAGGACTGGCTGATCAACATCGATCGCCTGGCGAAACCAGGTTCGCCCCGGCGCGCAGAATCGCTCTTCACTGGCGCGAGGGAGCAGGTCATACATGCCCTGCTCCATTCCCATCAGAAATGGCTGACCGGGCTTGAGATTGCCAGCCTCGCCGAAACCTCCGCCTACACGGTGTCGCTCACCTTGCAAGAATTGGAACGCCGGGAGTTGCTGGAGTCCAAAGGCAGTGGGCGAACGCTACGCCGGCGACTTGCACAGCCAGGTGTGCTGCTTGACTTGTGGGCCGACGCCTGGCGTGTTCGCAAGGAACATAAAACACGCTGGTTTGCATACACCCACAACCCGAAGGCGATGCTTCTGGCTATCGCCGACAAGCTGGAACGCGAGGCGCTGAGGGGCTGGGCATTCACCAGCACCGCTGCGGCGAATGCTGTGTCACCGCTGCTTACGCACGTGGAGAGCGCAGAAATCATTGTTCCGCCTGGCAGCGCGCCCGACTACGCAAAGGCGCTGGGGTTGCAGGAGGTGGAGAAAGGCTCGAATGTCACCCTCATCGAGCGCAGTGGTGCGAGTTCCTTATTCACAGGAGAACACTCGGATCCTCCCTCGCACCTGGCCAGCGCGTTCATCATGTACCTGGACTTGCTGGACGGCCGCGGCCGCAACAAGGAACTTGCTTCGCAACTTCGCTCGGACATCCTGAAAATCTGACCTCATGGCCCTCTCCAAACCGGCAACCGCCGATGGTTACAACGCAGAACACACGCTCGCTTGCGAACGGGCATTGATCACCCTGCTCCGTGGGTTTGGCACCCTCAAGCCGACCTTACGTCTGGTTGGCGGTCTTGTTCCGCGCTACCTCACGCCAGAGCAGCCGCCGGATGTGCCGGCTCACGCAGGCACCTCTGATGTAGACATTGTTCTGAACTTGCAAGTGCTTGCCGCCGGCGATGCATACAGAGATTTGGCCAAGCAGTTGAAGGATTGGGGGTTTGCGAGGTATGTGAACGCCAATGGCAAGCCCAGTAGCTGGCGCTGGCAGCGGCAGGTATCCGCGCACGAGTATGTGATGATCGAATTCCTGCGGGATACAAGCGAAGAATTGCCTGGCGGGAAGGTGGGTACAGTCGACGGTGAGGGCATCTCGGCGCTTGCGATCAATCATATCGGGATCGTCCATGACTGGTTTGCTCAACGAGAGATCACTGCTGAATTGCTTGACGGCGGTGGGGTTGCGACGGAGACGGTACGCTACGCTGATGTGACGGCTTTCCTCGTCCTGAAAGCGCTGGCGTTTGATGATCGCGCAGAGAACAAGGATGCTGCGGATCTTGTGCACGTCATGCGCTACGCGGGACACCTCGAATGGGTCGCGGAGCAATTCAGGTCGCGACGCGGCGAGGGCAAGCACGCAAAAGCTGTGGATAGCGCTCTCGACGCATTGCGCCTGCGCTTCTGTGGCGCAGACGGCGTCGAGGGGCATTTGCGGGACGGCCCGGTAGCATGCGCGCGATTCATGTACGGCTCGGATGAAGATCTTTCCGAGACGCGCATTCTGGAGCAACGCCAGATATCAGGCATGGTCACGGAATTCCTGCGGCTTGTTGAGGGCGGGCGCGATAGCGCTTCGCAAGCGTAGAGATCGGCAGCAAAGATCTCCGCCAGCAAAGACGAATCGCCCGAAGTTTCTACGGCTACCTGCCTGCTATAGCCGCAGATCTGGCAAGAGCGACGCGGCCACTGCTTCTTCGGCAATGGACAATCCGTGCTTTCGCATCGCGCCGGTCAAAGCCGGATCCCACGTTGCCGTTACGCCCGCTCCGGTCAGATCGCGTTCTGTGTGCGGTGCCTCAAGCGCTGCCGCCTCATAGTCGGTTGCTTGGAGACGCCAGGGCCGCGCTCCCCAGGCACGCATGACATGGTTGGCAATTCCGATGCCGGGCCAGTCGAAGTCGCCGTGGTAGTGGAGGTGTGCTCCAGCGCGGTGCAGTTGGTCAAGCAGCGTACGCTGCGCTGCCGCGGGCATGCCGTCGGTGCAGACGAGCGGTGCGCTGTGTTCGCCGAGAAGGTCCGCGGCGATGGCAACAAGGTTGGGATTCTCGCAGACATACACAGTGCGCTCGCTCACGGCCCATGCTGGCGGCGCGCGTAAGAGCCGGCGTAGCGAGAGGTAGCCGGGCTCGCCCGCGGGGTTGACGCTCGCTGCCTCTGCCAGCACGGGAAGATTCAAGAACAGCACCGGTCTTGCCAGTTCGTTGACCAGAATGCCGGCCCGGGCCCAGGTCTCGCGTGTGGATTCGTCGCGCTGTTCGGGGCTGGCAGCGTCGTCGGCCTGCGCTTGCGTATCGGTGCGTGTTCCGGGCATCACTGTCCTGTCGCGCTGCCGCAATACGGCAAGGACTAGGGTCGCTGTAGCCTGGCCGTTGTCGAGCGCATGCGCATTGCCGAGCGTCTCGGCCGCCAGTTGTGCGCGTGGCACTCCGCTGGCCGGTATCCGCGACAAGACGGCCTGAGCTCGTTCGAGGAGTTGGCTCGCGGCTAGCGGGTCTTGCCGCGCAAGTCGTTTGAGTAAACCGAACGCCTGCGGCTTTTGCAGATAGTTCGCGAGTGCTGGATCATGGCAAGCCTTGCTTACGGCTGACCATTGCGCGTGTTGCTCTGCGCGTGCCGAGGCCGTGTTTTCAATCGGGCCGTCGAGCCGTTCGAGTGCATCCCGCAAGGAGTCGGCAATGCCAGCCTCACGCAATCTGGCATCGATGGCGGCGAGGTCGAGTTGCAGCGATTGCGCTTGGCTCGGGCGGCGCCCTGTCAGTACCGCAAGCGCTTCGTATTCAACCGGACTCAGGCCGCCAATGCGCAAGGCCGGCGGCGGTGCGTCGCTCAGTAGCCTCGCGAAGCGTTTGCGCAGCCGCAGCCGCAGTCCAGCCAACGCGGGGCCGCCGAGCAGCGATTGCAGACGGGGGTCAACCGCCAGGCGCGCCATCGGATCGTTGCTCCTCATGATGTAGCAAAGCGTCGGTCCGGATCCGCTTCACGCCGTCGGGCGCGACCGTCCCACATCCAGCGGGAGACGAACACGGCGTCGATGCCCTCGCGCCGCTGCAGTTGACAGATCGCTACCCCAGGTAATTCGGCATAACAGGCCCATTCGCGCTCGCTGGTGATGACGAAATCGAGATCGAACTCGTGGATAAGTCCCATGCAGTGGGCGCGGGCGGCATCGTCGATGCCGGCGAACGCTTCATCGAGCAACATCAGCCGCGGCGCCTGCGGGTTGCAGCCTTGGCTGTAGAAGCTGGAGATGGCGGCGAACAGTGGCACGGTCAGACCGAGTGCGCGTTCACCGCTGGATGCCGGTCCGGACAGCTTGCGCCACTGTCCGTCCTGGAGCCGCTCCACGCGAAAATGGTGCCAGCGGCGGTAGTCCAAGGCGCGCGCAAGTTGGTCGATCAGGCTGCCGCCGCCATCTCCTGCAGTGCCACCGGGTTCGGCGTCGGCACGCTCGCGTTCGGCCGTGATGCGCATCTGCAGCATGGTCCCGACGACGCGCCGGTCCTCGGCCGACCAGAGGTCGGCGCTCGTGTTTAGCAGCCGCTCGCGCGCGGCATCGAGTCCGACGGGCGCGCCCTCATCTGTGCCGAGCGGCTGCCACCGCAGCCGGTAGCGTACGCCTGTGGAGGTCGGCCGCTTATGCAGTTCGCTGTTGATGGCATTGACCTGATGCTCCGCCGCACGCAATAGCCGCTGCACTTCAGAGGCGATCTCCGCCTGAAGGTGGTTCTCGAGGATGGCGCGTTCGTTGGCTGACAGCAGTTCGCTGCGCTGCGCAATGTCATCGGCAAGCCGGGCCGCGAGCAAGTCGGGCCGCTCAGGGCGGTTGTGATAAATGATGTGCACTACAAAGCCCCAGTCGTTGGCCTCCGCCGTCGCGTGGTGGCCAAGCGCGGTAAGCGCGCGCTGCAGGTCTTGCAGATCCTCGCTGATCAGCCGCTGGACTCGGTTCCAACTGGCTTCGTCATCGGAGATATGGGCCAGTGCCTGCTCGGCTCGGCGTGCCAGCGTCAGCGCAGGATCGATAGTCCAGGCGCTGCCCAGATCGGGCAATTCCAGGGTGGGCAAGGCCGACGACAGCAAGCTGCTAGCGGCGAAGTGCTGCAGGCGCGCGACGGCGACGGTTCGCGCCTCGCCGCGCTGGGCGAGCGCTTGCTCGGCAGTCCCGGCCTGGGCGCCCGCCCGAGCGCGCTCCTCACCCGCGATGCGGCGGCTATCGGAGGCCTCACGCTCCGCCTCTACCGCCTTCCCTACAGCTTCGCGCGCTTCACGCAATTGCTTGAGCAGGTTGTCCACGTCGGCACCGACCGTGTCGCGCAATACTTCAAAGCGGGCCTGGGCTTCCTCAGCTTCTATGCGATAGGCCGCAAGCTGACCTTGAATCTGATTCAGATGGGCCTGTGCTTCGGCTTCGCGCGCTCGCTGCCGGGCAAGTTCGGGCTGCGCGCGCCGCCATTCCTGCGCCGTCTGCAGGACCCGGTAGAGACCGTCGAGGCAACGTTGTATGGCTGCATTGATTGCGGGGAGTGCTTCGGCATCAAGCGGCAGGCCCATGTCGGTGGCGTCGTGCCGCAAGGCGTCGCGTGCGGATTGCACTTCGCTTTCGGCGGCGCGGCACAGTGCTTCGGCCCGATCTAGCCGGCCGCGTGCCGCCTGATAATCGCGGGCGGCCGAAGCGGCGGCACGCAGCGCCTGATGCAGTGCCTGCTCGGACGGTGCCCCCGCCCATTCTTGCCCGGCCTGGCGCCTATCATCGGCCAGCCGGTCGTCATCGAGTTGCACCTGCGCCAGCTCGTCGGCAAGGCCGGCGAGTAGCACCGTGATGGCGGCAACGCGTTGCTGGCGCGCCAAGGCACGGGCACGCTGGCCGATGTATATCGCCTGCGGCTTGGTCCATGCGCCGGCGAGCGTTCCCAGACGGAAGCGCCCGTCGGGGGCGACCCAGGCTTCGGCGTCATTGTCTGCTCCGCAAGCTACGCTAGCCAGTAGCCGTTCGATCAGTGCGGCTGGTACCGGCCCTTCCGCGGTGACATCGGCACACAGCCACTCGGCCAGCGTTGCACCGAGCGTACCCGGCCGCAGTGTCCATTGGCTATCCAGCCAAGGCTCGCCCTTCTCGTCTGCGAGCAACGTGCCACTGGGCGTTACCCAGGCGTCAAGCAGGCCGGACGCCTCCAGCGCAGCTTCGAGTCCTGCCCGTTGCGCTGCGTCCACGTGTTCGCGGAATTCAACTAGCTGCCACAGTGGCGCGCCAGCCTGCGCCCCACGGGTGTCGGAGCCGCGTGTATGAGGCGTCGGTGGCATAGCGTCGCGGCCCGCGAGCAGTCCGGCGCGTTCGGCATCGAGTTCGGCGCATTCCAGTTGCAGCGCACTGCGGCGGCGATCAATTTCCGCCTGGCGGGCGGCGTGCTGCACTTGCGCGTTTTGCTGCGCTTGCTGCAAGGCCAGGCGACAGGGATTGTCGCCTTCGGGGCGTACTACCCACTCGCCCAAATCTTGCAGCGGGGTTTCCGCGTCGATGCGCAGTTGTACCAGGGTGGCAGCGTACTCTGCCCAGTCAGTAACCAGTGTCTGTCCGGCCTGTTCCGCCGCCATGTCTGCTTCTGTGCGCTGCACCGTGGCCTCTTCCAGTTCCTCCTGGCATTCGCCTTGTGCCTGCTGACGTTGCGTGAGCGCTTGCAACGCTTGCTGCACCGCGCTGTGGCGCCGCTCCAGTACAGCCAACTGTTCGCGGCGGTTGTCAATCGCGGTGCGCAACGCGCGTGGGGCAGCCTCAAAATCGTGCGAGGCCAAGTCGGCAAGCGCTGCGGGCTCTATTGTGAGCAAAGGGCTTTCGGCGAACTTGGAACCAATGCCAGCGCTCGCGGCGTCGACGGCGTATTCCTCACGCACGTCGAGCAAGGCCTGCTCCGCCTCGGCGGCACGCTGAGCGCACAGTTCGCTGGATTGAGTCTCGCGCTGCAGCCGGCCATCGGCCTGGGAGCAATGGGCCTTCTGGTCTTCCACGGCCTTCCATCTGTTGATGGCGTCCTTATTTGCACTATCGAGCCGGTTCGCGTCCTGCATGGTGGGGTCGGACTGCAAGGTCTCCAGGCGGCTGCGTTTCGCCGCCAGAGCACTTTCCGCCTGTTTGAGCTCATTCACCGCCGCCGTCTCGGCAGTCTGCGCCGCGCCCAGACCCGCTTGCGCCTGGAGGCGAGCGTGGCTGGCGTTGTCGAACTCCGTCTGCGCTTGCCGTAGCTCGCGCGCCTGGCGTCGGCTGAGCATGCTGGCATAGATGCGGTAACGCTGGTCGAAGCGCTTAACCGCACCCTCCAGAGCCCTCACGTCATCCAGTTGCCGGCGATCCTCTTCGAGTTGGTTGAGGGCCACGGCGACGTCGGTAAGCAACTCCTGTGGCAGCGGCGGCAGCGCTTCGGTGAGTGCGTGCGAAAGCCCGGCTTCATCTGGCTTACGTGAAAGCTGTGGCTGGCGTAATTGGATCAGCGTATCCATCAGCGCGTCGTAACGGCGTTGACCGATCTGGAACAGCCGCTCGTCGACTGCGCGGCGGTAGCTGTTGGCCGTGTCGAACAGTTGCCCGCAGCCCTCAATGGCTTCGCGCAGGCGTTCGCGGGTGAGTACTACGCCTTGTGCGTTGGTCAGCCAGAGGTCGCGCCCGATGCGCGCGCCGCCATCATCACCATCTGCAAGTATGAAGAACCAGCTTTCAACCTGCGAGCGCCCCGCTACCGCTGAGAGGCCCGCACCTAGCGTCACATAGTGCGTGCTGCCATCCGCCGCACGTCGGCCAAATTCGATCCAGGTGTAGCCGATGCGGCGCGGGTAACTGTTCAACAGCAGGTTCCAGGCCATTTTCTTGCCGTTGTCGCCGTCCGGCTCGATGCGTCCCGATCGCAGGTTGGCGTCAAACAGGAAAGGTAGCGTCAGCGACAGGACCTTTGACTTTCCGGTGCCGTTATTGCCACGCAGCAGCAAGTGACCGTCGCGAAACCAAAACTCTTCGCTGTCATAGTGAAACAGCTCGACCAGACCGAGGCGAAGCGGTTGCCAGCGTTCCCGCTGGGGTTCGGGCAACGCTGGGCGAACTGCGACTGAGGCAGTGGCTGTCGCTGTTGCGAAAATATCGTCTTCGCTCATGTCTAGAACAGGGTGGCGTTGCGGGGATCGGTGTGGGGTGTGTTCGCTTGCGTGTGCACTTGTGCTTCACCGAGCGCAAAACGGGCGATCGCTGGCAGCGCACAGATGTCGTCGCCGTCGCGCGAGATCAGTTGGAGATTATTTAACCGGTCGAGCGCAATCTGCGCCAGTTCGCGCTCGGCGCCTGGCTCGCGCGCGGACTTACGCCAATAGCGGCCATAGCGATCGGTCGCCGCACGCAGGAAAGCGGCGATGGCCCCGGCCGTTGTCGTCGCACCTGCGCCATGTTCCCGGACTTGGGCTGCCAGATGCTCGGCGACGAGCAATGTGACGTGTGCCTCGGTGCCTTCGGCAGGCATCGCGATATCGGTTAGCGCGCCGTCGTCGGTCAGTGCAAGGCCTTCCGCACGCTGTTCGGCAACCAAACCGGTGACTTCGCAGATGCGCGCCGCCATTACCCCGCGCTGGTTGATGAAATATGCCTGGGATTCTGCGTCGAGCGAGTTGGTGTAGATAACAGGGTCATCGAGGAGGCGCCTTGAAAGTGCGTGACGCAGCGCGAGGCGTCGTCCCTCTTCGCTGTCGGCGACATGTTCGGAGACCAGCGAGTGCAACCGCGCCGAGAAATCCAGCGGGGCCTCTCCCGGCGCCCACGTTGAAGGCCCGCGCACGGCAGCCAGCATGCCTGCCAGGGCGCGGCGCTGCACATCGTAGAGCGCGTCGCCGTGTGGGCCTTCTTGTGCGTGGACGAAGCCTTCCTCGTCGCCAGCGACCCGCTGCAGCACGCCGAGTTCCAGTAGACTGCGACAGACGGTGACCAGTTCGCGCCGCTCGGCTGCGCTGCTCAGCGTGAAGACGAAGCCGCTGAGCCGCAGCGCGGGATCGGCTGCAAGTTCCATCACACGGTCGCCGAGCAATTGCAACGTGATTTGCGGGTCGGCACGTTCCAGGACCGCGCAGGCCAGGCTCAGCAGTGCGTAGCGACGACGGTCATAGCCAGGCATGCCACGCGTCGCATCCTGCAGGTCGGCCGGGCGCTTATACAGGCGCGCCCCGTCGCGCTCGACGTGCAGCACCCAGCCGGCTTCGCGAGCGAACCACTCGCGGAGCTTGTCGGCTTGGCGCCGTACGGCCGGGAAGTCGGCATGCGCGGGGTTGAGCAACGGCTGCATCAGCAAGGCGCGCAGCGCGCTGCGAAATTCGTCCTGTTGCTGGCGCGTCTGCAGCTCGCCGATGTGCTGGCTGCTTGGACTACCCGCACCACGCGGGCTCCGGCGGCGCGCGGTCATTCTAACTCCTGGGTGGAGCTGATTGTCAGCCGGTGATCGCGCCCTGAGAACACGCCCGAGGGCGTAGTGATGAGTGCAAGGCTGTCGGCCTCGAGGGGTTCAAGGCAGATTCGCAGTAGCCCGTCGCCGGTTTGCCGTTCGACCGGCTTGTCGGGGCGGGCCTGTTCGCTCAGCGCTTCGCCAAGTAGGTTCAGGAACAGTCCGAACGTCGGCAGATCGAGTTCGCCGAGCTCCGAAAGTAGCGTTGCGCGGCCAGTTGCCAGGTGCTGCCTCGCGGCTTCGACCTGGCGGGACTCTTCTGCAAACTGGACTGCCATCAGAGCGCGTTCTGCGCTGCGGTCCCGCACCTTTGGCAAAGGGCCGCGCGGTGCGGCTTCGCCATATTCGCGCAGTCGTGGGTTGATCTCTAATGGTGGTGCGTCGGCCCAGGGCGTGCTGGCTGGTAAGTCAGCATCATTCAGTGGGTTGAGGGAAAAATGTCGCGCGGGATTGAGCGCGAACGCGGCCCGTGCGAGACGGTGGGCGTCGTCGTCGTTGTCGCAGGAGGCAAACCACCCGGCAAGCGTACGGAAGTCGGCCGAGCGGTCGCTACGACCGCTGCGGCGCTCGTTGAGCGCGGCGATTGCTCCAAGTAATTGCGGAATCGCAGCACGCGCCCGGGCCCGCAGCAGTTCGGCCTGTGGCGGCTCCTGACCAGTGGAAAGGAACCAGCCACGCAGGCCTTTCCAGCGTTCGAGCCAGGCTCGCCAGCGGCGTGCACGCTCTTCGGCGAGTTCGAGTTCGTCGCCTGGCGCAGCGTCGCGTGCTTCACGCTCCGCCACCTGCTGCAGCGCCAGGTTAATGCGTGGTCCCAGGGCTAGCAGCAGCCGCGCGATTGTGTCCGAACGCCGCACCAAGTCGCCCATGAAGCGTTCAAGATAGTCGATCAGACGCCGCTTGTAGGAGGCCACGGCAGTCGCTTCGGCGCGTTGCAGTTCGATGCTGCGAGCGATCCCGGCCATGAACGCCTGGGCATTGTCGGCCAGGTTCTCGAAGACGAGAACGAGATCGCGCAGGATTTCGTGGACCTTGGCGACATCGGCGTCGCTGGTGTCGCCGTTGCCATCGAGCAGTGCTTGCAGCGCGGCGAGCCGGCTGGCGATATCCTCAAGCGCCACAGTTTGCAATTCGGCGCGGCGCTGCAAGCTATGGGCGAATACCACGAGGGCAGCTTCGACCGCCTCCCCGCCGAGTGAGAGCCGGTACAAAAAGCGCGCGCGGTAGAAATCGTTGAGGCTGGCCACCCGAGCGGTATCCGGCTGCGATTGCAAATTGCCCCAGGCGGTGAGTTGCGCCAGCGCGAGGTTGACGTCTTCAATGCGGGGTGTACCGTCCGGCCATTCGGCCTCCGCCAGTACTTCATCAGGGCGCAATTGCAAGCGGTACTGCCGCTTTGCGGCGGCGAAGACGCTCATGATGGCGCGATAGAGCAAAGCCTTCTCGGCGCTTACGTGCCGGAACAAATCGGCAGAATCGCTTGAGGTTGACACTTGGCCGCCTCCTACGGTGGATGCTGCGTTGGGAGCAAGACGGTGGTCCAGATTTGCAATGGTATGCCAATTTGTGGCGAATGGGGCGCAAATAAGTCGGCTTGCATCCGCTTTTCATGTGGCAGAGTGGCCGCAGCACAGATCGGTAATGTTGCATCTCCGGTAAGGCGTGTGCTGAATTTGGAGGGGAGGTCGGACTTATCCTACGCATCAAGAGCCCAGGGAGGCCTCTTGTTGGCGCGTCTAAATGGCAGGGCTAGAACAGTCTGCAGCCATGGAAAATGCCTAAGCCTCCGCCAACTGATCTCCAGGCAGCCTTTGCTTAGCGTTTGGCGAGGCGCAGGGCCTCGCCCCAACTATTTCACTTGCCCGAAGTCGGCTCGATCTCGCGGAAAAGCCTTTCTGCTGCAAGCCGAGCGGCAGCGTCCTGCTCCGGGCTGATCGGATCCAACTTCACCCCGTCCTGTCCCCCAACGTACGCTGGCCCGCCAACATCGTCGTCGTATGGGGAGCCATGCTCGTCGATGGCGTAATAGTCGTCTTTGGTCAGGTCGGTTCCGAATAATTCCGCGAGGTATATCCAGGTCCAGCAGCGCTGCAAATCGCCGTGGTCATACTCCTCGATCAATTGTCGCATCGCCTCAGTGTCACCGGATTCGGCCGCTTTGGTGAGCCACTTCCTTGCGTCGTCCTGTCTACCGAGGCGCTCGGCGATTTCGGCGACGAAGGCGGGGTCCGCATTGACCTCTGCGCTTTCTTGCTCGAAGAAGGCCGGATCATCAAACTGCTCGGCCAACTCGAGCATGGCGTCCCGCTGCCCCAGCCGTGCCGCCTCGCGAAGGTGGCGAGCGTATTTCCCTTCTTTGGCGAGACGCGCGGCTTCCGCATCCGCCCACTCCTTTTCCACGCCAGTCAAGATCAGTCCCTTTTGGGCTTGGGAGTACCAGTAGCCGCGGCCAACCTCCCGATCCTCATCCTCGTCGTCGGGAGCGTGGAGCAGTGCCAGTGCATAGTGGGCCAGAGCACGTCCTTTCGCTGCATGCGTTTCCAGTCCGTCGAGCAGGATGGGAAATGCCAAATCGTCAGGCTCCGCCCAGCGATCAGCGCGATCGTAGTTACGCTCATCTAATCCGTCGTCTTCTGGATCGTCTTGAACCGCAGGATAGCCGTCATGCCTTGCCAGCTCGCCGCGCAGTACATTCACCAATGCCGCGATGCGAATGGCTCCGATGTGGTGCAAGGCCAAGAAGGCCGGCAGGGCGAGGCTGACAGCGTTCGCAACTTCTGGCTGGTATCCGAGCTGCGCGCAGCGATGTCGGATGTCGGCGTCATCGATACGCGTCGTTCGCGTGGATAGGTGGCGCTCAGTGAAAACGGCCGCAGCATTGAATGCGGCATAGGAGCGAAAACCAAACGTGGCCGCCAGCAACTCGTAGATGTGCGTTCTCTTGACCTGGGTGCCTGTGCTGGCAAGGAGATGCTGCTGCGCGGAGTGCGCGAGTTCATTGATTGTCATGACAAAACTTTCCTCAACGCCACGCCGAATACGGGTCAGGCGCACACGTTTAAGTCCCCGACGACGAGGCTTAAAGAGAAGTTCTTCAGTGACAGTGGAGCAACGCCTTTTTTTACTCGTGTGCAAGTAAGGTGGGCACCTGTGGCGGCATTGTAACCTCGGCAATCGGCTCGGTCCAATCTTGAGCCACTCTACCGCTCAAGATACCCCGATGCCTCACAAATTCACCTCGGATGCGACGCCGTCTTCGACGGCCACTTCACGCTGTTAAAGTAGTTAGGCCGGCCATCCATCCACACCAAACAACGCTGCAAACGCCCGATCTCGAGCGGTCTGGCTGGTGTGGCCAGCCAGCGGCAGCGAGCGGCGAACGATGCTTGAGGCGCCCATCGCCGCACAGCGATGTCTCACGGCCCGGCAGTACGGCGGCCTTCCGTGTTACCGCGCGCCGTCGCGATCGCCACGCTCAGACGGCTTGTTTCCCTTCACCAGTTCCGCACCCACGCCAATCATGACGCCGCCGGTCCCAACCGTCGTGGAGATTGCCGTCTCGGTGATGGTCTTCGAGACGGCTCGCGTGTAGGCGTCAACCTGCACGCCAGCGCGGACGTGTGCCTGGACGGTCTGAGGCATCTGGATGGCCCGGGACGTTGAGGTGAGCGATTGCCTGAACAGATTTTGCAGTCCCGACCGAATCGACGCGATCAGCAGAGCCAGCAGTGGGACGGAGAGCAGCATGATGGATAGCTTGAACAGTCCAAGCTTCATGGGGTCTCGAGCGGCCTTTGCGGCGTAGAGGATGCTGAATGCCGCGTATGCGATCAGCACCGGCAGTCCGAGGAATCCTTGCAGCCCTACCGCGCGCAGAACTGGCGCAGGGAAGAGTAGTACGTACAACAGCACACTGGCTATGGCTAGCGGCAGTAGCTGGACGATGGACGCAAGCGTTTTGGCGATGTTGAAGAGCACCCAGAGCACAACCAGGATGCCCAGCGGCGGAAACAGGGCCGCGGCAACGGTGAGCGCGAGCGAGATCACGATGTTGCCGGCAATCTCCGCCCAGTGTCCTTCGGACACGATGTAATACAGCATGCAGAGTATCGCGGCTGCGGCAACCGTCAGGAGAAAGAGCACCGGCTCGTCATAACTGTGGGGGACGAGCGCGTTGCGCAGCATGAGCAGCCCCGCGAATATCGACAGGTACACGAAGAATCTCAGGATTTGGCTGGCTGCCGACATGGACTCGGTTTCCTCTACTTTTTTATCTGGCAATGCGGCGCCGCTATCGCGTGACGCGCTTGTTTTTTTGGTTCTTGCGACTTCTGCATCAACGCTGGTTTGCTCCCCTCTCCCATGAAATGGGAGAGGGGCCGGGGGAGAGGGTGGGCGCTCGCTCAACGTGATGCGCCTCGCGCTTGCGCAGGCCCGCCCTCTCCCCCAACCCCTCTCCCGCCATGCGGGAGAGGGGAGCTACGGCAGTGCTGGATTTAGCCCAGCGATGCATCGACCCACACAAACGTCGGATGAACCGTTTTTTGCAACCGGGGGACGCACCGCCCGATCCGGTGCCACACCTTCAGTGACTTACCTGGCGCCGAAGTGCAGCGCCAGCTGCAGCGCAATCGATAGCACGCTCAGGCTCAGCGCGGCCGCGATGGCATAGCGGGTGCGCTTTGTGCCCTGCAGCTGCTCCGCACGGAGCTTGGCGAGTTGTGTCTGCGCGGCCTGGGCGAGTTGGCCTTCCATGCCTTGGAGCAGTGCCTGGTTCGCCGATTCCATCTTGGCTTCGGCGGCTTCCACGCGTTGCACGCAGCCGATGAGCTTGAGGGCTTGTTCCTGGGACACGCCCTTGGCTTGCAGCAGGCCTTCGTTTGCGGCGTTGATCGCGGTTTGCTGCTGCGCGAGTTCGTCCTGCTGGGCGCGGATCTGCTTGTTCTGCTCGGCAAGCGCGGTGGCTTGCTGGCGCAGTTGTGATTGCTGCTCTAGCAGCACCTGCTGCTGGTCGCTGAGCACCTTGGAGATGGCAGTATTGACGGCCAGCAGTTCCGCGGATCGCTGGGTCAGGCTGCCAATGGATTGGCTAAGGTCAAGGCTGGCATCCTGGATCTTGTCGTCGAGGTCGTTCCACCAGTTGCTGACAAAATTGCTGCTGGACTTCTCGCGGCGCAGGCGGGCGAGGCGATTGCCGTCGCCTTCGGTGGCGTTCTTGGCGTCTGCCATGCGGGAGACCAGTTCTTGGATCTTGCCGGAACTAAAAATATGCTCTGGCAGCTCCACCGAGGAGAATGCGTGAACGATCTGTAGATCCTGCTTGCCTGCGTAACTCATGCTGCTGTCCGTTTTAGAGATGGTTCAGGAATGCGTCGATTTGCTGTTGACGGTGTTCGATGCTGGCAACGCCTTCGTGGCTGCGGCGAACCTGCTCGCGCGTCTGGGCATTGGTGTGCTCCAGGCTGGCGAGGGTGAGGGCGCTCGTCTGTCCTGCCTGGCCATAGGCCGCGCCGATGTCGGCGTAGCCCTGCATGGCTTGGGCGTACTGTTCGACATTGCGCAGGGAGGCGTCACACAGGGCGCGCAGTTCTTCCGCGAACCCGGCGCGGCGTTGTGCGTCGGCCATGAGTTCGTCCAGCAGCTTCTCGTCGCGTGCCTGCCGGTCAAATGCGCTGTCGATCTGATAGGCGAGGTAGGCGGACAGCAGGCCACTGACAATGCCCACCAGCACGGGGGACACCACATCGGCAAATGGCTTGAGGAAGGGAATGGTGAGCATGAAGGCTGACACACTTTCTTCAAGCAGCACGCCGACCGTGGTGGCGACGACGGTGGCAAGGATCTTCAGCGCCGCCTGCATGGCCTCGCGCGGCGTCATGTGTGCGGGCCGCATGGCGATGAGCTTGAACGCGCGATAGAGGCCGAGCAGTACCTCGCGCAAGGCGGTGACGATGCGTTTGGCCGTGGTGATGAACGAGTTGATCAGGAACGTGAGCAGATTGCTCATGAAGCCGCTGACGCCGCCGCCAAGCAGTTGCCCCATGGCATCTGGCAGCTTGGCCGCCACGGTTTGGATGACGCGGCCAAGGCGCTCGCGAATGTCCTGGAAGAGCGTTTTTCCTGCCTCCACGCCCCGTTTGATCAGGACCTTGAACTCATTGAACAGGCCGTTGACCAGTTCGGTGAGCAGCAGCCCTAGCGCCTGGCGCACGGCCATGCGCGCGGCTTGGTCCAGGCCCGTGGTCAGGAGCTCGCCCGTTTGCTTTTTGAGCAGGCTGGTGTCGATGGTGGCGTTGATCTTGTCGGAGGCCGTGCGGTAGGCCTCGTCCATGCGCTTGGGATCCACCTCGTAGTGCTCGGCGTTGGTTTTGTCGTCCTGGCCGGCTTTATTGGCGCGGGCCCATTCCTGGGCATCCTTGTCGCTCTTCGATCGGTTCAGGCTGGCGTCGGTGCCGACAAGGTTGGCGTCGTCGTTCAGGAGCGTCTTGATCTTGTCGACGCTGGCAGTGCCGTCCTTGACTTCGCCAAGCGCAAGGTGCGCGCGGGGATCGGTGGCAACGGCCTTGAGCGGAACGACATGGTCCAGGTCGAAGTCTTCACTGAGCGGCTTGCCGGTGTAGCCATCGATGCCGCTTTGCGCCGCGCTGTCGCGCTTGCGTTGCCAGTCGGTGGTGCTTGCCGCGTAGCTGGCGCGGTCGAACTCGTCGGCGCTTTGCCGGAAGCGCGCGTATCGCGCCTGGTCGTCGTCCGTTGCGGTGGTGCCTTGGGCGAAGTTGTGAGCGGTGGTGACGTTGCCGCCGGTCTTGTCCTGGAACATCGCCGTGGACAAGCCAAAGGGGCCGATGATCTGGGCAAGCACATGCTGCTGGCAATCGTCGAATAGGGTTTGAAGCCGTTGCTCACGCAGCTGCGTTGCGGATTCTCTCATTGCTTGCTCTTGCTTCTCTTGGTTGGGCTTGGTTGGACTTGGCTGTGGTTCGCTTGCTTAGCGCTGGCGCTCGGTGAATTGCGAGAACCATTGCCCGAAGCTGTCCGCAATGCGCTCTCTCTTGGGGGCGTCGTGCCACAGGGCGATGACCTGGCCGTACTGGCCGCCGGTATCCGGGTCCAGGTCCAGGCAGAGGTGATCGCCGGCGCCGTTGTAGGTGAAGGGGATCCATTTTGGCGACCACCACAGTGGCTTCACCCCGGGATCCGGCCTTGCGGTCATTTGCGCGAACTCGCCGCTGGCCCAGAGTTCGTGCCACACCGTCCATTCACGCAGCACGCGTGTGGTGGATAGGAATTCGGCGCCGTCGAAGAGCCATTCGGCGTGGCGATCCTGGCCGTCGTGCACCAGCAGGCATTGCACGTAGTCATCGGGCAAGGACACGCCGAGCTCGCGCTCAAGGTCTGCCACCCGTTCGGCCGATGCGGGTGGGTTGAGTCCTGCCAGACGGTCCGGGTGGTGTGCTGTCAGCCGGGCTATCAGGCGTTGCCATTGCGTGTTCATCTTGGATTCCAGTGATGCGCGTTGCCGTGTGATGCGTTCGCCAATTCCAGATCGGCCATTCCTCGGATAACTTTAGGGAAATCTTGGATCTTTTTTCTTGGGCAGCCGATTGAGGTTGCATGGCATTCCACTGCATGACAGGAGTGAATATTGGAGGCGATACCGGACAGCGAATTGTCCGGTGCGGGCAGCAGACTTGCGGCTACCGATACACAGGAGCCTGCAAATGCATCAGAACGACCCCCTCGACATGACCATCGTGACCATCGGCCACGACGTGCTGACCCCGATCAAGCCGCTGCGGGTTGCGATTCAGCGGTGGGGTTTCTCGGCGGAGGAGGTGCAGGGCGTGATCATGGATTGCCCGACGTTTGCGGGTGCCCTGGAATGGATGCAGGCCGGGCATGCCGGCGCGCGCGCCGACGTGGTTGTCCACCTGGTTGACGCTGCGCGCCTGACCGGCGCTAACGGGGGCGCGACGTGGAATGCCATGGGGCCGGTGCAGGCGATGAGGAAGGCGCGCAACACGGGCAGCCTTGAGATTGCGCTTGTGCTCGGTGCTGCCAGCCAGCTGCCGGCCGTTCGTGCGGGCAGCTGGATCCTCGCTGGCTCGCGCAGCCTGGCGAGTGCGCTGGGCATTCTCTTGCGCTCGACGCTGGATCCGGCCGCGCTGCTGGCTGCGGGCAGCGAGCCGCTCAGGTGGCTGCGGGAGCTGGCATCGCTGGATACCACCTGCTTGCTGCTGCAGCAAACCGACCCCGCGCCCGAGCGCCTGGCCGGCAAGATCGAAGAGGATCTGGTCGCTTTGATCGGTGGAGGATACGCGGCGCCCTCCTGGATCTCCATTGCGGGCCCGAGCGCGGCCATTGCCGCGCTGCGCCAGCGCACCGGGGTCATCGCCCGGCGCTTGATGTACTCCGCGCGCCCTTTCGAAAAGGCGAGCGCGGATCTGGTGGTTGCGTTTCCCTGGCCGGATCTGATGCGCTAGGGCTTCCCTTACGTGACCGACCCCAGGGACGATGGCTGCGTGGACGCTGGCCCGGCGGTGTTGTCATCGTCATCGTCATCGTTGCAGCCGTCGTCGGCGTACCTCGAAGCGGCTTCCCTGAGGAGCTTGCCGATCTCGCGCCGGACACTTGCCGGGGCAATGACCTCCACAAACGGCGAGCGCTCCAGCAGCAGGTTGTTCAGCGCGATCGACGGCGCAACGGTGGCGGTCAGGACAAAGCCGCCCTCCTCCTCGGTGATGCACTGATCGTCGGAGAGCCGCACGGATCGGAACTGGCTTGGGACGGACCCACGCTCGCGCACGCGCAGAACGAGTGGCTCGGGCGTGCTGGCGAACCACTCCAGCGCCTTCTCCTCCTTGATAAAGGCCTGCAGGTCGAACCCGTGCTCGCGCTTGAGCACGAAGCCGCGGTTCTCTACCGCAAGCATGCGGTCGAGCCGCATCAACCATGGCGAGCCCTGCTTGCCGCTGGAGCGCCGGTGCTTGACCACCAGGTACCAGAACGAGCCTTTCTCGACGATGGCATAGGGCAGCACCTCGTATTCCTTGGGCTGCGTGATCTCCCTGGCCGCCACCTGGTAGCGCACGAATAGCGTCTGGTCCAGGTACAGCGCGGCCCAGATGGTCTCGAAGATCTGTTCGTCGACTGTTGGCGGGATCAAGGGGTAGCCGGCGTCCAGGCGCGCGGTCTTGCCCATCCACGCCAGCGCGCTTTCCGAGCGGCTGTCGATGGGGTTCGCGCGGAGCACGCGCGCAGCACCTTCAAAGTATCCTTCGAGGTCGCCGATGACACTGTTGGGAAGGTGGTGTCGCGCAAGCTGACGCAGCTTGAGCAGCGCCAGCGAAAGATCGATTGATGGCCGGACGGCAGCTGCCGGCCCGTTTGCCAGCAGTCTCCACTGTCTTGCGGAACCATTGCCTTCACCCGCCAGGTAGTTCTGTTCTTCCAGTGCGGCGAAGGCACGGCGAACGTCCTTTTCCTGGTCCCCTGACATCCCCAGCTTTGCCATGACTGCGTGCTTGAGTTCGGGAGACTTCCATGCATCGCGACGCTGCGAAGCCATGATGTCCAGGACGGCGCGTTGTACTTCGGCGGGAGTCGGCATTTGGGTGAGGCATGAGTTTTGTTATCGCCGGTATCGTATTCGGACCGGACAAGCGTTGTCCAGCCGTACGTCCGCACGCTGATCGAGCCCAGCCTATGCCGGCTACGGCATAAACCTGTAAACTCGGCGCGGATCGATCCCAAAGCCTATTACCAAGCAGCACAGTATTCAGATGACATCGGAATCCAACTACACGCCACGGATCCACCCGGGCAATCCCGGCACGACCTCTGTGTTCTCCATTGCCTCTACCCGCAACGACGAAAGCCGGGCGGAGAACATCGACCTGACGAGCTTGCTCCAGGACGTGCTGATGGCCGAGAGCCAGCCGGTGTCCCGTCATGGAGCCTGGCTGCAGACCGCCGAGGGCCTGTGGCTGCTTCCGCGGTTGGTGAGATGGCATCTGCACGAGAACGGCATGGGGCAGTCATCGACTACCATCCAGGTCTGCCATGAACGGCTCGTACCCGATGGGTGCTTCGAGTTCCAGCATGCGGCCAGCGATAACGACGCGGCAACTGCCATGCGCAATGGCTTTACGCAATGGGCCAGGACCGACGCCGTGGCGCTGCGCGAGGGCACCCGCGCCGAAGTCACCGAGTGCATGTCGATGACGATGGAGTTCCCTGGCGAGGCGGGCCACCGGGCGTTGCGTCGCCGCGTGGTGTTTGGCCCAGCCTCGCATTACATGGCGAAGCCGCATGCGCAGCCGTCATGCCCGGCCGCCGCCCGCGAGGCGAGCGAGCAGGATAGCGAGAGTGAGAGCGAGAGCGATGCGCACGACTTCTGCCCATGCTGCTTGCTGACGAACTCGATTGACGCCTTTCGTCCCTTGCTTGAGGCATCCGAGTTCGCCGCCATCCGCCTGTACGCCGCGCGCGATGCCGAGGGCGAGATCCAGGCGGATTGCCGTGTCAACGGCGAAGACTATCCGGCAGGCCAGCTGGCTTTGATGGACTACGTGAAGACCTGGCCGGAGATGGGATTTGAATTCCGCAAGCAGCTTGTGGTGGTGCGCAACCTGGACTGAAAGAGCGATAGGGCGATTGGGTGGCAGCTGCCACCGCTCTTGCCGCCGCGCGTTTGCCAGCGCTGTGGCCGGTCCCTGCGCAGCTGGCTTGGTTAGGAACGGCGGACACAAACACGCTGACCTTGAAAACGTTGGTTGGCGTGCCTCACGCTGACAAAGGAAATGCAATGCCACGATCTACGTCCGACCCGGTCACCACGGGCCGTGCTCTGCTTGGCGTCGGATCGCTGCTGATCTTGATGGTAGGTGTGCTGCTCCTGGTGTTGCGGATCGCACAGCAGAACTACATCATGGCCCTTGGCGTGGTCTGGGTGGCCAACGGCCTGACCATGATCCTGCATGCGCTGTACTGGTGGCGCTATGGCTTGTCCAGGCGCTGGAAGGTGGCGGTGGTCCTCCAGGGCTTGCTGACGATCGCGCCGCTGCTCCTCGGGGAGTACGGGCTGGTCTTGATCTTCTTCATGCTGGGCGGGGCGATCCGCTTCTGGTAGCGCCAGCATTTACCGAGATGTCAGAATGGGTATTGAATACAAGATCGTCGTTGACCTGCCGTCAGAAGACATCGCCGAGAAAATCCTTGGCCGCGCGGGCGGCGGGGCAGGCCAGAAGGGTTCCTCCGGCTTTGATTTCCGGTCGCCGGGGAATTCGGGCCAAATGCCCGATGCCATCGCCAGCGTGGAGCCCTACGGATTCTATTTTTGCAGTTTCTCGGGAATCAATGGCCTGAGTGCCGAAGTGCTTGGCTTCATCGTTGCCGCTGCCGCCGCATACGGAAAGGTGCTTGTGGAGGATCTTGAGTAACGCGGCTGCCGGAAGCAATACGCTGATTTGCTCCCCTCTCCCATGAAATGGGAGAGGGGCCGGGGGAGAGGGCGGGCGCACGCTCAACGTGATGCGCCTCGCTTTTGCGCAGGCCCGCCCTCTCCCCCAACCCCTCCCGTCATGCGGGAGAGGGGAGCCACGGCGGCGCTGGATTTAGCCCAGCGATGCATCAGCCCACACGAAAAGGTGTATTGATCCGTTAGAAAGTTTGGAGCTTCGGACTTTGTGTGAGTACGGCATACGGGTGCGAGTGGCCAGCAGCAATACGCTGGTTTGCTCCCCTCTCCCATGAAATGGGAGAGGGGCGTTACGGTAGCGCCGGATTTTCCCTACTTTGCGTCCGCCGCCGAGCCAAGCTCGCCTAGCCGGCGTGCAAATTCCGCAGGCTCCACGGGCCGGCAGAATAGAAAGCCCTGCTGTCTTTCACAGCCTAAGGAACGTAGATAGGCTGCCTGTTCCGGGGTTTCCACGCCCTCCGCCGTTACGCTCATGCCGAGCGAGTGCGCCATCGCGACGACAGCGTGGGTAATCGCGGTGGAGTCGCGATTGTCTGGCAGCCCGGCGACGAATGATCGATCGATCTTGAGGTTATGAAGCGGGAAGCGCTTCAGATAGGATAGCGACGAGTATCCCGTGCCGAAGTCGTCGACGGAAATCCTCACGCCGGTACGGGTCAGCGATGTCAGCGCCGGCATCACCGTTTCGCTATCCATCATCAAGAGCCCCTCGGTGATTTCCAACTCCAGCGCACTGGGATCGAGCCCCGCGCGCGTGAGGCAGCCCTGGACCATCTGCGCCAACCCTGCGTTGATCTGGCGCGGGGACAGGTTCACCGCCATTGAAAGATCCGGTGCGATGGTGCGTCGCCATTCTGCTGCTTGCGCGCATGCCCGCTCCAGCACCCACTGGCCAATGGCTACGATCATGCCTGTCTCTTCCGCGACCGGAATGAACTCCTCCGGCGAGACGTGACCGAGTTCGGCGCTGTGCCATCGCAGGAGGGCTTCCGCGCCAACCGCGCTTGTGCTCTGGCTTTCCACGATGGGCTGGTAGACGACACTGAGCTCGCCCGCGGTCAGCGCGCGCCGCAAGGATTGCTCCACGGCAAAGCGGCGCTGCATGCGTAAGTTAAGCGACGCCGTAAAGAACTGGAAGCTGTTGCGCCCCAGTTGCTTGGCGTAGTACATGGCGGAATCCGCATTGCGCAGCAGCGTTGCGGCGTCACGGCCGTCTTCTGGAAACAGGCTGATGCCGATCGAAGCGCCAATAAAATAGGCGTTCTCGCCGACCGTGAACGGCAGTGCAATGGACTCGAGAAGCTGCGCGGACAGCGCGGCGATCTCTTCGGTGCTGCGATAGCCGCGTATCACGATCACAAATTCATCGCCGCCCACGCGTGCGAGCGTGTCGTCCTCTCGTACACATCCGCTCAGCCGCTGGGCGACGCTGCGCAACAGGGCGTCGCCGGTTTCATGCCCGGCCGAGTCGTTGACCAGCTTGAAGCCGTCCAGGTCGACGTAGACGATGGCAACGCGCAGCGGGTCTTGTCCGTCGTTGTCGCCGGGCGCGAGTATTTCGGTCATCCGGTCGGCAAGATAACTGCGATTGAATAGTCCCGTCAGGGAGTCTCGCGTCGCGAGATACTTCAAGCGCTGGGTGGCGTCGCGTACCGGCCCGATATCCACAAAGGAGACCAGCAGGGAACCCGGTGCCGTCTCGCCGGGCTTGATGATCGGGACCACATTCTCGCTGATCCAGATGATCTCGCCATTGGTCAGTTCGTGCCCGATCACCTCGCCAAGAACCGGTTGCCCCGTCGCTATCACGCGGGACGTTGGCCGGTCCGAGAACGCGATCGGCGATCCGTCGTCATGAAACGACCGCGCCACGTTGCCGTAGATATTGCTGCCAACCAGCGACGTCGCCGAGCGTAGCATGCGCTGCGCACTTGGGTTGCATGCCAACACGATACCGCTTGGCGTTAGCACGAGGATGCCTTCGCTCAGGAGATCGACAACGAAGCGGTGATGCTCTTCGCTCTGCGCAAGCCGTTGCGCAATCGCATCCTGATGCACGGCAAGGCCCACGCTCTGCCCGATGTTGTGCAGGATCGTCTCTTCCTTGGCGGTCGGTCGCCGCGGGACGCGATAGTAGACCGCAAACGCCCCGAGCACCTTCCCCGCATCGTCCAGGAACGGAATCGACCAGCAGGCGCGCAGCCCGATCGGCAACGCAAGCTGCCGATAATCGTCCCACAAGGGATCTGTCGCGATATCCTCCACCACCACCATGCGCCGCTCGAACATGGCCGTGCCACATGAGCCGGCACCGGGGCCGATCTGGAGCCCGTCGATCGCCGCGCTGAACGCGTCGGGCAACGAGGGCGCCGCGCCGAATTTCGCGTGCGTGCCATCGCCATCGAGCAGGAGGATGGAACATGACGGCCCTTCGCCAAGCATCGTCTCGGCGCGGCGGCATACCTCGGCGAGCAGCGCCGGAAGCGGCATATTGCGCGTGATCAGCCGCAGTACCGTTTGCTCGAATGCCAGCATCTCGTCGGCCAGGTCGGAGGGAGGGCGACTGGTTGGGAGCGATGCGGCATCGCCGGAATCGGCTGGCACCGGGCTTTCTTTCATGGCTGCGCTCCCTGTTTGAGCCTAGCGGGTGGCAACATTCTACGAACATTGGCGCGTTCTTGCGACCAAAACTGCTGCCTCGGTGAAGTCGTTGTCATCGGCTGCCGCTAGCCTCAATACGCGAGCTGTCTTCCTTTGCCCGCATCCCTCTCGTCATCGGCCCCCCCAGCGCTCCGCCCTCCCTACGTAGGGTGATGCCTCGCGGTCGGGGCGCCGTTATAAACAACTGCCCTTCTTCCTTTTGCCTCTTCAGGAGCGATCACTGCCCCTGCGGAAAGCGCGGTTGAGACCATGAGTTCAGTTTCACTAACACCTGATTAAAGCATGGCCGTTGTTGCGGACACAATTGTTGAATTTTTGTTAAATCCTTTGACTGATGCGTTCGCCGAGCCATCGGAAGCGAATAAACGCCGGAAGATTGGGAAATTTCCCAAATTTTTTACGATGGCACTCTGCTAATGTCGCGTCAAAATTCAGCGCGACAGAATCGGCAGCATCGTGGCGGCGTTTCCTTGTTGAGCATGGGAATCGCCTTACGCATCGTCTTATCCAATTTCGTTCGCGCGCACTTTGAGAATGGGAGAGGTCCTGTGCGGCGTGGCGAGACTGGGATGGAGCAGCAAAAGACGACGGTCACCGCAATGGCGGCGCACGGCCTGCGGCTTTCCGCTCTGGCCTGGGGGGCGCTCCTGCTCACCGGCACTTGCCTTGCCGCAGGCGTGGTGCCCGATGGCGGCAACAGCGCGCCCACGGTCACGGTGGGGGCCAATGGCCGCATCACCGTTGGCATCACCAATGCGGTTGGCGGCGTTTCCACCAACACCTACCGGGACTTCAACGTCCCGCGCGCCGGCGTCGATCTTGATAACCGCGCGGCGCTGGCCCGCACCATCCTGAATCAGGTCACGAGTACCAATCCGTCATTGCTTGAAGGGCCGTTGAATGTGCTGGGAAACCGCGCCAATGTCATTGTGGCCAATCCCAACGGGATCACCGTAAATGGCATGACGGTGCATAACATTGGCAATCTTGCGCTGACTACCGGGCAGGTGTCGTTCAACAATCTCACCGTCGCCAACGGCCAGCTACAGCGCAATGTTGTCCTCACTACCAGCCAGGGCACCATTGATATCGGCCCCGGCGGTCTGTCAGGCACTTTGCAGAACCTGGAACTCGTAGCCAAGCAAATCCGGGTGGGCGGTAGGGTCGAGAATCTTTATGGGGATGCCAACGCAAGCATCCGTGCCGTGGCGGGGACCGGCAGCGCCGAGATCGATACAAGCCTGTCTCCGACGGACAACGATCCGGAAAGAAAGCACCCGTGGGTGAAATACACCGCGCCCGCGGTGAACCCAGGCCAGGGCATCGCGCTGGACATCACGGCCGCGGGTAGCCTGAGTTCAGGGCGGATCGCACTGTTGGTGACCGACCAAGGCGCCGGGGTGCGCCATGCCGGCTCGGCCTACGCCATCGCCGGCGATTTCGCGGTCTCCGGCACCGGTGATCTGCAACTCGCCTCCGGCAAGATCCAAGCGCTGCAGGATGTGGTGATTGGCACTGGCGGCATGCTTGGCACAGGCAACCTGGATGCCGGCCGGCATCTGCAAGTCACCTCCGACCGCATTGACCTGCATGCCACCACGCTGGCAGCCGGCACCCACGCAACGGGGGATCTGGTGATGGGCGCGGCAGGCCAGGCACACAGCGAACCCATCAGGCTGACCGGCTCGGTGCTGAGCGCCAGCGGCGGTATCGGGCTTCTGGACGCTGGCGCGGGCATTGCGCTTGCCGGCACGCAGGCCTCGGCCGCGGGCAACCTCGTCATTGCGACATCGCGGCTCCAGACCACGCAGGCTGACACGCGCACGGCACTGACTTCGCGCAATGGCTCGCTGAGCATCCAGGCAGATACGGCGGCGCTGTCCGGTACCGATGTCGACGGCGTCGCCGGCACTGGTATCCAGGTGCGCGATCTTGCGTTGCAGGGCACCGCCATACGCGCCTCCGGCGCCGCCGTGGCCATCGATGCCACCGGCAGCTATGTCCAGCGTGACAGCAGCGTGCTGGCCGCGACCGATGTGCGGCTGCATGCGGGGTCGGTGCTGCTTGACTCGGCCGCCGCGCAATCGACGCTGGTGGCCACCCAGGGTGGCGTGCTGCTGCAGTCCGACCGCGAGCTGACCAGCCAGGGCGCGCTGATCCAGGGGCAATCGCGCATCGTGGGGCAAGCGCAGTCCGCCGGCGCCGTGACCGTGCTGACGGGCGGCACCGTGCTCAATACCTCCACCCCGGACTATCTTGGGATCTTCTTCGGTGCGGGCGACGATGTCACGGTCCGGGCCGGGGGCGATGTCATCAACCGCTATGGCCGCATGCTGTCGAACGGCTACCTTGCCGTGACGGCCGGCGGCGACCTGCGCAACGAGATCACCAAGCAGGCCGGTGCCAATGGCGAGCAGCCAAGCTACCAGACCGGCAGCGGCCAGCGCTGGCTGGTGCTGACCAAGACCAGCGCGCGCTTTGACGTGGACTATGGCCAGGTTGACCGGCCGGCGCAGATTGCCTATCTGCTCTCGGACAAGGGCACCACGCTCACCGGGCGCAACGTCATCAACACCGGCGGGGAAATCTATGCCAACAACGGCGACATCAAGGTGCGCGCGGCTGACACGTTCCGCACCGAAGGGATCACCAGGGGCGCCGCGCATTATTCCCGCAGCTGCATGATCATCTGCCGCACCTCGGCGTCATCGACCACCACCGTGACGGGTGGCCTGTTGTCCGCCGGTGGCCATATCGACATTCAGGCGGGCAAGCTGGCCGCGAACGTAGGTGGGCGCGTGCTGGCGCTGGGTGACTTGACGGTCAATGCGCCGCTGACCTACGCCGCTGGTGTGACCGGCTACTCGGCGATCGCGCGCGACCGGGGCTTCAAGGCCTTCTTTGGCGACACCTGGGCCAGGCTCTACGCCACGGACATCGGCGGCAGCTGGATGGCGGCGGGCCGCACGCGCATCAGCGGCGACACCGTAGCGGATGGGGGCAGTTTCGAGGGTGACGTGGCCATTGCGGGCACCACCATGGTGAAGCGGCCGCGCCAGCGCGTTCCCGTCACCGTCGAGAACCATCTCGGTTTCACTTCCTGGGTGTGGCAATGATGCGGCGCGCTACCCCGCTCCGATTCCGGCTCCGGCTGTCCATGACGGCCCTGGCGATCCTGTCTGCCGGTTCCGTGCAGGCTCAGGTACCGCCAATGCCGTTGCCATCGGCGGCGCCATTGCCCCAACTCACGCCGGAAGATCCGGCACAGCGCCTGTTGCGCGAGCAGCGCCAGCGCGACCTGGAGCGTGAGGCCACCCAGCCACCGGCCCGGATCGAGAGCCAGCAGGTTCTGCCACCCGACACACCCATCGAGGCGGTGCCCGAGACATCGGCCACGTTCGAGATCCAACGTATCCAGGTGATCGGCAATACCGTGCTGTCGGATGCCGAGATCAGCGCCATCACGGCCCCCTTCGTTGGCAAGTCGTTGGGGACCAATCGCATCAACCTGTTGCTGCGGCGCTTTACCGAAGCCTTTGTGGCGCGGGGGTTTATCACCACGCGTGCTTATCTGGGCGAGCAGAATCTTGCCTCCGGCGTGCTGATGGTCACGGTTGTGCCGGGCACGGTCGAATCGATCCGCCTCAACGGGCGCGCCATCCGCCTGCGCGGCGGCGATGGTAGCGTCGATGGCAAAGATAGCGGATGGCTCGATACCGTGGGCGGCGGGCTGCTGACAGACGCTGGCACGGGCTGGCAATTCCCCGCGCCGGGCGACACCTTGCGCCTGCAGGATCTGGAGCAAGGGGTTGACCAGGTCAACCGCCTGCGCCGCAACCGGGCCGAGCTGCAGATACTGCCGGGGCAGACGCCGGGCAGCTCGGTGGTGGCGCTGGCTAACCAGCCCGGTGACCGTTTTCGCTTCAATGCCGGCGTCGACAACTATGGCAGCCGGACCACGGGCATCTCGCGCACGCGGCTGGGCATCGATGCCGACAACGCACTGGGCTTGCAGGAGGCGGTCTCCGCCAGCTATGTGGGCACGCGCGATACCAATGCGGCCGTGCTCTCGGCGGCGGCGCCGTTCGGCTACAACACCTTCAGCTATACCGGCTCGATATCCGAGTACCAGACCGCCATTGGCGATACCGCGCTGCTGTACGGCCGCACCTTTGGCCACACGCTGGGCTGGAACCGGGTCCTTACCCGCGACCGGAGCGGGCGGCAGGCTTTCGACCTGACCCTCACCTATCGCAAGAGCGAGCGCGAGATCAACAACCTGGAGCTGGATCCCCAGCGGCTCACCGTGCTGCGCGCGGCCTGGAGCGGATTGCGGCGCTTTGCCGCCAACGACCAGCAGGGCTATGCCACGGCCGAGGCGGGCGTCTCGCGCGGGTTGCGGCTGATCAATGCCACCCGCGACCCCGCCGACATCCGCTCTGACGAAGCGCATGCGCAGTTCACCAAGCTCGATGCCAATGCGAGCCTGCAACTGCCGTTGCCGCGGGCATTCGACGCCCTGCTGGCCTGGCGTGCGCAGCTCGTCGCGCAGTGGGCCAACGTGGCGCTGTTCGGCTCCGAGCAGATCTACGCGGGCGGCGTCAGCACCGTGCGCGGCTTCCGCGAAGGCGCCATCGCTGGTGACCGTGGCGCGTATCTGCGCAACGAGATGGTGTGGGCCAACGCGCCGGCGCTGGCCGGCATCCGCATGGAGCCGTACCTGTTCCTGGACGGCGGCCAGACCCAATCGGTCGCAACCCGTGACTGGCAATCGGTGGCTGGCACCGGCGCCGGCATTCGTCTCTCGGCCCAGTGGGCCAAGCAAACATTCACCAGTGAGCTGCTGGTTGGCGTGCCGCTCGCGCAGCCCAGCTACCTGGGCACAAAGGCGCCGCTTTTTTTGGCCACGCTCAACTGGACCTATTGAGCTGTGCCGATGTGCTGGGCTTGAAGCGGCCCGTCAGAACGCAGAACGCAGAACGCAGAACTCCGATACCCGATACCCGATACCCGATGTCAAAGGAAACCAACATGCAATCGCAGATCTTTCGCCTTATCGCCACCACCGCATTGGCTTTCAGCCTGCAGCCTGTCCTTGCCGCTTCGGTCAACGGCGTGGCAATCCCCGATGACCAGATCACCCGTGCCATGCAGCAGGCACAACTCCCCGACAACGACGCAACACGCAACGCCATCAAGCAGCAGCTGATCGCGCGCGAGCT